>JABIRL010000328.1 GCA_018667855.1 Rhodospirillaceae bacterium
CGCCCGCCAGCTTGCGCGATGTGACATGAATGACCTCCGCGCCCAGATCGGCGAAGATGCGCGTTGCGTGCGGCCCGGCCCAAACGCGCGTCAGGTCGATCACCCGCACGCCATCAAGTGCGCCTGCCTGGTTCATATCACGCCTCCGTCCCGGTATTGCGTCAGCTGGTCCGGCTTGAATCCAAGTCTTTCGCCGAGAATTTCATCCGTATGTTCGCCCAACAGCGGCGCGCGGGTGAAATGGGGCGGTGTCCCGCTCATTTGCACGGGCAGGCCGGCATAGGAGTGGGTGCCGGCCACGGGGTGGTCGATTTCGTGCCAGAAACCCCGGCTGCGGTATTGCGGGTCTTCCATGATCGACGCCATGTCGTTGACGTAAGCCACCGGAACCCGGCGTTCCTGCAGGCCATGCACGATCTTGTCCTTGCCGTGGGCCAGCATCCACGGCGCCAGATGTTCGTCGAAGGCTTCGGTGTTTTCGGAACAGGCGAAAGTGGTGGCAAAGCGCGGGTCATCCAGCAAATGGAGGGTATCGGTATATTCCAGGAACCGTTGGTACTGATCCGGTTGGCTGACCGCGATGGAGACCAGGCCGTCGGCGCAGGGATACATGCAGATGGGATGGGCCCGTTGATAGCGGTTGCCGATGCGCTGCTGGATGCGGTCCACATAGACATAGCGGTTGATGGTGAACTGATGGATCGAGGTCATGCATTCCTGGATCGAGATATCCACATGCTGGCCGCGCTCGCTACATTCGCGTGACAGCAGGGCCGCCATGGCCCCTGAATAGCCATGCAGGGCGCCCTGATAGGCCGGCTGCCGCCCGCCGCCCGACAGCGGTTGGCGGTCCGGTGCGCCGTTGATGAACATGTAGCCGCCCATGGCCAGCCCGATCATGGAATTGGCCTTGTAATCGCGATAGGGCCCGCTCTGTCCGAAGTTGGAGATGGAAACCATGATCAGTTTCGGGTTGATGGCCTGCAATATTCGGTAGTCCAGGTTCAAGGCTGGCATGACGCAGGGGGCGAAATTTTCGATCAGAATATCCGTGTCCTTGATCAAGTCTTTTAGAATATCCACGCCCCGTTGCTGTTTGAGATCCAGGGTCAGGCCACGCTTACCGGTGTTGAGGTAGAGATAGGGCGCGCTGGCCTCCGGATTTGGGGTGCCGTTGGGAAACGGCCCCATCTGGCGTGCCGGATCACCGGTTCCGGGCTGTTCCACCTTGATCACTTCGGCCCCAAATGCGGATAACAATTTCCCGCAATAGGCGCCCGCCACATAGCGGGACAGATCCAACACCCGTACGCCACACAACGCGCCATTCATTCCGAAATTCCCCTCACCCGACCGACACAGTGTGGATTGAATTGTGACCGGAGCCAAGCAATTGCGTAATATGGTCCCACAAACCGCCGCGAAATCTGTCCCACTTACATATGCCGATTTGAAAATAAGGAGTTCGCCCATGTCTTGGGAAAAGGAAGTTGAGGAATTGGAAACACGGCGCGCCTTCGCTAACCAGATGGGCGGTGACGAAGGCGTGGCCCGCCAGCGCAAACGCGGCAAACTGACCGTGCGGGAACGTATCGACGCCATTTCCGATCCCGGCACCTTTCGGGAATTCATGGGCCTGACCGGGCGGGGGACATACGAAAACAACGAACTGAAACATTTTCTGCCCCGCGGTTTAGTGGAGGGCATCACCCAGATCGACGGCCGCAAGGTCATTCTAACCGCCGGCGATTTCACAGTGCGCGGCGGCTCAGGCGGCTCGGGCGGCGGCATGGGGCTGGAGATGCGGGCCTCGAAACGGGCCTTGGAATGGCGCCTGCCTTATGTGCGCCTGTTGGATGCGGCGGGGGGCAGTGTTCGTTCGTTCGAGGAGATGGGGCGGACCTATCTGCCTGACGGCAATGAATGGGTGCAGTACGAAGTACAGCAACTGTCCGCCGTGCCGGTGGTCTCCGCCGTGCTGGGTTCGGTCGCGGGTCTGCCGGCGGTGCAGGCGCCGTTATCCCATTTCTCGGTCATGGTGGAGGGGATGAGCCAGATTTTCCCCGGCGGCCCGCCGGTGGTGAAGGCGGCCCTGGGCTATGATATCGCCAAGGAGGATTTGGGCGGCGATCATATCCATGTGCGTCTGAGCGGCTGCGTGGATAATCTGGCTAAGGACGAGGCCGACGCTTATCAGCAGATCCGCGCGTTCTTGAGCTATTTGCCATCCAACGTGCACGAAATGGCGCCCCGGGGTGATACCTCGGACGATCCGAACAGGTGTGAGGAAATGTTGCTTTCCGCGATGCCAAAGGACCGGCGCAAGACATACGATGCCAAGAAGATCCTGCGTGCCGTGGTCGACCGGGATTCGTTTTTCGAAATCGCGCCGTTCTATGGCCGCGCCCGCATGGCCGGTCTGGCCAGGATCAACGGCTATCCCGTGGGCATCATGATCAACAATCCCCGCTTCAACGGCTCCTCAACGGATGTGGCGGCGGGCAGCAAGGTGAACCGGCTGATCCAGCTGTGCGATACGTTCCATATTCCGCTGATCTCACTTTGTGACGAGCCGGGCTTCATGGTTGGGCTGGAGTCGGAGAAACAGGGTATCGAGCGGGCCGGTGCGCGGATGATCGCCACCGTGTGCAACAGCCGCATGCCTTGGGCGACCGTGGTTCTGGGCCGTGTTTATGGCGTCGCCGGGCAATGCCACCATCGCCCCACGGGGATGTTCCGCCGCTATGCCTGGCCCTCGGCGAATTGGGGCAGCATGCATATCTCGGGCGGCGCGGCGGCCGCCTATCGGGCCGAGATCGAGGCGGCCGATGATCCGGATGCCAAACGTCAGGAGATCGAGGCCCGTTTGCAGGCCCTGGCCTCTCCGTTTCTGACGGCGGAGTCCACGGGCCAGGACATCATAGACCCGCGCGAAACCCGGCCCTTGTTGTGCGAATTCGTCGAGGACGCCCAACGTATCTTGCAATCGCAGCTTGGCGTGCCCCATATTCCCTATCTGCCTTAAGTCATCTCGGTAGGATCGCCATGGACGAGAAAAAACTGAAAGCGCTGCGGGAGAAATACGGCAACATCGGCGGCGATGTGGTGTTCAATCCCACATTCAAGGCTGTGGTCGACAAACTGTTCAAGGACGACGGCAGCCGCACGCTTCCCTATGGCGGCATACCGACATTCATGGGACTGAAGCATCGCGAGGACTTTACCGATCTTGATATCGCGGTGGTCGGCGTACCCATGGATCTTGGCGTGACCAATCGCAATGGCGCCCGGTTCGGGCCGCGGGCGATCCGCACCATGGAACGGATCGGCCCCTATAATCACGCCCTGAACATCGTGCCCGAGGCGGTCTGCAAGATAGCCGATGTGGGCGATGTGCCGTTCCGCAGCCGCTTCAAGCTTGAACAATGTATCGAGGACATCGAGGTGCATTTTCGCCGTATCATCGAAAGTGACGTCCGTCCTTTGGGGATTGGCGGCGATCATTCAATCTCGTATCCCATTCTCAAGGCGATCGCGGCCAAACACGGTCCCGTGGCCATGGTCCATATCGATGCCCATTGCGATACCTCCGGCGAATACGACGGCTCGAAATTTCATCACGGCGGGCCCTTTCGCCTCGCCGTCCTGGAAGGGCTGATCGATCCGGACCGCACCATCCAGATCGGCATTCGCGGCTCGGCTGAATTCCTCTGGGAATTGTCCTACGAAGCCGGCATGACGGTGATCCATGCGGAGGAATTCGCCGAAATGGGCGTGGCGACGGTGATCGAAAAGGCCCGCGCCGTGGTTGGTGATGGACCGGTCTATGTAACCTTTGACGTCGATGGCCTGGACCCGGCCTTCGCGCCCGGCACCGGCACGCCGGAGGTGGGCGGGCTGACGCCGCGGGAGGCCCAGGCGCTGCTGCGCGGCCTGGCCGGTCTGAACGTGGTCGGCGGCGATCTGGTCGAAGTGGCGCCGCAATATGACGCCACAACGAATACCGTGCAGGTCGGCGCCCAAATGGCTTTCGAAATTCTGTGCCTGATGGCTTTGAGGTTCGAAATAGTCGGCGAATGACGCCAATGTTACGAGAATGCGGTTGACCCGGATGCGAAGTCAGTAGGACAATACGGTACCGCGTAGACGTACTGGTAATAAAGTCGTCCAAGTCGCGATCGTCTTGAACGAATGTCTCAAAAGCAAATGTCTCACAATGTAAGAACAACAATCAGGGAGAGGGCTTCATGCTTAAGAAATTAGCGCTGGCCGCCGTTACGGCAGCCATGACAGCAACCTTCGCCGGCCCCGCGTCGGCATTGGATGTGAAATTGGAAGAGGTCGCCTCGGGGCTGCAGCATCCTTTGATGGCGACGGCGCCGGCAGGCGATCCCCGCCTGTTCATTATTGAACAGATTGGCACCATCAAGGTCATGCAGCCGGACGGGAAGATGTCTAACTTCCTTAATATCAGGGAAAACATCGTTCCCCTGGTCCCGGAATTTGACGAGCGCGGCCTGCTGGGCCTTGCCTTCCATCCGAATTACAAGAGCAATGGGCTGTTCTATGTTTCCTATTCCATACCCATTCACGGCTCGCCCAATCTGGCGAACCTGCTGTTCTTCAGCCACAAGAACGTGATTGCCGAACGGCGTGTGTCGAAGTCCGACCCGAACAAGGCCGACCCCGGCTACAGCCGGGTTCTCTCCACCATTGATTGGCCGCAGTTCAACCATAATGGCCATTGGATCGGCTTTGGTCCCGACGGCATGCTTTATGCCTCCATGGGCGACGGCGGCTATGCCAATGACTACGGTCTGGGCCACAACCCTGTTTCGGGTAATGGTCAGGATTTGGGCTCCAAAAATGGGAAAATTCTTCGTATCGACGTCAACAGTGAAGAAGGTTATGCCGTACCGAAGGATAATCCCTTCGTCGGTAACGAAGATGCCCTGGACGAAATTTGGGCCTATGGCTTCCGCAATCCATGGCGTTGTTCCTTTGACATGGGCGGCGACCAAAATTTGATCTGCGCCGATGTGGGCCAGAACAACTACGAAGAGATCGATGTCATCAAAAAGGGCGGCAACTACGGTTGGCGCGTTAAGGAAGGCACTCATTGCTTCGATTATCAGAAGCCGAATGAAGAGCCTGCCAGTTGCAATGACAAGGGCATGATCGATCCGGTTTTGGAATACAACAACTGTTCGGCCAATCCCGATGGCTGCAAGGGTATTTCGATCACCGGCGGCTATGTCTATCGCGGTGCCAACAAGGCTTGGGACGGCACCTATTTCTTTGGTGACTGGTCGAAAAATTTCGTCTTGAAGGACGGGCAACTGTTCGCCGCCAAGATGACCGGCATGAAATGGTCCATGGAAAAGATGAACATCACCAATATGCCGAAATGGAATTCCTATGTCATGGGCTTCGGTCAAGACAGCAGTGGCGAAGTGTACGTCATGGCGACCGACCTTACCGGCCCGGTTCCCGGCGGCCCCTTGGGCGGTCTGGACAAGGTCTATAAAATCGTTCCTTAGTCACATTTAGGGAACGGACCGCGATCGCCAGCCCCTTCCCCTGAAACAGGGAGGGGGCTGGTTTTCGCTTATTATGGAGATACTTTTGTTGCGCTTTTTTCTGATCCTGATCATTGGCGGCATGGCGTTCATCGCCCAGCCGGGCTCCCTGCGGGCGGATGAGGCAAAGATTGCCAAGGCCTTCCTCAACGATCCGGACAATATCGCCGTCGGCAGGAAATTGTTTCAAAAGCAATGTGCCCGCTGTCACGGACAAAAGGCCTATCCGGGCAAGGCACCTAAACTGAAGCCAGAAAAATACGAGCCGGGCTTCGTTTATCGGCGTATTACCAAGGGCTTTCGCGGCATGCCGTCATGGAAACGGCGCTATAATAAAAAACAGCGGAAAAGCCTTACAGCCTATGTTATGAGCAAGGACTTCACCAACTAGGGTGTGGAAGTGATGAGCGCAGGCGAAGTCATCGTATCGGACGAACATGGCGTGCCGTTCCAGGTGATGGTCCTGGTGGACGAGCATGACCAGCAGGTTGGTCTGTGCGAGAAGCTGGAGGCCCACCGCCAGGGTCTGTTGCATCGCGCGTTTTCCGTCATCATCAAGAACGATGCCGGGCAGATCCTGCTGCAGCAGCGGGCGGCGTGCAAATATCATTCGCCGGGCTTGTGGGCCAATACCTGTTGCGGCCATCCGGGTGAGGACGATGACGTTCGTGCGGCGGCGGGAAGGCGCCTGGACGAGGAAATGGGATTTACCTGTGATCTGTACCCGGCCCGCCAGCACAGCTACCGCGCCGATGTGGGCAACGGTCTGGTGGAGCACGAATTGGTACATGTGTATTTTGGCAACTTCAATGGAGCCATTACGCCGAACCCGGCGGAGGCCAAGGCCTATCGCTGGCTGGACCCTGATGCGCTGATGGCGGAAGTGGCTGCCAGCCCCACGAATTTCAGTGCCTGGATGAGGGATTATCTGCGCCATTTCGCCGACGAGATTATTGCCTGGACGCCGCCTGAAAAAGGACACGGATGACGTAATGCGCGAATGCTTTGGCGACATATTGTGGGCCCGGATTGAAGGCAAGGAGCGGGATTGGCTGGAACGGGTCTGGCCGGCGGCGGACGAGGTGCCGGTTAGCACGCGGTTTCGCGCCGCCTTTGCCGGCGCCGCCCGGCGCTTGCGCGATATCCCATTGCAAAATGCCGATTATCAGGCCCTGACCGATGCCGGTGTGATCGGCGCCGAACGTTGGCGGCTGGACGATGTGGCCCGCACGGCGCTGTTGCTGCGTGCGTTATCGGCCTTGCCGGGGGACGAACATGCGGGATTTGTCCGTCAGGTCTATCTGCGCGGTGATTATCGCGAGCAGGCGGCGGTGCTTCATAGTCTTTCCTTCCTGCCGGAACCGGAGCGCTATTTGGAGCTGGCCATCGACGCCTGCCGTACCAATGTCCTGGACGTGTTCGAAGCGATTGCCTGCGAAAATGCCTACCCGGCCGCCCATTTCCCGGAGGCGAATTTTAATCAAATGATCCTGAAGGCGATCTTTTTGGCCGTACTGGTCGGGCGCACCGCCGATCTGGCCGGCCGCGCGACGCCTGAATTGAAACGCATGGTCACCGCCTTTGCCTCGGAACGCCGGGCCGCCGGCCGCGCGGTACCCGAGGATGTAGACTTGATCGTGAACCTGGATGCCGCCTAGGGACCGTTGAAACCCCTGGGATTTGCTACGTTAGGAATAAGCCATGAAAATGTTTGACCACCATATTCATATGACGTCCCGCACCACGGATGACTATCAGGCCATGGCGGATGCCGGTATCGTTGCGATCATCGAACCGGCGTTCTGGCTTGGCCAGCCGCGCACCCATGTGGGCGCTTTCGAGGATTATTTTCTGTCCCTGGTGGGGTGGGAGCGGTTTCGCGCCAAGCAATTCGGCATTCACCATTTCTGCACCATCGGGCTGAACCCGAAGGAAGCCAACAATCCGGACGTCGCCGACGGCGTGATGGAGCTGTTGCCGATCTATCTGGAAAAGGAAAGCTGCGTCGGTGTGGGCGAGATCGGTTTCGATGACCAGACGGCGGAGGAAACCCGCCATTTCGAGGCGCAGATGCAATTGGCGCTAGATTTTGAGCTGCCTGTTCTGATCCACACACCGCACCGGGACAAAAAGGTCGGAACCGAACGCACGATCGATCTGGTCAAGGCCTCCGGTATCGATCCGGGGCGGGTGCTGATCGATCACAACAACGAAGAAACCCTTGGCGCGACCCTGGACAGCGGCTGCTGGGCTGGCCATTCCATCTATCCCCATACCAAGATGGACGAGGGCCGTATGGCCGCCCTGGTGCAGCAATACGGGACCGAGCGGATCACCATCAACAGTGCCGCCGATTGGGGCGTCTCCGATCCGCTGAAAGTGCCCAAGACCGTTGCCGCCATGCGCGAGGCCGGCATTTCAGAGGCGGATATCGAAACCGTTGTCTGGCGCAACCCCATCAGCTTTTTCGGCCAAAGCGGCCGGTTGGATCTGGGCGACGACGGGGACCGGCCCCGGGTTGATCAGTCGGAGCTGTGGGAAGGCAATTCCGTCCTGCGTGGCCAGGAAGCCGTGGTCGAACCTGCGGAATAGAAGACCACCTGATAAGTCCACGTGATAAGGCAGCGCCGATCTTAAGGCGCTGCCATGGGGGGAAGTTAAGTGCAGCGTACAATTGTCGTTCTCGTGGTCGGCTTGACACCGTCCCTGATGGGGCCGAATACGCCGAACCTCTCGAAACTCGCCCAGCGCGGCGTCATGAAGCCGCTTGGTACGGTAACGCCGGCGGTGACCTGTGCGGCGCAGTCCACTTTCGTCACGGGCCTTACACCGGCGGAACACGGCATCGTGGGCAACGGCTGGTATTTCCGTGATCTGTCCGAAATCTGGTTCTGGCGCCAGTCCAACAAACTAGTGGCCGGTGAAAAAATCTGGGACGCGGCCAAGGCGCGCGACCCTGACTTCAGCTGCGCCAAGCTGTTCTGGTGGTACAATATGTATGCGGATGTGGACTGGGCCGTCACGCCCCGGCCCATGTATCCCGCCGATGGCCGCAAACTGCCCGACATTTACGCCGCCCCCGAGGACCTTCGCGGCGAGCTGAACGGCACCCTGGGGCAATTCCCCTTGTTCCGTTTCTGGGGGCCGGCGGCGGATCTTGTCGCCTCTGACTGGATCGCCCGCTCGGCCCTGCATATGCGGGAAACCCGCGATCCCACCTTGACCATGGTTTACCTGCCGCATTTGGATTACTGCCTGCAGAAATACGGCCCCGACGCTGCGGAAGTTGAACCAGAAGTGCGCGCCGTGGATGCCCTGTGCGGCCAGTTGATCGAACAGGCGGACAAGGACGGCACCCGTATCGTCGTGCTGTCGGAATACGGCATTACCAATGTGTCCGGCCCCGTGCATATCAACAGGACGCTCCGTGAAGCGGGTTTGATACAAGTCCGCGAGGAAGAACATGGCCGGGAACTTCTTGACCCCGGCGCTTCCCATGCTTTCGCGATCGCCGATCATCAGATCGCCCATATTCATGTCCCCGATCCGGAACGGCGGGCGTCAGTCAAGGCCCTGATCGAGGGCCTGGATGGCGTGGAAGTGGTGCTGGATGACGAAGGCAAGCGGGCCTATGGCCTGGACCACCCTCGGGCCGGCGACCTGGTGGCCATCAGCAAGGCCGACCGCTGGTTCACTTACTATTATTTCCTCGACGATGCGAAGGCGCCCGATTTTGCCCGCACCGTGGAAATTCACCGCAAACCGGGCTTCGACCCCGTTGAATTGTTCATGGACCCGGCGATCAGTGTGCCGCCCCTGGCTATCGGCTGGCGCCTGGCCAAGAAGGCCCTGGGCTTCCGCACCCTGATGGACGTCATTCCCCTGGATGCCAGCCTGGTCAAGGGTTCCCACGGCCGCCTCACCGACCGCCCCGAGGACGGCCCCCTGATCATCAGTTCCGAAGGCGATCTGCTGCCGGACGGTGAGATTGCCGGCACGGATGTGAAACAAATCGTCCTGGATCACATTTTTGGTTCTACATCCCCGGAATAAAGCGCTGAAAGACCAAGGTCAGGCGGAAACAAATCGCCGCCCATACCGCCACTCGCAAAGCGGCCTAGGGGGCAGGTCTATACCCCTAGTCTCGGGTTTTTTATCAGAGAATTCTTACAGTCTGTTTCTGAGCCAAAGTCGCCATTCCAGCGGCATGCAGTTTTGATGGAAGAAAACGGTTAGTTGTAAAGTGGGTTTGTGGTTCGAATTTTCCGAATTTGCTGTCCACACATGGCACTATTCGATGGTCCTGGCCCCAAACTAGGATCTCTCCTACTCATCTGACAGAGACCATGACAATGGTAAATTCTCATTTCCGGGTTTGGCACGTTATACCTTTGACCGGAGTTGGGCTGGCTCCCGCTTGGGCTTCAACTACGGCCCACGATAACCCCAATATGGTGGTGTCTCGCGTAAGCTCCTGACAATATGGCGAGATGACTTGGCAATGAGGAACTGAGCCTGTTGCGATGGATCTGTTTTACGTCCTGTTGATACTGCTGGTGGCAACCCGGGTGTTCGGCGAGATCGCCGAGCATGTTGGCCAGCCGGCCCTGGTCGGAGAGTTGATCGCCGGCATAGCGATTGGCGCCGTGGTCGCAGAGTATCCAGGCATTTTCCCTGATCTGGTTGACCTGGCAGGCAACGAGGTCTTCGTCTCCCTCACCGACCTGGGGATGTTCCTGCTGATGCTGTTCGCCGGTATCGAGATGCAGCCGCACAAGATCATCCAATACTCGGGCGGCGCGCTGATGGTGGCGCTGGGCGGCATGGCATTGCCGCTGGCGTTGGGCGTCGGCCTGGGCTGGGGGTTTCTACCTGAAAGCGAGGCTAAACTGGCGCAATGCCTGTTTATCGGCATCGCGCTGGCGATCACGGCGGTGCCGGCGACAGTACGGATTTTGATGGACCTTGGTCAACTGACCACGCGAGTGGGGCAGACCATCATCTCGGCGGCGGTGTTCGACGATATCTTTAGCCTGATCCTGCTGGCTTGGCTGACTGGCCTGCTGACGTTCGGCGAGCCGTTGGGATTTGCGGACGTCGCCTTGCTGTTCGGCAAGATTGCGCTGTTCTTTGTCATCACGACCCTGGTCGGTGTCTATGTCTTTCCCAGGGGCGGTCGCCTGATGCACTACCTGAAGGCCCGCGAATTGGAAATCAGCGCCGTCCTGGCCGCCGCCTTCGCCTTTGCCGTGCTGGCGGAATGGCTGGAGCTCCACTTTATCGTTGGCGCCTTTGTGGCTGGTCTCTATTTCGGCCGCAGGACCATCGATGCAGAAAGCTACGAACGCGTGAAGAGCGCCGTCTCGGCGATGACCTTTGGCTTCCTGGCCCCGATCTTCTTCGCCTCGATTGGCTTCAACCTCGATCTCGGCGCCTTGATCGGAGCACCGGTGTTTGCCGGCTTGCTGATCGCCTGCGCCTTTTTCGGCAAGATCGCCGGCGCCGGTGGCGCCGCCCGGGCGGCGGGGTTTTCCGCCAGGGATGCGGCGGCGATCGGCGTCGGCATGAGCCCGCGCGGCGCCGTCGAACTGGTGGTCGCCGGTATCGCCTTGGAAGCCGGCTTGTTCGAGGTTGTCGGAACGGACAACCGGATCGTCGAGAACCTATTTTCCGCCGTGGTGGTGATGGCCGTCGTGACGACGGTGCTCAGTCCGATCATCCTGAAACGGGTGTTTTCCAGCGGGAATGACAGCGCATGAATTGACCCGGTGTGAGCTTCGTGGGGTTCAAATTGGGCTCTGGCGCGCCGTCCATGGTTTAAATTCAGAACTTGAAGCGACGGAACTGAACTTTCCGCCCGGGGCGGTGTGCTTCACCGGGATTTCGGATCAAAATACCCGCCATCCAGCTGGGCATGACCCCATCCCATGATTTGCAACAGCACGGGTTCCAATGACCGGCCTGTCTCTGTCAAATGGTAGGCATAGCGAACCGGTCTATCTTGATAGGGTTCGCGATCCACCAGCCCCCATTGCATGAGTTTTTTCAAGCGCTGTGAGAGGATATTCGTCGGAATACGCTCTTCACTCTCCTGTAGCACCTGAAAGGTGTGTTTGCCGTGCCACATGAGGTCTCGGATGATGAGGAGGGTCCATTTGTCGCCCACCAACTCCAATGTACGGGCGATGGAACATTGTGATCTGAAGTTGTGATCATCATTCCGTACGGCGGATTTCTGCATTTCATTCACCAATCGAAAATCATCTGGCGCGGAATATAACATAGTGACTTGCATTTTTAAAGTTTATTGCGTAATTAGTAACTTGCAAATTTAAAGCTACAAAGCGTCAAGCCTGTAACCAGAAGGGCGAATTCCATGAACAAGACCTTGTTTGCGCATGCTGCGGCAGCCGTTGCCGCCTTGAGTGCGGGTGGGGGCGTTGTCGCCACCCGCCTTGTCATCGGAGAAACCGATCCGGTGTCCCTGGCGTTTTATCGAAATTTCGTCTCCGTAATTTGCTTCGCCCCGGTGCTGCCTTTCATCTGGCCAAAGCATCGAATACCCCTGACGGAGTATGGCAAAATCGCGTTGCTAGGCATTCTGTTTTTTGGCTTTTTTCCATGGGCGCTGAATGCCTCCCTACAATATATTCCGGCGGCGCGCGGTGCTGTCGGCCTGGCCACCATACCCATACAGACGTTGATCGTGGCGGTGCTGTTTGGCCGGGAAAACCTGACACTGGCAAAGTTGATCGCCGTCGGCCTGGCATTCATGGGTGTCGCATTCGTTTTCGGTTTGGAAGCGATCAATCTATCAACCTCCGAATACCTGGTTGGCGACAGTTTAATGCTGCTTGGCGTATTCTGCGCGGCCATCTACTCGGTCTTCGGCCGCGGCACCCTCATGCGCCATGGACCGCTCTTCGTTACGGCCCTGGCCATGGTTTTCGCGGCGCTGGCACTGTTCCCGCTGACCTACTTTCAATCCGGCACTGTTGGTGTTCCGGTGCTCACCCGAGAAGGCTGGCTGGCTGTCCTGTTTCTCGGATCGGTTTCCGGGGCAATCCAGTTTTCGCTTTTTACCTGGGCGCTACGTTGGCTTCCAGCCACCACCACCGTCCTTTACCTGACGCTAAGCCCCGTCACCGCTATGTTGTTGGGCGTTTTCCTGATTGGGGAAACAGTCACCTCTGTGCTGGTCGCGGGACTAATATTCATTCTGTCGGGCATCTTGATCGGCAGCGGCGCCCTGTCCGGTTTGACCACTAAAGTCGCAGACCGGTCGTTCCGCCGGCCGCTCCGGCTGCGGCCATGAACGCGCTGCCGCATTGCGACATATTCCCAACAATCTAAGGAAAATCAAATGAACAACGTAAAAATCGCGGTACCCAATACAATTGAAGAATGGAATTCCAGGGCGCTTGATTATCTTCCCGGGCGGCTGGCATTCGAGGTTTTAAAAGTCGAGCCGGATGAAGTCCTGGGGCAGCTTGAAATCGAAAAGTTCCATACAGCGTGGCATGGCTTTTTACATGGAGGTTCGGTCGTGACCCTCGCGGACACCTGCTGTGGCTACGGCGCCGTTCGTAATTTGCCCGAGGGGGCCAACGGCTTCACCACTATCGACCTCACCTCTAGCTTCGTGGGGACCGCGCTGAAAGGCAAAGTATTATGTTCCGCGAAACCATCGCATCTTGGCCGCACAACGCAGCTTTGGGATGCGACGGTAACGGCAGAGGATACCGGCAAAGTATTGGCTCATTTTCGCTGCACCCAGATGGTCCTGTGACCACGTGCTTAATAGTCTTATTTCCGACAATGATGAGGCCACTACATTTTGGGGCGCATTATGGCGACAGTATTCTAGACAGAAATACTAAGCTCTCGACGCCGCCATATGAAATCTCAGGTCCCCGGAATGAAGCGTTGAAAGGCCAGGGTCAGGCAGAAGCATACGGCTGCCGCCCAGGCCATTTGCGGGGCGCCCATATGGGCGATCAGGACCGCGTCCAACAATGACATGCCGGCGATCAGGCTGACCACGGCACGGGGGATATCGCCCGGCTGGCGGCGCCACAGATAGCGCAGGGCGTTGATCATCCAGATGACGAACGCGGCGGCAAGTATCAGGGCGATGCCGCCGTCGGTCGCCGCGATCCAGATTGCCGCCACGGCTGGTACGGCCAGAAACAGCAGCGGCCACAAGTTCGCGACCCGGCCCAGATTTTCCTGCTTGGCGATATAGGTCAGACCGATCAGATAACAAAACAAGGCCAGGGCGCCCAAATATAAAATCATCGGCGGCTGCGCCGTAACCAGGAATGCGGCCGAGAGATAAATCAGAACCCGGCACAGGCCCATCCAGGCGGGTCCGACCGGGTCCGTCTTGTGTCGCCAGTCATAATATATAATAGCGCCAGCCAGGGCGATGCCGGCCAGGCCCGGCGCCAGAGAGCCATGGTCCAGACTCCGGCCCCACCAGAACAGGGCCGCGATGCCGATGACCAACATGCCATAGCCGCTAATATACACGGTACGGGCGCTGACCTGACCCGAGGGGATGGGTCTTTCCGGCCGCTCCACCGCGTCAATAAGATGATCGAAGGCGTCGTTGAGATACATCCCCCCCACATAGAACAACGACATGATAACCATCAGGCCAAGGCCGATATCGAGCGCCAAGCCGCTGCCGGCCAGGACCAGACCGGCCAGACTGTTGGACCAGACCGTCGGCAGGTTCGAGACCCGGCCCAGGCGCAAGGCGACATTCCAGTTCATTGCGCCGCCGCGTCCCCGCTCTCTAAACGTTCACCCGCTATCTGATCATGGGCCAATTGATCATGGGCCCAGCGCATTTCCTTGACGATATTGGTGACTACGTCGTCCTTGCGGTGCTCTTCCGGCAGCACATCCCAGGTGTAGGTTTCCACTTCCAGGTGTTGGGTTACCGGGTCTTGCCGCTGCCGGGCCAGAAACTTTTCCACGGCCGGCCGGGTGGTGGCGAAACCATCCAGGTCGCCAAGAAAGATCGGTACATGAAAATGCACCCGCCATTCGGGCTTTTCAGCCTCCTTATAGGCGGCAAAGGCCTCATCCAGATCCAGATAGCGTTCTAGGCCGCGCTCGGTCCTGGCGACAACCTGATGCAGGTAGACTGTGTCGTCATAGGGTTGGATGCGGGCGATGTCTGCCTTGCTGACCTGCGGCAGGCGTAGGCCGGCACTGATCTGTACTTTCGGAATGGCGATGCCGGCCGCCGCCAGCGTATCCACCGCTTCGCCCGGATCCTCGAATTCCACCGCCGCATGGCAAAGATCCAAGCAGATGCCAAGATGGCGGTGCAGGTCGGCCTCGGCCTCCGCGCGGGAACTGCCGGTATATTTGCTCATCTGGGTGATGGCGCCGCCATTGAATAAATATCGTTTGAAACCGTTCACCGCTTCCTCGGTGGTTTCGAGGACGCAGCATGGTTCCGGCTCCAGGGCCAGGGCGATGCTGCGGCCGGTGACCCGGCGCAGGTGCACAAGATAGGCGGCATGGCGCAGAACGTTTTCCGCCATGGCCTTGATGGTTTCCGGTCCCTCGACGGCCGGTTTGAAGCCGCCAGGAACGGTTGAGATGCTGCCCTCGATGCTATCGTCCTCGGGCAGCAGGCGGGCCAGAAGATCAGCCAACTGGTTCGAATAGGCCAGCCGCTCAGGCGTGCGCCAATCGGGCTGGTAGACCTCTTCCTTGACCCGGGTACCATGAAAGGTGCCATAAGGGAAACCATTGATGGTAAAGACATAAAGGCCATTGCTGCGGAGAATATCCTGTAATTCTGCAAAGGCCTCCGGCGCCAGAAGATCCCGCGCGGCCACGGCCGAGAGGCGCAGACCGACACCGAAATCCTGGTCGGGGCAAAATTCGGCTTTCACTTTCGGCAGATGTACGCGCAGGGCATGCGCCGTCTGTTCCCAGGTCTCGCCGGGATGAATATTGGTGCAATAGGTCAGATGGGCACCGCCGCTATCCGCGCTAAGTTTCACGCGCCGGCCCTGTCCCGCAACCATTCCAAAGCGGCCAGCATATTTGCCTGATCGATGCTGTGTACTTCCACGCCGCGGCCCACGGACTGGATCAGGGTAATGGTCAATTCACCCCCCAAATGCTCCTGGAATTCGCGCAGACCATCCAATACGGCGATTTGACCGTCCGTGCTCTTGAGCTCGAGACTATTGTGCCACAGGCTGAACCCGAGTTGTTCCAACAAACTACAGATGCGTTCGCCGTCCGTCTCGGCCAACATGCCCGCGAGCACAGCATAACGGGCGTCCATTGCCATGCCGATGGCTACCGCCTCGCCATGGCGCAGATCATGGTGGCTCAGACCTTCCAGTTTATGGGCCGACCAATGGCCATAGTCCAGGGGTCTGGCGCTGCCCTGTTCGAACGGATCGCCGGCGGATGCAATGTGTTGGAGGTGCAGTTCCGCGCAGCGGCGGATCATATATTCCATGGCACCGCCGTCGAACCGGGCCAGGGCCCCGGCGTTGGCTTCCATCCAGGCGAAAAAGGCGCCATCGCGGATCAAGGCGACCTTCACCGCCTCGGCCATGCCGGCTATCTTGTCGCGGCGTTCCAGGGTGTCGATGAACGTCGCATCGTTCAACACCGCGAACGGAGGCGCGAAGGTGCCGACGAAATTTTTCACGCCAAAGGCATTGGCGCCATTCTTGACGCCGACGCCGGAATCGTTTTGCGCCAAAACCGTGGTCGGAACACGCACCAGACGCACACCACGATGACATACGGCCGCCGCATATCCAACCAGATCCAGCACCGCGCCACCGCCGATGGCCACCACATAGGAATGGCGGTCAACCGCCAATGCCAGCATCCGCTGCAGCAGCTGGTCGACGATATCCGGATTGTTTTTGATCTCTTCGCCGCCGGATACCGTATCAACGGCCAGCAATTCCAGCTGGCCCGGGTAGTGGGCCATATAACTTTCCATGCGCCGGAGCAGATCCGGTTGCGCGTCGGCCACACCTTGATCCAGCACAACAAACAGACGATGGCATTTGTCAGGCTCATAGCGCGCCAGAATATCGGCCAGGACCGGATTATCCGGATCGAACAGGTTGTCCGTAAAGACGACCGGATATTCCACGGCAATTGCGAACCGTTGCATATAGGTCTCGGACGAGGTTACGCCCGACGACTGCGCCATTTCGGCGTCCCGCCAATCCCCAGCTTCTACCACCCCATCACCCACGTGCGCATCTTGCTTCATGGCGCCCCAATTAGTCTTTTGTTTCAAGTGAATATGGCATGGTTTGCCGGTCCCGCGCCACAACTAACAAATGCCGGGACCATGTAACCAAGGCTCGTATCGTGAATTGCACTTTTTGATTTATCATTTTGATAACAGGTTTAAGATATTTATTCTGACGGCTCTCGAACAGATAATTTAGGCCTGAAATGATTGACCTCAAGGAATGCGCGAAGTCTTTAGAGGATGCGCCAAACTGCCTGGAATTCTTGCAGGCTTGGATGCGTTGGCGCGGAGAAAAGCTGATCGCGTCAGCCAGTAGCGTACGGCCGGAAGAACTTGGCACCACGCTCGATGAACTCGCGGTTCTTGAATATCAACCGCCTGGTGCCGTCAATTTCCGCCTCGCCGGTGCGACGCAGGTTCATATGATGAATAGGCCGCTCCGTGGCGAGAACCTTATGGATCTAACCGCGCCCAGCGACTACGAAGGGCGGTTGTCGATCGCGCGGAATACCACTTCTTACCCATGCGGCCTGTTGGCGACCTGGACAGCAAGCCAGGCAAGCGAGTTGATGTCGCCGATGTGCACGCTGCTATTGCCCGTGCTGCCGCCCGTATCCGAAGGACCGGTGAGATTGTATGTCGCGGTTGACAGATTGGCTGATTTGCCAAAGCGGAACTATGAGCCGTTAAAGACGTATCCAACGCCCGGCGAACGGATCTATGTGGACCTGGGCCATGGCGCACCTTCGGATGAAGACGATTTCCAACAGCCACCGCGCCAAATTGCCTGTTGATTGATTTAGAGCTCGGCTTCAAGAACATTGTCTTCTTTGGATTTGGTGGCTGTTCCTGTGTCGTTGAAAACGACTATGACCGATTGCACAGCATCCGCCGCAAGGCGGTTGATCCAATGAAGAACCCTCAATATTGCATTACAACAATCTTCTGAATATCGGGCCCGCCCACAACCGCAATTGCGACGACGGGCCCGATCTTCTCAGATCCGCTTATAGCCTTAGCTTTGTTTAGGCCATGGCCTTTTGCAAATTGGCGTCCAGGGCATCCAGGAACTGGTTCGTGGTCAACCATTTCGCCTGTGGCCCGATCAGGATCGCCAGATCCTTGGTCATATCACCGGTTTCAACCGTGCCGACACAGACTTTTTCCAAAGTCTCCGCGAATTCCGTCACATCCGGCGTGTTGTCCATGCGCCCGCGATGTTTCAGACCGCCGGTCCAGGCAAAGATGGAGGCGATCGGATTGGTCGATGTCTCGTTGCCTTTTTGATGCTCCCGAAAATGGCGGGTGACGGTGCCGTGAGCGGCTTCCGCTTCGATGGTCTTGCCGTCCGGCGTCATCAGGATAGAGGTCATCAGACCCAGCGAGCCAAAGCCCTGTGCCACGGTGTCCGACTGCACATCGCCGTCGTAGTTCTTGCAGGCCCAGACGAACTCGCCTTCCCATTTCAGGGCGCAGGCCACCATGTCATCGATCAGACGATGTTCGTAGGTGATGCCGACTTCCTTGAACTTGTCCTTGAACTCAGCCTCGAACACTTCCTCGAACAGGTCCTTGAAGCGGCCGTCATAGGCTTTCAGGATAGTGTTCTTGGTGGACATATAGACCGGCCATTTGCGTTGAATGCCGTAGCCCAGGCAGGCACGGGCGAAATCGCGGATGGAATCGTCCAGGTTGTACATGGCCATGGCCACGCCGCCGCCGGGGAAGTTGAATACTTCCCGCTCGATCACCTCGCCGCCGTCCTCGGGCTCGAACTTCATGGTCAAGCGGCCCTTGCCCGGCACCACGAAATCCGTGGCCCGATATTGATCGCCAAAGGCATGACGGCCGATCACGATGGGCGAGGTCCAGCCCGGCACCAGGCGAGGCACGTTCTGACAGATGATGGGTTCGCGGAACACCGTGCCGCCCAAAATGTTGCGGATGGTGCCGTTTGGCGACCGCCACATGGATTTCAGGCCGAATTCCTCAACCCGTTCCTCGTCCGGCGTGATGGTGGCGCATTTTACGCCGACACCGTATTCCTTGATCGCCTCGGCGCAATCGATGGTGATCTGATCGTCGGTTTCGTCCCGCTTTTCTATGCCCAGATCATAATATTTCAGGTCTACATCCAGATAGGGCAGTATCAGTTTCTCTTTGATAAAAGCCCAAATGATACGTGTCATCTCATCCCCGTCGAGTTCAACGACGGGTGTCTTCACTTTGATCTTGCTCATGTACCTAACCTCTATGGCGGCTTGTCCCACCTAATATTGTTCGGGCGGAACATATCCATCCAATGGGCCGAGGTCAAAGGTTCTCATAACCTTTCAGGATGGCCGGGGCCGGTAATTGCCGGCGCCGCGGCGAAAGCGGCAAAAACTTCGTCGACCGAGCCCACCAAACTGTAATGGTTGGAAATACCCGCATCGGCGAAGCCGCCCGCCACCACCGCCTCCAGTAGCGCTTGCAACGGTTGCCAAAAACCATCCTGATCCAGGATCACCAACGGTTTGTCATGCAGACGCAATTGCCGCCAGGTCATGATTTCGAAGGTCTCATCCAAGGTTCCGATGCCCCCCGGCAGCGCGACAAAGCCGTCTGATAATTCGAACATCAATTGTTTGCGACTATGCATGCTGTCGACCACGTGCATCTCTGTCAGGCCCTTATGTCCGACCTCCCAGTCCTGCAAATGTTTCGGGATCACGCCCACCACATGGCCGCCCGCTTCCAACACCGCATCCGCGACCGCACCCATCAGGCCCACATGGCCGCCGCCGTAGATCAGGCGGATGCCCTGCCTCGCGATTTCTTGACCCAGATGAACCGCCGTTTCGCGGTAGTCTGGCCGTTCCCCGAAGCGGGAACCGCAATAGACACAAAGGGAGGCAATATCCGCCATGTTCATTCCTGTTCTACGTTACTTAACGGTGTTTCTATTCTTATTGTACACGGCCCATGCCAGCCATGCCGGACCAGCTGACGTGGTCGGTGTAAAAGTGCAGAAAAGTGCTCCCGGCGTCTATAGCTTTGCCGTCACGGTCACCCATTTTGACAAAGGCTGGGACCATTACGCCAATGCCTGGGAGGTGATTGGACCAAATGGCAAGCTGTTGGGCCGGCGCGTACTTGGCCATCCTCACGAGAATGAACAACCCTTTACCCGTTCCCTGTCGGGTGTGAAAATTCCGGAAGGGGTGACGACGGTGCGCCTGCGCGCCCGCGACAAGGTGCACGGTTTCGGTGGCGCGGAGATCAAGGTAGCGCTGCCGCGATAACCGGCTCTGCCTTCGCCTGCTCGCTTGGGATTGCCCGCGCCGGGGGGAAGGACTACCTTACTCCCATTGGTTCGGAGATACGGTGTGCGCAACACAATTATCATAGCGGCTGCGGTGATCCTGTTGGGTGGGTTATTGGCCTATTTTTCCCTGCAGGATGATGCGGAGACGCCGCCGTCCCCACCGTTAGTCGCGCAAAATGAGGGGACGCGACAACCCCTCGCGCCGCTAAAGACCTCCGCCCTGCCGGATAATTCCGAAAATGGTTCAAGGCTGGCCGCACCAAAATTAGGCGCGACGCCGGATCTGCCGCGAAAGTCCGCCACCGCGCCATCGGGCCGCGATAAGCCGATTACTTCCGAGAGTGATTCCGAAAGTGCTTCCGGGGTTAAGCCGCCGTCGTTTGACATCGTCCGTATCGCCAAGGATCGCACGGCGGTGATCGCCGGCCGGGCGCCGGTTGGGTCGACGGTGATATTATCCCTGGGCGGCAAGACCTTGGCCGAGGCGCCGGTTTCCGACCGGGGCGAATGGGTGGCCGTAATTGATGAACCGCTGCCTGCCGGGCAAACCGAGCTGGACCTGCACGCAACCTTATTGGACGGCCGTACGCTGGCCTCCAAATCCATCGTTGCCGTCATTGTACCGGGCGACAAACCGCCCGCGCCAAAGGTTCGGGCTGCGACCAGGGTTGCACAAGCCGCCCCGGCTGTAGCGGCGACAAAGGAATCACTGCAAAAAGAACCGCAAATTGCGCCCAGAAAATCCCCCCTCGCCAAGGCGGTGCAGACTGTCATCAAGAACGCTTCCAATAGCGCGAAGCCGGGTATGAAGATGGCGACGAACGAGACCGAGCCTGTGTCCGGGTCCACACCGGCGCCCGAAACAAAAAGAGCCGCATCGCCGCGCGTCGAGGAACCGCGAACCGCTGTCGCCATATTGCTGCCCAAAAGTGGTGATGCACCGGCCCGGTTGTTGCAAAGACCGCAGCCAAAACGCGGGCCGACCGCCAATAAGTTGAGCGTTGATACAGTTGAATATGACGACAAGGGCAATGTGGTCGTCACGGGCAGCGCCCCCAAGGGGGCCACGGTCCGGACCTATGTGGACAACAAACCCGTAGGCGTCTCCCAGGCTGACAAAGATAAGGGCTGGCAGCTAAAGCCGAAGGATGAAGTAACACCCGGCAGCCATACCTTGCGGGTGGATCAGGTGGACGTGGCGGGCCGCGTGGTCAATCGGATCGAGCTGCCGTTTGTCCGGGTCGCCAAGGCTGAGATTTTATCGTCCACGACGGCGCGCTACCGGGTCATCGTGCAGCCCGGCAATAGCCTGTGGCGTATCGCCCGTCGGGTCTATGGCTCGGGTAACCGCTACACGGTTATTTATCAAGCCAATAACGATCAGATTCGCAAGCCGGATATGATTTTCCCGGGTCAGGTCTTCACTCTGCCCACCGAAAATTAAGATCGCGGACCATCAGGCATTATCACCAAGTTTCGCGGGGCGATATCACGGCGGTCGGGCCGCGAGAATAAGGAAGAACGATGCTGGGACGATCACGCTATCTAACCTGCGCCGGGCGCGAAATTCATTTCATGGAATGGGGCGACGCGGAGGCACCACCCCTGATCATGTGGCATGGTCTGGCCCGAACGGGGCGGGACTTTGATGCCCTGGCTGAAGTCATGGCCAGGGATTATTGGGTGATCTGCCCCGATACCCCGGGTCGGGGACTAAGCCAGTGGGCCGTGGATCGCGATAGTGAATATTGTTACGACAGCTATGGCCGCACGGCGCTTTCATTGTGTGAAAATCTGGGTATAGAGCAGATGTCATGGATCGGCACCTCCATGGGCGGCGTGCTGGGCATCACCCTGGCGGGTGGTGCCATGAAGGGCCGCATAACGTCCATGGTGATAAACGACGTGGGCCCGGAAATCGCCATGGAAGGCGTCGAGCGGATTGTCGCCTATGTGGGCAATCCGCCGGTCTTTGACACGATCGGCGAATTGGAGACGTGGCTGCGCACGGTCTATGTGCCCTTCGGTGATAATCCCGACGGCTTTTGGCGCACCATGACCGAGACATCCTGCCGCCGCATGGATGATGGCCGGGTGACGGTGCATTACGATCCGGCGATCGTGACGCAATTGACCCTGCATCGGGCCGATCTGGACCAATGGGATGCCTACGACGCCATTGAATGCCCGGTGCTGTTGCTGCGCGGTGAAAATTCCGATGTGCTGCACCCGGACGTTGCCCAGGCCATGGTGGATCGTGGTCCAAAAGTACAATTGATTGAGATCCCCGGCTTCGGCCATGCGCCGACCCTGGGCAGCATGCATGAATACGCTGTGATCAAGAAATTTCTGGAAACCTAAACTGAATTCGCAATCGAGCAGGAGTGAAAGATGACAAGAATGCCCAGCATTAGCCTGGCCGCCGTGCCCGGCCGCCGCAAGGCGACATTAGAGTTGGCCGGGGAAATCGAACGCCGTGGCTTCACAGGCATCTACTGCCCCTCCACCGTCGCCAACATGACCCTCTGCGCGGCCCTGGCCCAGTGCACGAACGAGATCCCCTTCGGCACCTCCATTGCGCCGATCTACTCCCGCACGGTGCTGGACTATGCCCAAACGGCTTCATTCATTCATGAAGTTTCGGGCGGGCGTTTCCGCTTCGGCGTCGGTGTCAGCCATGGTCCGTCCCTGAAACGCATGGGCGTGACGGCCGGCAAACCGCTGTCCGATATCCGCAATTTTGTCGCCGAGCTGAAGGCTGTGGAACGTGTGGGTGATCTGCCGCCCATCATTTTGGCTACCATGCGCCGCAAGATGATCGCCGTGGCCGGGGAAATCGGCGACGGCATGGTGTTCGCCAATGCCTCCCGCAGTTTCATGGCGCAATCCCTTGCCGCCCTGCCGGAGGACAAGCGGAACAGCGATGATTTCTATATCGGCAACATGATCCCCACCTGTATCGATGACGATGTGGAGGCCTGCAAGGCCGTCAATCGCCGAACCTTAACCTCCTATGCGCAACTGCCGAATTACCGCAACTATTGGAAGGAATCCGGCTATGAGGAGGAAATGGCCGGGGTCGAGGCGGCAATGGCCGCCGGAGAGCCGGAAAAAGTCGCTGATCATTTGAGTGACAAATGGCTGGCGGACAATACCCTATTCGGCAGCGTCTCCCAGGTGCGCGAGGGCCTGGAAGCCTGGTTCGACGCCGGCATCCACACCCCGATCCTGGTGCCGTCATCGGCCAACGGCAACCAGTTGGTCGCCTTCCAGGAAATCTTCGCGGCTTTTAGTTAGCCAAAGTTCAGCTAACCGAATTTATGGTTCTTCGGGAAGCCTTTCGGGGCCAGGCGGCCGGCCTGGCTCCGTTTGCCGAGCCACATTTCCAGATCCAGTTCCGTGCGGGTGCGTCCGCCGGCCTGGCGCCAGGTCAGGCCCTCGCTTGGGGTCATGGTCTTGGCGTCCGCCAGGCCGCCGTCCTTGTATCGTTGCAGGACGACACCGCGGCCGCGGTTCATTTCGGGCAATTCCGTTAGGGGAAAAATCAGCAATTTGTGGTTTTCGCCAACGACTGCCAGATGATCGCCCTCGACGGTGGCGCAAACAGCGGCCTCCACATCGCCCGAGACGTTCAGCACCTGCCGCCCGCCGCGGGTTTGGGCGACAATGGATTTCTCCTCCACGATAAAGCCGCGGCCGTCGGATGAGGCAACCAGCAATTTTCGCTCGCTGTCGTGGACCATCAGATCAACGACCTCCTGGTCATTGGCTAGATCCAACAACAGACGCACCGGTTCGCCATTGCCCCGCCCGCCCGGCAGCTTGTCGCAGGCCAGGGTGTAGAAGCGGCCATTGGTGGCGAACAGCACCAGCTTGTCCGTGGTCTGGGCGTGCAGCCAGAACCGACCCTTGTCGCCGTCCATGTAGCGCACATCGTGGCCTTCTTCCACATGGCCGCGCAGGGCGCGCAGCCAGCCCTTGTCGGAGCAGACGACGGTAATGGGTTCCTTCTCAACCATGGCCTCGATGGGCATCAACTCGCCCGTGGGGGCATCGGCGAAGCTGCTGCGGCGGGGCCCCAGGGCCGGATCGTCGCCGAAGGTCTTGCGCATCTCGCGGACTTCATCGGTGATCGCGGCCCAGCGTTTGTCTTCCGAACCCAGCAGGGTGTTCAGGCTTTTACGCTCCGCCTTCAGGGCCTTGTCCTCGGCCCTGATCTCCATCTCTTCCAGCCGGCGCAAGGCCCGCAGACGCATGTTCAGGATCGCCTCTGCCTGGGTCTCGGTCAAATCGAAGGTCTTCATCAGGGTCGGCTTGGGCTCGTCCTCATCGCGGATGATGCGGATCACCTCGTCCAGGTTCAGATAACAGATCAGATAGGCGCCAAGGACTTCCAGGCGCCGTTCGATCTGGCCCAGGCGATGGTTGGTCCGGCGCACCAGGACCACATGGCGATGATCCAGAAAAGCCTGCAGGGCTTCCCGCAGGTTCATCACTTTCGGCGTTTGATCGGCGTCCAGAACGTTCAGGTTCAGGCTGATGCGTACTTCCAGATCGCTGAGGCGGAACAGATGCTCCATCAACACCTCGGCCTCCACGCGGCCTGATTTCGGTTCCAGCACCAGACGGATATCCTCGGCCGATTCATCGCGAACATCCGCCAGCAGGGGCAGTTTCCGCTGGTGCAGCAATTCGGCGATTTTTTCGATCACCCGGCCCTTGGGCACCTGATAGGGGATCTCCGTCACCACGATGTTGTAGGTGCCCCGTTTGCCCTTCTCCACCTCCCACTTGGCGCGCAGACGAAAGCCGCCCCGCCCGGTCCGATAAGCTTCCAGCATCGAGGCGCGATCCTCGACAATCACGCCGCCCGTGGGAAAATCCGGTCCGGGGATCAGCTGCACCAGCTTGTCCAGGCCGGCATTGGGAAATTTGATCAGATGCAGCAGCCCGGCGCACAGTTCGCGAATGTTATGCGGCGGGATCGAGGTCGCCATGCCCACTGCGATGCCCGTCGCGCCGTTGGCCAGCAGGTTCGGGAAGGCCGCCGGCAGTACCATCGGCTCCTTTTCCTCGCCATCGTAAGTTTCCCGGAAGTCCACCGTGTCCAGGTCGATGCCCAGCAACAGGGCCTCGGCCACGGATGTCATGCGGGCCTCGGTATAGCGCATGGCGGCGGCGTTATCGCCGTCCACGTTGCCGAAATTGCCCTGACCGTCCACCAATGGATAGCGCTGGGCAAATTCCTGCGCCAGGCGGACCAGGGCGTCATAGATGGCCTGATCGCCGTGGGGGTGAAACTTGCCCATGACATCGCCGACGATGCGGGCGCATTTCTTAAAACCCGTGTCTGGGTTCAGCTTCAACTGGCGCATGGCGAACAGGATGCGCCGGTGCACCGGTTTCATGCCGTCGCGTACATCGGGCAGGCTGCGGGACATGATGGTGGAGAGAGCATAGGAGAGGTAGCGTTCGCCCAACGCCTCACCCAACGGGGTATCGCGGATTTCACCGCCTTCGAGAATCTCTGTCATGTTTGGATTGTATCATCTGCGGAATTGTCTGTACGGGAAATGCGTTCGACCAGGCGCTCGCGGGGGCCGGGCAGGGGGCGATTGTGGGGGGCGAACACCGCTGTTTCCAGGAAATGCCCGGTCAGTTTCAGACCATCCAGCACGTCGCCCGGCGCCAGCTCCTCCGGACCATCCGGCAGCAGAAAGGCAGGCAGGGGCAACAGCCGTTCCTTATAGGGCCCTGCCGCTTCCCGGCTGACGGCGCGCGCGGTACGCGGCGAGACATAGGCCAGATCGTCCGTACGGCCGGTGGCGGCGCACTGGCTCAGATCCAGACCAAAGCCAAGCTCGGCCAGCAAGCCAAGCTCGAATCGTACATAAACAGCGCCCCAGGCCGGTGAATTCGCCAAGGCATCCAGCAGCGAGGCAAAGGCATCATGGATCGATATATGAGGTTCACGCTCGGGCAGCGCCGCTTCGGTCACGGCCGCGGCCGCCGTCAGCCCGGCCAGGCGATCGCCATCCGAAAGCAACGCCGCCGCATGATCGCGCAATCCTTCCACCGTGTAGGCGCCCAAATGCTCCGCCAGCCGCCCGCGCCAATCCGCCGCCACCCGGTTACCGGGCTGCAACACCCCGCGCAGCCGCCGCCCCATGCCGCCCCGCACCAGCCCCGCATGGCGGCCATGCTCCCGCGTCAACAGATTGACAATCGCCGCCGCCTCCCCATGGCGCCGTACCGAAAGCACATATCCTTCGTCCGACCAGTTCATAAAAACAATGTAGCAGGAGATTGCCTTGCGGGCGCGACTTGACCAAAATCACCGTCATGACTGAATTAATCATGCATCACTATGACTTCTCCAATTATTCCGAGAAGGTGCGCCTGACCCTGGGCTTCAAGGGCCTGGTCTGGCGCTCCGTCATTATCCCGCCGATCGCGCCAAAACCCCTGCTAACGCCATTAACGGGAGGCTACCGCCGCACGCCGGTGCTGCAAATCGGGGCTGATATCTATTGCGATACCAGCCTTATTCTCCGCGAGTTGGAACGCCGCTTCCCGACCCCAACCCTGTTCCCCCCCGCGCTGTCGACAATTGCCGATGCCATCACCTATTGGGCTGAAAACCGCCTGTTCCGCCCCATTTCGCTTTACGTCTCGGGCTCGAACCTGGAGCATCTGCCCGAAGGTCTGCAAGCCGACAGATCGGTCATGCGCGGCCTGCCTCCACCCAGCGCCGAGGCGATGGCCCGGGCGGTCAGACGGAACGCTCCCTTGGTCCGTGTGCAGTTGCGGCAGGTGGAGGCCATATTTGCCGATGGCCGAACGTGGATCGCCGGCGATGTCATGACGGCGGCCGATCTGGCGGTTTATCATGCACTTTGGTTCTTCACCGCACGCACGGATTTATTGCAGCCTGAAATCGCACCGTTTGAATGCATCAACGAATGGATGGGCCGTATGCGCGCCATCGGTCACGGCGAACCGACACCGCTGAGTGCGACGGAGGCCCTGGATATCGCCGCGGACGCTACCCCCGAAGCACCGAGGCGATCCCAACGCTTCGATGAAGATGTTGAACTGGGAACCGTTGCGCGGATCCGCGCCGATGACTACGGCCGCGACGCGGTCGAGGGCGAGCTCATCTTCCTCGACAGCAATGAAATCGTGCTCCGCCGCGACGACCCGCAGTTAGGAGAAGTGGCCGTGCATTTCCCACGCCTGGGCTATGACCTGCGACCCATTTCGGGCGCGGCGGCATCATGAGCAGACCTGCGCGGCGGGTCTGATTGGCGCGCCGGCGATCACTCAAACAAATACTCCACCTCGCCCCAGGTATCGGTGGGGAAAACCCACATCAGGGTCAGAGGTGTGGTGCCGATGTTTTCGATGCCGTGAACATGGTTTTCGGGGATATAGATGATCGAGTTGGGCCTGACATTTTGTTTTTTGCCGTCGATCAGCACTTCGCCCGTCCCCTCGCGGATCCAATAAATTTCCTGCGGGCCGTGGTGATGGGGCGCCAGTACGGTGCCGGGGGGAAATTGCAGGATGCCCAGGCTGAGGCCGTGGCTGGGGGTGCGGTCGGAGTCGATCAATAATTTCCAGCGCACGCCATCGGTGCGCCCGGGGCGGGTTTCCCAAGCAACGTCGTCCAGGTGATGGACGTGGGGTTTGTCGGTCATGGTTGATCGGTTACAGCCGTTCCCAGCCGTTGGGGCCGTGGGCTTCGAGGGGGCGAAAGCGGGCCTTGTAGGCCATCTTGCGGCTCTCCTCGATCCAATAGCCCAGATAGACGTGGGGCACGCCGCGGCGTTTGGCTTCCTCGATATGCCACAGGATGATGTACTTGCCGGGGCTGTCGCCGGCCATCTCGGGGTCGAAAAAGCTGTAGACCAGGGACAGGCCGTCATCCAGGGGATCGGTCAGGCAGACGCCGTATAATTCGTCGTCCTCGGTGCGGAATTCGATCAATTCCGAGGGCACGGGCGTATCCTGCACCATGGCCAGATAATCGTCGAAGTTCATGCCCGCCATGCCGCCGTCGCCGTGGCGGGAGCGCACATAGCTGTGGAACAGCGCAAAATGCTCGCCGCGCCCCTTGGCCGGCATCACGGTGGCGGTAATTCCCGCGTTGCGCCGGGCGATCCGTTGCAGGCTGCGGGTTGGCGTGAATTCGTCCACCGGCACGCGCACGGCGCGACAGGCCTGGCATTCGGGGCAATTGGGTTTATAGGCGACGCCCTGGCTGCGGCGGAAGCCGGCGCGGGAGAGTTGGTTGTGCAAATCCAACGGTTCACCGGCCGAGGCCAGATCCGTGAATACCATCTGCTCCACCCGGTCCGGCAAATAGGGGCAGGCCGAGGACCGGGAGAGAAAAAAGTAGGTCAGCGATTGTGGCGAAAATGGTTTCATGGGAGCTGAATTACGTCAAATTTCTTTACAATCCGTAATACCACGGCGCGAAAAGGGAAAAAGCAAGCCAAATCAGCACGATCAACGGTGTGCCGCCACGCAGATAATCGCTGAATTTATAGTGTCCGGGGCCCATGACCAACAGATTTGTCTGATACCCCATGGGGGTGGCGAAGGAACAGTTGGCGGCGAAAATTACCGCATGTATGAACACCATGGGGTCTACGTTCAGGGCCAGGGCGGTATTGATGGCGATCGGCGTGAACAGCACCGCCGTGGCGCTGTTGGACAGCAAATTGGTCATGATCGCAACCAGGGCGAACATCGCCGACAGCACCAGGGCGGGTCCCATCTCGGACAAGGCGCCGACCATGTGCTGCGCCAGATAGCTCGCACCCCCCGTGGCCTGCAGGGCGCTGCCCATGGCCAGGGCGGCGGCGACCAGGAAAGCGACCTGCCGGTCCACCGCGCGGGCGGCCTGTCGCACATTCAGGCAGCCCAGGGTGACCATGCCCAGGGCGCCGACCAGGGCTGCGATGGCGATGGGCACGACGCCGGTGGCGGCCAGCGCCACCACGCCGGTAAAAATGCCCAGGGCCCGCTTGGCGTGATGGCGGGCCGGCAGTTCCATGGTCGACCATTCGATCAACAGCACTTCCCGGCTGAAACGCAGGTCGGTCACCCTCTCGCGCGGTCCCAGGACCAGCAGGACATCGCCTGCCTCCAGGCGGATATCCTCCATGCGGCCGCGCATCATCCGCGAACGCCGCTGCACGCCCAGGATGATGCAGCCGGTATGATAGTGGAAACCGACCAGGCGCAAATTGCGTCCGATGACCCGGCTGGCCGGCGTCACCATGGCCTCGGCCAGCATGCTGTTGCCAGGTGTGCCCTCTTCCGCCTCGCCCTCCGTCTGTTCAACCAATTCCGGCGTGCGGGCCAGCGCTTCGGTCAGTATGGCCCTGGTCGCGGCGACGACCACCGTGTCGCCGGCGCGCAGCAGGACATCCTCGAACGGCGGCAAATGGCTTTCCTCGCCGCGCTGGATCAGGCGGACAGTCATGCCTTTCAAATGCGGGATCATCCCGGCGACGGCGGATTGACCGACCAGGGGGCTGCCCGGCCGTACCTCGATCTGGGCAATGAACTGCTTGCCCTCGCCGGCGATTTGGCTGGCCATGGACTCCCGTTCCGGCAACAGGCGCGGCAGGATCCAGATCACATAGGCCATACCGATCAAGGCCAAAAGCACGCCGGGTCCGGCGAAGTCAAAGAAGCCGATGGCCGGTTGCTCCATGCCCGCCACCGCGCCGGCCACCAGCAAGTTGGTGGAGGAGCCGATCAGGGTCACCATGCCGCCCAGAATGGCGGCAAAGCTCAAGGGCATCATCAGCCGCGAGGGGCCTTTATTCAGGCGCTCGGCGATGGTCGCCATGACGGGGATGAAAATCACCACGATGGGTGTGTTGTTGATAAAGGCGCTCAGGGTCGCGATCGCGACAAGTGTCACGGTCAAGGCCAGGGCGGGACTACGCTGAAAGCGCCGGGTCATGATGCGGATCGCTTCGTCCAGGGCGCCGGTACGGATCAGACCCTGCCCGACCACCATCAAGGCCAGAACCGCGACCAGGGCGGGATCGGCGAAACCAGCCAGTAGCGTTCTGGCATCCAGCAGGATGATCGCGCCTTCTTCCGGTATCTCCAGCGGCGCGAAATGAAACAACACCAACAGTGCCGCCAACAGCGCCAGGGATGTCTGTTCAAGGGGAAATCGTTCGGTGGCATAGAGTATGATCGCGCCGACGATCAGCGCGAAGGTCGCCCACATTTGCCAACTGGGTTCCGGGACCATCATGAGGCTATCATGGCGGGCAATGGGGCAAATGTCCAAATCACTGTCGATGCGAAAAGGGAGAGCCGGATGCAACAGGTCAGCTTTGAAGATATTCAAAAGGCCCAGGCGCAGATGGCCGGGATCGTGGTGCGGACGCCGTGCGCCAGATCCCAGACGCTGTCGCGGATAACCGGGGCGGACGTCTATCTGAAGTTCGAAAATCTGCAGTTTACAGGCTCTTTCAAGGATCGCGGCGCGCTGATCAAATTACTGCAGTTGGATGCGGAGCAACGGAGCCGCGGCGTCATCGCCAATTCCGCCGGCAATCATGCCCAAGGCGTGGCCTACCATGCCCAGCGCCTTGGCATCGCGGCAACCATCGTCATGCCCATCGGCACGCCGAACGTGAAGGTCCGCCAGACCCGTGACCTTGGCGCCGAGATCGTGCTGGCCGGTGATAGCGTGGACGAGGCCGCCGTTCATGCGCGGCAAATTCGTGAAGATCGGGATCTGAGCTATATCCACCCCTATGATGACGCCGCGATCATCGCCGGTCAGGGCACGATCGCGGTCGAGATGCTGGAGGCCGCGCCCGGGATCGATACCCTGGTGATCCCCATTGGTGGCGGCGGTCTGATCGCCGGTAACGCCATCGCCGCCCGCGCCATAAAGCCGGAAATCGAAATCGTCGGCGTTGAAAGTCAGCTCTATCCCTCCGCCTATCAGGCTCGTCACGGTCTAACCAACGATTGCGGCGGCCAGACCATTGCCGAAGGTATCGCCGTGGCCCAGCCGGGCAAGCAGAACCTGTCTGTCATCGATGCCTTGGTCAGCGATATCCTGCTGCTCCCGGAAGAGGATATAGAGCGCGCCATCGATCTGCTGATCACGGTGGAGAAAACCGTGACCGAAGGTGCCGGCGCGGCCGGTCTGGCGGCCTTGCTGGCCTATCCGGAACGTTTCCGGGGCCGTGTCGTGGGCTTGATCCTGTGCGGTGGCAATATCGACACCCGGATGCTGTCGTCAATCCTGATGCGCGGCTTGATCCGGGAGGGCAAGATCACCCGTATGCGGGTGGAAATCGACGACCGCCCCGGCACCTTGGCCAAGGTGGCGCAATTGGTGGGCGATGCGGGCGGCAATATTCTGGAAGTTCAGCATCAGCGCAACTTTCCCGGCGTGCCGGCGAAGATGGCGGAACTGGACCTGGTGCTGGAAACCAGGGATCGGGACCATATCGCGGAAATCACCGCCGCCCTCGGTGGGGCCGGCTACAAAGTGCGGGAATTGATTGATACGCCGGACGCCGGGTAGGGAGCAACACTCAGCCGACGGCGCCGTAACGGCCGCGATAGTACAGCAGGGGATCGCCGTCCGGATCATGGCGCAATTCGTGCACCCGGCCGATCAGGATCACGTGATCACCGCCGTCATGCACCGCTTCGGTCTGGCAATCGAACATGGCCAGGGTATCCGGGACCAGGGGATTGCCCAGGGCTGACGGGCTGCTTTCCAAGGTTTTGAAGAAATTGGCGCCATCGGCGGCAAAGCCGTTGGAGATAGCCTCCTGACCGTGGCGCAGGATGTTGACCGAAAATCTGCCCGAAGCCAGAAAATGATCAAAATTGGTGGCTTCCCGGCCCAGGCAGAACAATACCAAGGGTGGATCCAGTGAAACTGAATTGAAGGAATTCACCGTGACGCCCACGGCCTGGCCATCTTCCGTGGTGGTGGAAATTACCGTGACGGCGGAGGCAAAACAGCCCATGGCATCACGAAAAGCCCGCGGGTCAATACTGTCCATACTCATGTTAATCGTGCGTCTCCCCATCACGAAATTGCTGCTCCTCATCGGCCCATTTACCGATCCCCAACTCGGTTTCCAGATAGCAGCAAGTGGAATTTAGAGCATAGTTGGGGCAAAAGGCACGAGAAATTGTCACGAACCGCAGTTTCATGGGCGAAATTGCGACCCGTAACTAACGCTATCTTAACCTTATCTCGCCAGCATCCAATCTTATGGGAACGGTCGCCTGGATCGCTGCCAAAACTGCCCGTGCATGGGCGCAAGATTGATAGGCGAGATATGTTTTTTATCATTGGAGTGGTTGTCGTGTTCGGCTCCGTCGCGGGCGGCTACGCCCCCCATGGCGATCTGCGTGTGCTATGGCAGCCGTTGGAATATTTGATCATCCTGGGCGCTGCCCTGGGTGGTTTTATCATTTCCAATCCCAAGGATGTGACCTTGGCCACGGGTAAACATCTTGCCCGATTGCTCAAGGCCGCCCCCTACAGCAAGCAGGATTACGTGGATCTGCTCTGCCTGCAGTTTTCGTTGTTCAAGCTGGCGAAAAGTAAAGGCGCCCTGGCCCTGGAAGCGCATATCGAAAACCCCGAGGAAAGCTCGATCTTCGCCAATTACCCCAACTTCGTGAAAAACCATGATGGCATCGGTTTTCTGTGCGACACCCTGCGTCTGATCACCATGGGCACGGAAAATCCCCATGAGCTGGAAGCCATGATGGACGAGGATATCGAATCCCGAAAGCATGAAGCCCACTCCGTGGCCCATGCCGTAACCCAACTTGGCGAGGGTTTACCCGCCTTTGGTATCGTCGCGGCGGTGCTGGGTGTGATTGTCACCATGGGCAGCATTTCCGAGCCGCCCGAAGTCCTGGGCGCACTAATTGGTGGCGCCCTGGTCGGCACGTTTTTTGGCATTCTGGCGGCCTATGGCGTCGTCGGTCCCATGGGCGCCTATCTGACCTCCTATTGCGATGCTGAGTTCAAATACCTTGAATGTATGCGCTCCGGCATTTTGGCCCATGTGCAAGGTTATGCCCCGGCGATTTCCGTGGAATTCGCCCGCAAGACCTTGTCGGGACATGACCGGCCCAGCTTCATCGAACTGGAGGACGCCACATCCGAATTGGCGCCCGCCTAGCTCGTCGCGGACACGTTAGGTCATAAATCATGGCGAACGGCGAAGGCACAATAATCATAAAGAAGGTCGTCAAGGGTGGCGGTGGCCACCATGGCGGCGCGTGGAAGGTTGCTTACGCTGATTTCGTGACCGCCATGATGGCTTTCTTTTTGTTGCTGTGGCTGTTGAATGTGACCACCGATGAGCAAAAGCACGGCGTGGCCGACTATTTCGCGCCCACGGCGGCTTCAAAATCTACTTCCGGTTCGGGTGGTATACTGGGCGGTACGGCCATGTCCACGGAAGGGGCCCGCGTCGGTCAATCTTCGCCGCCCACGGTGGTCATGGAACTGGCCCCGCCCCGGCAACGCAATCCCGCCGATGCGGATGAAGAGGTCAAGGAGGGCGAAGCAGGCAAGCTGGATGAAGAAGAACTGCTTGAAGAAATGGCCAAGCATGAGCAGGAGGAGTTTGAAAAGGCCGAGGATGAATTACGCCAGGCCATGCAGGATTCTCCCGGTCTGGCCGACATGGCGCAAAATCTGATCATCGATAACACGCCCGAGGGCCTGCGCATCCAATTGGTCGATCAGGAAAAAGCCTCCATGTTCCCCTCCGGCGGCTCCCACATGAACGATAATTTGAAGAAAATTCTGGAAAAAGTGGCCGATATTGTCCATCGCATGCCCAACCAGATCGCAATCTCCGGCCATACGGATTCCGTTCCCTTCAGCGGGCGGAACAACTATAGCAACTGGGAATTATCCTCCGAGCGGGCCAATGCCTCCCGCCGCGCCTTGGTGGAATTCGGCGTTCCGATCAACCGTATCGCCTCCGTGTCCGGCAAGGCGGATACCGACCCCCTGGTTCCCGAGGACCCGACCCTGCCCACGAACCGGCGCATTTCCATTGTCCTGCTGCGGGAAGCCGCCCTGGTCCCCTCCGCACCGCCGGCCCCCGACGACGACTAGACCACGTTTATAGATGGCGATCCGGATTTCGAAGTTGTTAATCCGAATGGCAGAGATGCCAAATCTCCCTATTTATTCTAGTATGATGGATGAAACGGAGGGAGATCACGGTGCGCGCGGTTTCAAAATCGGAAGATAACAGCTCTCGCCCCCGGGCCAGAGCCTGGCCTGAAACGCCACCCCACCCCCTTGAAGCGCCGGAGCTATATGACGGAATCCGCATCAAGCGGCTGATCGCCTACGCCATCGATGTGGTCATCATTTCGGTCTCTTTGGTGGTGTTCTGGGCTGTCGGCAGCTTTTTTCTGGTCATTTCGTTCGGTTTGTTGTTGCCAATTCTGGCTTTGGCGGCCTTTCTATTGCCCTTCACCTATCACACGCTGCTGATCGGCGGTAATGGGAACGCCACGGTGGGTATGCGGATCATGGAACTGCGCGTCGTGGCCTGGAACGGCAACAGTCCCAGCTACGCCCAAGCCGCGCTGCAGACATTCCTGTTCTACGCCAGCCTGGCCGTCGCCACGTTGCTTGTCCTGGTGGTGTCGTTCTTCAATCCCCGCGGCCGCTGCCTGCATGACCTCCTGGCCGGTACCGTGACGATCAATGATCTGCGTCTCGACCGGCTATCCGAACAACCCGAACAGACCGGCGATGGATAGGAACAGATAAGCGATCCCGCGGTAGGTGCTTTCGGCCGCCTTACCGGCAAGGCGGCTGCCGAGCCACGAACTGAGCAATATGACCGGCAGCACCACGCCGGCATCAATCACCGCCGCCGTACCCGTGGGCGAGGCGCTGATGACCATGGCGACCAACACAAATCCGGTGAACAGATAATAGGCCACGATATTGGCGCGGACGGTGGCGGCCGGCATTTCGGCCGCCAGCATATAAAGCAATACGGGCGGGCCGCCGACGGAGGTTGTCGCCATCATGGCGCCCGACACGCCGCCGATGCCCAGGGTCAGGGGCAGGGGACGCGGCCCCTTGTACCGCCAGCCGGTAATGAGCACGGCAACAAACAGCAATACGATGATTGAGACCACTTTGGTGATCACGCCGCTGTCCAGGTTGACCAGGAACCAGATACCCAATGGCATGGCGATGATCGCGATCGCCGACAACGGCGCGACAAAACGCCATTCTACATCGCGCCGGCAGCCAAGGAACAACATCACGCTCATGGGCAGTTCAATAGCGGCGACCATGGGCACCATATGTACCGGCCCCAACAGCACGGCGAAGACCGGCGCCATCAGAATGGCGGAGCCGAAGCCGGCAAAACCGCGCATCAATCCGGCCACGAAGGCCGTCAGACCGGCCCAAATCAGGACGCCGCCTGGATCCGCGAGCAGCAGGGAACCATACATATCTATGCCTTTTCTGAAGCGATGGCTTATTTGTCGAGTCGGTTGGCGAGTTGGGCACGCCAGTGCCTTATTTGCCGCAACGCCGCGGCGATCTTCAACGCCAGCATTTTTTCCCCCAGGGCGGCGGATGATCCGTTTGAATCGCCGGAAACGCCAGCAAGATTCGCGGCACCGATTTTATCGGCGCGCACACCCCGGGCGTGGGCAGCCCACAATTCGGACGTATCCCGCCAGTCCCCATGGCCGCTTTTGGCCGCCGTTGCCTTGCCCTGGGCCCGCATCCAGGCGAACTGACCATTGGCTTCCGGGTCATAATAGTCGGAGACGTGGAGCACGCGGGTGCCGGTGCCGGCCCATTCCTTGTTCAATTGGTTCGCCACCGCCCGCTGTCCGTGCTGGTTTCCGCCGCTGTCGCCCAAAAATAGAATCTGGCGAAAGCCATGGGCCTTGAAGCTGCGGGCGATGTTTTCCAGCACCGCTTGGAAGACCGATTCCGGCATGCTGACGGTGCCGGGATAACGCATATGCCCCTGTGGCGGCGCGATGGAGCCCTGCGGGACATAGGTGACGACCGGTGCCATCAAGGCATCGCCTAGGGCCCGCGCCATGGCCGCCGCGGTGCGCCTGACGATGTAATTATGTTTACCCAGAACCAAATGCGGGCCACCCTGTTCAATACCGCCCGTGGGCACGATCACCGTCCGTGTGCCCTGGCGCAGTTTATCCCGCACCTCCGGCCAGGTCATATCCGCCAAATATACGGTGTCCGCCAGGGTTGTACCAAGCCCGAGGGCCAGGACCATGACCGATCCTAAAAACAACCGCGTCAGCAGCCGAACAAGCCCGCCCTCAGGTGCAGGCGATCGCATAGACCCCCTGCACGCCGTCGGGCAATTGATGAGAGGTCCAGTTCTTGCCACCGTCTTCGGTGCCGTAAACCTTGCCATGGCGGGCGGCGCAATAAATACGCTCGGGCGAAGCCGTGCCCTCGGCCACGGCCATCAGGGTGCTGTCGATTTCCACGCCATGATCGAAGCGGGACCATGAGGCGCCAAAATCGTCGCTGCGGTAAAGGGAGCCCGCATCGCTTGCCGCCGCCAGGGACAGTGCCGCATAAATTCGTTCGGGCTGATGGTCCGAAACCTTTACGTCGCGGGCATATGTAAGAGGCGAATACCGTCCGATACCGAACTCGGCCCAATGGCTGCCCGCATCGTCGCTACGGAACAGGCCCATGCGGTTGGCCAGCCAGACCGTGTCGGGGTGGTTCGGGCTTAGGGTCAGGGCATGGGAATCCATCATGCCTTCGATCTCCTGATCGCTGACAATGGCGCTGCGCAGATGGTCCTGTTCCGTCATCTCCAGCAGATCCGCGTTGCAGCTCTCCCAGGTTTCCCCACCATCCCGGCTGCGCACCAGACCGCCGATCTCAAACGCCACCAGGACATGATCGGGGTCATGGGCGGCCACGGCGATGCGGATCACGCGCATGGAGAAATTGGCGGAAACCGTACCTTCAGGGGCGGCTATGGTCAGGCGGTGAAAACTGGCGCCGCCGTCACGGCTACGAAATACGGTGGTATTTTGTGTCCCCACATACAGTGTTTCGGGGTCGGAGGGATCGAGGCACAGGGACCAAACGACTTTGTCTTCGTCCGAAGTGCCGTCGGGCAGGGGCAGGGCCCGCCAGCTTACCCCGCCGTCGTCTGATCGATAGGGGCCGTCCTGCGTGCCGGCATAGATTGTCTTGGCCAACTTCGGATGCATGATGATACTGCGAACTTCAACGCTATCGGGCAGGCCGCCGGAAAGTGGCCGCCATTCCCCAGTTTCGCTGTCATAGCCAAAGAACCCTTGGGTCGCGGCCTCGGTCGCCGCCGCCTGCCACTGCCCCGCACCGACAAAGACTGAATAGCTCATGATTTGTGTCTCCTAGTGGTCCGCTTCTAACGGATGGTACCCATCCGTGAGGATTGAAAGACCACTAGACTCTAAAGAATCGAGGTGCGCAAGACACCACTAAGCCATGTTGCTCGTAGATCGCGAGCTTAGCGCTTCGAAACCCGGCCCGGCAGCCACATTGCTGGTTCCGCTTTCGATTGGGCGCGAAGGGGTGTAGAACACCCACCGGAAATTCGCGTTGGAAAAATGTCCTTTTTTTGGGGAGACGAGCATGAGTGAGAAAGTTGCCTTTATCGGGCTTGGCGTCATGGGTTATCCCATGGCAGGGCATCTGGCGGCAAAAGGCTACGATGTCACCGTTTACAACCGCAATGGCGCCAAGGCCGAAGCCTGGGTGGCAGAACACGGCGGCGCCAGCGCCGGAAGCCCGAAAGAGGCGGCCAGCGGCGCCGCGATCGTTTTTGCCTGTGTCGGCGCAGATAATGATTTGCGCGAGGTGACTCTGGGCGACAACGGCATCTTCGCCGGCATGGCGCCGGGCACCGTGTTCGTGGATCACACCACGGCCTCTGCCGATGTGGCCCGCGAGATGTATGCCGCGGCCAAGGAACGGGGCCTGGGCTTTATCGACGGGCCCGTTTCCGGCGGCCAGGCAGGCGCCGAGAACGGCGCGTTGACCGTAATGTGCGGCGGCGACAAGGAGGATTTCTCCAAGGTCGATGGCGCCATCGACAGCTACGCCAAGATGTGCCAGCTCATGGGCCCGGCGGGAGCGGGGCAGTTGACCAAGATGGTCAACCAGATCTGCATTGCTGGTGTCGTCCAAGGCCTGGCCGAAGGCATGAACCTAGCATTGCGGGCGGGCCTGGATGGGGCCCAGGTGGTCGATGTGATCTCCAAGGGCGCGGCGCAATCCTGGCAGATGGAAAACCGCTATCAGACCATGCTGGCGGGTGAATACGAACATGGCTTTGCCGTGCAATGGATGCGGAAGGATCTCTCGATCTGTATGCAGGAGGCCAAGAACCAGGGCATTTCCCTGCCCATGGCCGCTTTGGTGGACCAGTTCTATGCCGAGGTCGAGGGTATGGGCGGCAGCCGTTGGGATACCTCCGCCCTGCTGGCCCGCATGGTTTCCCTGCGGCCCAAGGACTAATCCTTAGGGCGCCTTGCCGAGGCCGACTCCGGCCGCGTCATAACTGGTGCCGGTAACGTGAAATTGCACGCCGACTTCCTCGGCGCTGTTGCCGCTGCCTTTCATAAACGCGCCGGCAATATTGCCGGCGCGTCCGGTACCGGAAATCGTGCCGTCGAAGCGCGAGCCGCCGGTGGTCGAAACGCCGGTTATCGTGCCGGTGTACGTGGTGCCATCCAGGTCAGAGATGGTAGCGGTGCCGCTGCGACTGGAAAAGCTCCAGGTTTGCGAATAGTTGCCGAATGCGATGTAGGTCTGGCTGCCATTCTGTACATTTGCGACCACGTGACCGGTATGGGTTGCCGACCCTGTCAAGACGGAGGTCACGGCGGAGCCCGAGAAGCGACCGGCTACCCATGGCACCAGGTGAAAACGATGGCGATCCCCGGTGCCGTCTTTGCGGACTTCACCGGATATGAAGCCCCATTTCGTGTGGGTGCAGGTACAGAAACTTACGCCGCTGGTCAGGCTGCTGGACAATGAGGTGAAGGCCGAGGTGATCATGGCCATTCTGCCGGTGGCGGCGGTGGCGCTGAAGGTTGGCGAGGATGATGATGATTCCCTTACGCCGAAAATACTGTCGTCAATAAACGCTTGGCGTGATCTGCCGACCCCGCTGGGATTGCCAAGAGGAATGACCAGCGCTTCACGGGCTCCGGTGGCATCTTCTGTCTTGACAGTGGCGTAAAGGCGATTGGTCGATGCGTTGGTGACGATTTCGAAATTACTGGGGTCCTCGCTTAGGGTTCTGACCAGATAGCTGGCGACAGAGCCGGCATTGTTCCGATCGGAGCCCACGCCGGACATGAAACCATTCAGGGTTTGTGAGGTGCGGGAATCCCCAATGCCGCTGGACAGGGCCACCGGGCGGGTATAGGTCTCTTGAAAAAAAGTTGTTGCCGGTGTGCTGATGGTCTCCAGGGTTTGGACAAAACCAGCCGCGCTAACGGGTGTTGAGCCGCCCGATTCCGTATAATCGGAACTGATAACAAAATGATCAGGGCCGGAGGTGCCAAAGAACGAGTTGTTATCGCCATCGCGCGATGTGGTGCCGCCGGCCCCATCCACCCGAATAGGTGTGCCGCTTGATGTCAGGCGCACCGAACCTCGTGAATAACCCGATAACACAACTTTGTCCTGCGATGCACTATCGCTAAAATAGGTGCCGATATAGACAATTTGCGACGATTTTTGCGCGGTCCCGACGCCCTCTATGGCGATGGAACCATAAATGGCCACGGACCGTTCATCATTGGAAATCTTCGTCAAGTTGGATGAAAATGCGCTGTACAGAATAGGATCGGGCGCACCGGTAAAGTTACCGCCATAATCCTGGGGCAACATGGGGATCAGCGTTTTGCCAGGAAATCCGGCAAACAAATCGTGTGACTGGATACCGGAGGTCGGAAATGTACCTGTAAACGGCGTGCCGACAAAAACACTGGCTGGGTTGCTGCCGGCCCCCGACTCGCGCAGATTGTAATAGAAGAATGACTTGTCGGGCGAGGCATATCCGTTGCCGCTTACGGTGCCAATGCTGGTTTCGGCGCTACCGAAGCTAAAGGTGCCGGAGCTGGTTGGTAAGTCGAATGTGAAATCACCGAAGCCGGACGTCACGGATAAAACATTTCCGTCTAGGCGCGCACCGCTGCCAGTTAAATTGCGCGCGGCGACGCGCGTTGTTTGCGCGGTGTCGAAATCGAAGCCTGTAAACGGCGTCTGTCTCAGGAAACGGCCGCCGCCAATGAGGGTGCTGGTATCGACTACCGCGGTGACGGTTTGTGATGTAGTAGTCCCATCGTCAACCTTTTCAATGATTCTGGTAGTGCGGTTGCGACGCATACCGCCGTCGGTGCCGGCGATTTGGTCCAAGGTGTTGTTCTGTTGCGCATTGATCGCGTTCTTAACGATTGCCTGGACTTTATTTTCGCCTGTAATAGAGCCGCCGGGTGGAGGCGGTGGCGGTGCCTGGCCAACCGGCGGGGCCGATACAATTGCGTTCGGCTGAATGCTGGAACCCATAGTTGAGATTTGGCTGTCAGCCACATCTTCATTGGTCGGCGGTTTGGGTGCGCCGCCTGTGCTGTCGCCGCCCGAACCCTCCAGCCCAGCTAAATTGGCACCAGGACTTACGGCGCGGGTCGGGCGGCTGGGCGCCGCGCTGGCGCTGGTCGTAACGATCTGGAAACCGGGGATATTGACCGCCCGCGTCACGCCGCCCGACTGCACTGTCATCTGGCCGAAAGCCAGTTGCGCCGTCGTTACCACGTTCCCGGTCGGCGGTGTCTGTGCTACGCGCAGCACGCCCGTGGACGGACCGCTTGGGCCTTCCTGGCCGGCCGAAAGACCCCCGCCAAGCGCGGCCTGTTTGCCTTCCCGCCGCACCGTGACGATGGCAATGCCGCCGCGAATACCGATAAGCGCCGACGGCGTTTTGAACGTCACCGGGGTTTTCTTGGAGATCTTGCCACCAACCAGACGAAACAGGCCCTTGGTAGCACTAAAAGCCAATTTGCCGACTTTCGTCTTGGGGTCGTAAACAAATTCATCCAGCACGACCGAGGAATTCGGCCCGATGGTCAGCGCCGAACCATCCAGGAACAATAGCTGTGTCCGCCCCTTGTCGGAGGTCACAACCCGCTCATTTTGCAGCATCTTATCGCCGACCACGATGACCCGATCTTCCTTGCCAGGCGGCGAGCCAGTGGTCGCGGGGTTGACCGCGGCGGCAATGCCAACCCGCTCGGTCGCCGCCATGGCCGGGCCCAGCAGTAGGGTCAGCGCGCTTATGGAAGTCGCCGACGCGATCAGGAAAGTTCGGAAGATACGACCATAATTCATTGAAAACACGTGCGGTATTCCCTCTGAATGAAGTGCATGGGGACTTGGTTTAGACCCCGCCGATTTTGCAACACTAATTAGGATGGGGAAATCGTAATATTTTGTTAATAAATCCGTTCGTGATCTACTTGCCGCGCAGCAGCGTTGCCGCCTTGAGTGCGAAATAAGTTAAAACACCGTCCGCGCCCGCCCGCTTGAATGACAACAGGCTTTCCATCATTACCCGTTCGCCATCCAGCCAGCCGCGCTCCGCCGCGCCGGTCAGCATGGAATATTCGCCGCTGACCTGATAGGCGAAGGTGGGCACGCCGAATTCGTCCTTCACCCGGCGCACGATGTCCAGATAGGGCATGCCCGGCTTGACCATCACCATGTCCGCACCCTCGGCGATATCCAGGGCGATTTCGCGCATGGCCTCGTCGGAATTGCCGGGATCCATCTGGTAGGTCTTTTTATCCGCCTTACCCAGATATGTGCCCGAACCCACGGCATCGCGAAACGGCCCATAAAAGGCGGAGGCGTATTTCGCCGAATAGGCCATGATGCGCACGTCATCAAAGCCATTGTCGTCGAGGCAATCGCGAATGGCGCCAATGCGGCCATCCATCATGTCCGAGGGGGAAATAATGCTGCTGCCGGCCTGGGCCTGGATCAAGGCTTGCTGGCACAGGACATCCACGGTCTCATCATTGACTACATAGTCGTCCCGGATCAGGCCGTCATGTCCGTGCGAGGTGAAGGGATCCAATGCCGCATCGCACATAATGCCGATATCCGGCACCGCATCGGCAATGGCGCGGACCGATCGGCAGACGATGTTGTTGGGATTGGTGGCCTCGCTGCCTTCGGCATTCTTCAGGTCGGGTTCGACGGCCGGGAACACGGCGATGACCGGAATACCCAGGTCAGCAGCCTGTTGCGCCGCCTCGACCGCGCCCTTGATACCCAGGCGGAAGACGTCCGGCATCGAGGGAACCGCGACCGCCTTGTCATGGTCATGGACAAACAGCGGCCAAATCAGGTCATTCACGCTGAGGGCGTTTTCCGATACCAGGCGCCGGTTCCAATCGTCCCGGCGATTGCGCCGCATGCGCGTGCGGGGATACTGGCCATGGGTACGGGCAGCGGTATCGGAGGCCGATGCCTCGCCCTGCCGGCGTTGTTTGGCTGGATTAACTTTGGCGATTTCGGCCATGTGCGGGCCCTCTTGCGGATTGGTGAATGGTGGCATTCTACTTCGGCCCCGGCAAATGATCCAGGCGTGCAATATCAAAGGCGGGCATGCTATGAAGGTTCCGTAGTGGACGTTGAAGCGGAGACGATGCGGTGGATGGCATAAACGTAGGCGCGGGCAATGGGCAAGAAGCTTCCCACGGTCGGTTGGCAAATAAAGCGGCGAAATCCGCCAAATCCAAAAAGAAAAGCCTCAAGTTGAAAAACCATTTGCGGTTTGTCACCGCCACCTCGCTATTTGACGGCCACGATGCGGCCATCAACGTTATGCGCCGGATGATCCAGGCCGCGGGGGCCGAAGTGATCCATCTGGGGCACAATCGCTCGGTCGAGGAGATTATCTCCGCCGCCATCGACGAAGATGTCCAGGGTATTGCCATCAGCTCCTATCAGGGCGGCCATATCGAATTCTTTCAATATATGATTGATCTGTTGAAAGAACGCGGGGCCGGTCATATCAAGGTGTTCGGCGGCGGCGGCGGCGTAATTGTCCCCGAGGAAGTCCGCGCCCTGCACAAATACGGCGTATGCCGCATTTACACGCCGGAAGACGGTCAGGCCATGGGTCTGCCCGGCATGATCGAGGATCTGGTCCAGCGGGCCGATTTTGATTTGTCAAAAAAACTGCCCAAAACCCTAGCGAAATTGAAGAAGGGTGATCGGGGCACGTTGTCGCGGCTTATCACGGGTCTTGAGGCCGGCACTTTATCCAAAGCCATGAGCAAAGAGCTGACCGCGCTTGCGAAGAACAAGGGCAAGGTGCCGGTGGTGGGCATCACGGGCACGGGCGGGGCCGGAAAATCATCCCTGACGGATGAATTGGTGCGCCGCCTGCGCACGGACTATCCGGACATGAAGATCGCCATCGTGGCGGTTGATCCCTCACGCCGGAAATCCGGCGGCGCGTTGTTGGGTGACCGCATCCGCATGAACGCCATTGATAAGTTCGCCGGCAATGGTTCGGTCTATTTGCGTTCGCTGGCCACGCGCGGTTCGGGCAGCGAGCTGGCGGCCTGTCTGCCGGGCGCCATTACGGCCTGCAAGGCGGCGGGCTACGACGTGGTTTTGGTGGAGACCTCGGGCATCGGCCAGGGTGATGCGGCGATCGTACCATTCGTGGATCTGACGATTTATGCCATGACGCCGGAATATGGCGCCGCCAGCCAGCTGGAAAAGATCGACATGTTGGACTTCGCCGATCTGGTGGCGATCAACAAATGTGATCGCAAAGGTGCCAGGGATGCGTTCCGCGACGTTCGCAAGCAATATCAACGCAATCATGAACTGTTCGCCACGCCGGTCGCTGAAATGCCGGTGTTCGGCACGATCGCGTCGAAGTTCAACGACGATGGCGTCACGTCGCTGTATCACGGCATTCTGGCTGCCCTGGCTGAACGCGACCTGGCGAAATGGAATTCCAAACTGCCGGATAATCCGGATCGATTTTCGTCCCGCCATGATTTCATCGTACCCACGGACCGGGTCCAGTATCTGGCTGATATCGCCCGTGGCATGCGGGGTTATCATCAAACTACGACACAACGGGCGGGCGCGGCGCGGGAACGTCAGCAGCTGTTGGCGTCGCGCGATATTCTGGCCCATGGCGGCGCCCCAAAATCCCAGCTAAGCCGCATGGAGAAGCTGGCCGCCGATCGTGACAAGGCCATTGGCCAGGACGGCGTTGCTCTGCTGGCCGCCTGGCCCAAGATGAAAGCCGCCTATGGGGGCGATGAGTTCGTCACGAAAGTGCGCGGCAAGGAAATCCGCAGCCAACTTACCTCCACCACCATTTGTGGTACGGCGATCCCCAAGGTCGCCTTACCCCGCTATGAGGACGAAGGTGAGTTGTTGCGTTGGATGATGCTGGAAAATTTGCCCGGCCACTTCCCATATACCGCCGGCGTCTTCCCGTTCCGCCGGGAGGGGGAGGATCCGACCCGCATGTTCGCCGGCGAGGGCGATCCTTTCCGCACCAACAAGCGCTTTAAATTCGTCTCAAGGGAATCACCCGCCAAGCGCCTGTCCACGGCATTCGATTCCGTGACCCTGTATGGCAACGATCCCGATCTGCGTCCCGATATCTATGGCAAGGTGGGCAATTCCGGCGTCTCCATCGCCACCCTGGATGATATGAAGGTGGTTTACGACGGCTTTGATCTGTGCCTGCCCTCGACCTCCGTCTCCATGACCATCAATGGCCCGGCTCCGACCATTCTGGCCATGTTCCTAAATACGGCCATGGACCAGCGCCTGGCGGACTTCGAGGCCGACAAGGGTCGCAAGGCGAGCGAAAAAGAGGCGGCCAAGTTACGCGCCTGGGTGCACGAAAATGTTCGCGGCACCGTGCAGGCGGATATTCTGAAAGAGGATCAGGGTCAAAATACCTGCCTGTTTTCCACTGAATTCAGCCTCAAGGTGATGGGCGACATTCAGGAATATTTCGTCCAGAATCAGGTGCGGAATTTCTATTCGGTTTCCATTTCCGGCTATCACATCGCCGAAGCGGGCGCGAACCCCATCTCGCAACTGGCCTTTACCCTTGCCAATGGCTTTACCTATGTGGAGAGCTATCTGGCCCGTGGCATGAAGGTGGACGATTTCGCACCTAATCTGTCATTTTTCCTCTCCGCTGGCATGGACCCGGAATATACCGTCCTGGGCCGGGTGGCGCGGCGGATTTGGGCCGTCACCATGCGGGACCGCTATGGTGCGGGCGAGCGCAGCCAGAAGCTGAAATATCACACCCAGACCTCGGGCCGATCACTGCATGCCCAGGAATTCGCCTTCAACGATATCCGCACCACATTGCAGGCCTTGGTTGCCAGCTATGACAATACCAACAGCCTGCATACCAATGCCTATGACGAGGCGATCACCACACCGTCGGAAGAATCCGTGCGCCGGGCCATGGCGATCCAGATGATCATCGGCAAAGAATGGGGTCTGGCGAAAAACGAGAACCCCAATCAAGGGTCTTTCATCATCGAGGAGTTGACCGATCTGGTGGAAGAGGCGGTGCTACAGGAGTTTGAGCGCATCTCGGATCGGGGCGGCGTTCTGGGCGCTATGGAAACGGGCTATCAGCGCGGCAAGATCCAAGACGAGAGCCTGTATTACGAGACCTTGAAGCATGACGGCAGCTATCCCATCATCGGCGTCAACACTTTCGTCAATCCCGCGCCGCCGGCGGAGAACTCAACGCTGGAACTTGCCCGTTCGTCGGAGCGGGAAAAGAAATCGCAGTTGAAGCGCCTGGCGGCCTTCCACAAACGCAATGCCAAGGCTGCGCCCGCCATGCTGGAACGTTTGAAGGAAGCCGCCCGCAATGACGACAACGTCTTTGCCGTATTGGTGGATGCGGTCCGGGTCTGTTCCTTGGGGCAGATCACCAATGCCTTGTTCGAGGTCGGCGGGCAATATCGCCGCAGCATGTAGGTGATATTCGTCCCTCGCATTTTGGTTCTGATCGTGGCGCTGCTGAGTTCAATTGGCGGGGCCGCGGCGGCGTCCCATCACTGTGCCGGAGCAGCGGCGGATGCGATGGCGCAACTGGGCATCACGCCGGCGCAAATAAAACGGACGGTATTCATCGACGTGATCGAAGGTACCAGAAACAGCACTACCGTGGTGGGCTATGAAGCCTGGGTCGATCTGAATTCCTGCCAGGGGACCGTGGTGGCGAAAATGTCCTTGCAATGCGATGTCGAGGAAATCTATTCCAGGGGTGAATGCAAAATTTCCAATCTGAAAAACGATCATTAGAGAGTTGAATGAAATTTTCCGAACAGACCTGGGGGAGGATCGCGCCGATCTATGGCGCTATCCTGGATCATCCATTTATTCAGGAACTCTCGGCAGGTTCACTGAGCCGGGAGCGTTTTCAATTCTATATGATCCAGGATGCGCTCTATCTTGCCGATTTCTCGGCCGCGCTGGCCTTGATCGCGGACCGCACCCCGGACCCGGACATCGCCACGCAATTCCGGGAGTCCGCGCGCAACGCGCTGGCCGTGGAAGGCGTGTTGCACGAGACGTTTTTACGGGAGTTCGGTACGAGCGGCGATAAGACGACAGTGGAAGCATCATCAACCTGTTTCGCCTACACCAATTATTTGCTGGCAACGGCGCAGCGTAGCCCGGTGGAAGTGGCGGTTGCGGCGGTACTGCCATGCTTTTGGATTTATTGGGAGGTCGGAAAGCATATCCGGGCCGGAGCGGCGCCTGCAAACCCCTATCAACGCTGGATCGACACCTATGGCGATGAAGTGTTTGGCAGCCGCGTACGCCATGCCATATCCATCGCCGACGGTATGGCGGACGCCGCTGCTCCAACTGATCGAGATGCCATGTTGGCGGCCTTTTATCGCGCTTCCCAGCTGGAATGGATGTTTTGGGACAGCGCCTACCGCCGCGAAACGTGGCCGGTTTAAAGTAAACCTTCTTTACCCGTCCAGGAGTTCCCGCACCCTTCGGATCAAATCCCGGGATCGATAGGGTTTGCTTATGAGGGCCACACCATCCTCGAGTTGGCCCCGACTATTCAGAACATCCTGCGTGTAGCCTGATGAATACAGGATACCGGCCGCCGGATATCGCTCCTTGAAGGCGCTCGCGACGTCCCGACCACTCATTCCATGCGGCAGGACCACATCGGTCAACAGCAAATCAATCCCATTGCAGTTCGCCATGAGCGCCACGGCCGTCGGTCCGTCTTCGGCCTGTAAAACCGCATAGCCATGGCGCTCAATGGATTTAACGAGATAATCCAACACATCCCTGTTGTCCTCGACCACAAGGATGGTTTCACTACCATTCAGGTCAAGCTCCTCTGCCGTTTCCGTCGCGGCAGTTGTTTCCATCACCACTTCAGCCTTAGGCAGGAAGATACGAACCGTCGTGCCGTTTTTCTCCTCGCTATCGATCGAAACCTGACCGTCGGACTGCCTGGCAAAACCAAATACCATGCTCAAACC
>JABIRL010000329.1 GCA_018667855.1 Rhodospirillaceae bacterium
AACGAGGGCACCCAGCCCGCCATCCGTACCGTTACGGATGTCCTGGACGAGGAACGGATTGCCGTTCGTGAGGCCTTGGGTTATGGCGGGCCGCATTTTCCCCTGGCCGATCATTATGACGATACCCGGCCCGAGTGGATGTACGGCAACGCCGCCCATGAAAGCCTGACGGATTCCGGCGATTGGCGGGAGCATATCGACCTGACCCGGCATCGCTATATGCGCGAGGATGTGGCCCTGGGACTGGCGCTGCAGGTTTCCGCCGCCGAATGGGCAGGTGTCCCCGGTCCCGTGGCGGCTGGATTGTTGGCGATGGGTTCGGCCATTTGTGGCGAGGACTTTCTTCAAGGCCCCCGGACCTGGAAAGCCTTGGGCCTGGATAGGCTCGACCGTGCGGAATTGGCCGCCATGCTGCATGAGGGCGAAGACGGATGAATGTGGACCAGATCAGACATGTGGCCGCCATCGGCGCCGGCCGCATGGGGCGGGGTATCGCCCATGTTTTCGCCTATGCCGGCTATCGCGTCACCCTGGCCGATACCAAGCCGCGCACCGACGATGAACACGCGGTTCTTTTGGCGGCCGCCCGGGCCGAGATCGAAGGTAACCTGACGGCCCTGGCCGAATTCGGCGTCTTTGATCGCACCCTGATCCCTGGAATGTTGGCGCGAATTCATATCACGGCTGACCTGGGCGATCTGTCCGATGCGGATTTGATTTTCGAAGGCGTGACGGAAACCATGGAGGCCAAGGAGCAGGCATTTCGCGCCCTGAGCGAAGCCGTGGGAGCGCGCGCCATTATCGCCTCCACCACCTCCACCCTGCCCGTGGATAAGCTGGCCGCCTTTGTTACCAATCCGGCGCGCTTCCTCAACGCCCATTGGCTCAACCCCGCCTATCTGATCCCCCTGGTCGAAGTCAGCCCAGGTGCTGCCACCGATGAAAATGTCCTGGCCGCGGTCACGGCGATATTGGAGCGGGTGGGCAAGGTCCCCGTGGTCTGTGCGCCCACGCCCGGCTATATCATTCCCCGCATTCAGTCCGTCGCCATGAACGAGGCCGCCCGCATGGTCGAGGAAGGCGTGGCCAGCGCGGAAGATATCGACAAGGCCATCCGCGCCGGCTTCGGCCCCCGATACACGACCATGGGCCTGCTGGAATTCGTTGATGTGGGCGGCGGCGATATCCTCTACCACGCCTCCCGTTATCTGGCTGAAAATCTTGGTTCGGACCGTTACATTTCGCCACAAAACGTCCACGACAACATGGCCCAGGGCCGCAACGGCCTGCGCGACGGCCAAGGCTTCTACGATTTCACCAAAATGGACGTCCCCGCCTACCAACGCGATCAGATGGCACGCTTCGTCGCCCTGTTCTCACACCTGAATTTGCTGCCCCCGCCAGGCGGCGGCGAAGAAGTATAAGAGCAGGTATTCTTCAACAACTCGTGAGCAATCGTGAACCTTTGAATTGACGCAGATCAATCGGTTTTCGACACGACAGGCGTCCAATACGAGCGCGTTTCGAGAGATCGTTGATCTCGACATCGAGCATATTGGAGATACCATGGCCAGCCTGAAAGAATTGCCCCGCGCGCAGCTTGAGACTATGGCCGCCGCGGGAGAGCAAATCCTGGAATGTTACCGGGTGTTGGAAAAGGGCAGCTCGAACATCGTGGCGGAGGTTTTGCGCGGCGGTGGTGAGTTTTTTGAGTTTGACCACTACCCGGACGGCGATATCTATGATTCCGATACCCATTCCCAGTTCTATTACCATTCCCATCGGGAAGGGGAGCACGGCCACTTTCACACCTTTTTGCGGGAAGAGGGTATGCCGAAAGATTGCCGCCCGGTGAGCCAGTCGGAGGCCGAATTCATGACCGAGCGGGATGACACGATCAGCCATCTGATCGCGATCTCCATGAACCGGGCCGGTTTCCCCATCGCGCTGTTTACAACCAACCGGTGGATTACCGCCGATAACTGGTATTCGGCGGACGATGTGATCCGCATGCTGGATCGTTTTGAGATGGATCTCGCCTGGCCGTCCTGGCCGGCGAATATCTGGGTGACCGCCATGTTGCGACTGTTCCGCCCGCAGATCGAGGAACTGGTGCGGACGCGTGATGCGACAGTGGCGGATTGGCAGAAAAACCATCCGGATTCCGATGCCTTCGAGGATCGCGCCTGCGATATCACTTCCCAGCGCAAAATATCCGTTGCCGCGCAGATCAAGCGGGTGCATCAGGCCCTCGAGTCCGCCGCAGCCTAGCTAAACATTCCCTTAACCATGATTTCACATTTGTGGTGTTAGAACATTGGTTTATCCGGCTTCGTTCAGACGCAAGAGCGATAAACAATGGGCAGCGAGAAAATCAGCTACGAAGACCTGCGGCGTGATCGCGACCGCTTTGTCGCCTTCGCCTTTTCCGTGGCTGATGCGTTCGTCGAATTGGATGGCGAGAATTTCATTTGTTATGCCGCCGGCGCCCTGAATTCCCTGGCCGGTTACGATGGCATCGATCTGATCGGGCGGAATTTTCATGACCTGCTCGCACCCGCAGATCGCCCTTTGCTGAAGACTGCCCATGAAACAGCCCTGAGCCAAGGCCGGTGCGGGCCGTTCCGTATACATATACGGCGACATGACGGCGGTGAGATCGCGTTGGAGGCACGTTGCACAAATCTGCTGGTCCATGGCGGCGGATTGTTCATCGCCCTAAATCAGGAAGGCGGGCCGCGGGTCGAGGCACCCACCGCACGGGAAAAATCCGCTATTCGGAAACGAACGTTCGAGGCCAACCAGGTTATTTTCGACCAGAATGAGCTGGCGGACCGGGCCTATATACTGCGCAGCGGTTCCGTTGATATCCGAATTGGTACACGGGGCAGCAATCCGAATACCCTGACCACCATCAAGGTTGGCGATGTTTTTGGTGAACTGGCCCTGTTGGAGAAGCGATCCCATTCGGCGGCGGCCATCGCCACGGAGAAAAGCGAGACCCTGGAAGTGCCGCGCGCGGAATTCATGGAACGTCTCAACGCATCCGATCTGGTCATGAAGACCGTGGTGGGGCACTTGGTACGCCGCTTGCGCGAAACCACGACTGACTATGAAGACCTGAGAAATGCCCGTTGGGAAGATTGAGCATAGTTTTAGATGGATTATCCGGCGATATGCAGGCTTTCCAGGATCAGTCCCCAAATGACCATCCCGGTAAAGAAGACATACATCGTTTGCGACCAGGACATTGTATTGCTTGTAGGCATGACGCATCTCCTTCTGTTGGGTAGAGTTAACCATGCCCAGACAGATTGAAATATGACGAATATCACCAGAACCACATATTAGGTCTGAATCCCCTTCGTACGGCCCTTCAAGCCATATTATCCAAGGCCGATAAAACGCGCTGCATTGCCGTGGCGTACCAGATCGGCCAGGGCCGGATCAATGGGGCCGAGATGTTCCTCCAGCTCTTTTACGGCGCCTGGATAAGTGCAGTCGAAATGGGGGTAATCAGCACCCCAAAAGACGCATTTCTCCAATCCCATGGCCTGAATTTTCGGCATCTGGTTAGCCTCGTCCGCCTCGATGGAGATGAAGCATTGTTCACCGAATATCTCGCTCGGGCGGCGCTTCAGCCAGGGAACCTCGGCGCCCATCACCTCGAAATGCTCATCCATGCGGTGCAGCCAGTAGTCCAGCCAGCCAAGGCCGGATTCCAGAAAGGCGACCCGCAGGTCGGGGTGGCGTTGCAGCACACCGCCGCAAATCAGGTCCAGGCTGGCGGCCATTTGTTCGAACGGATGGCAGATCATGTGCGTGAAGAACCGGTTGGTATAGCGGCTGTTGGCGAAGCTGGGCATTTTCACGCCGAAACTGCCGTGCACGCCGGCAAACAGACCCTGTTCGCTGATAGCGTTCCAGAAGGGAATCAACGCTTCATCGTAAAGGGCCAGACCATTGTAACGCTCGGGCCGAAAGGCCACGCCCTTCAGCCCTAATTGGGCGATATGGGCCACTTCCTTCGTTGCCGCCTCGGCACTTTGCAGGGGTACCAGGCCGACAGCATCCAGCCGGCCGTCGCCATCCTTGCACATATCGGCGATCCATTCGTTGTAGCCATGGCAGGCCGCCGCCGCCACATCCGCATCTTCCAGATCGCCGGCGCGGAGATAGATCGAGGGGAACAACAATGTATGTTCGATGCCTTCCTCGTCCATTACCCCCAGCCGCTCGGAGCCGCTGTAGGAGCCCGGCGTAATGTCGTCCCAGGTCGGGGGATTGTCCGGATCGTCCATGCCCCACGGCAAACAGGCCTTGGCCGTCGCCGTACCCTCGTTCGCCACGCCGTTGATCCAGAATTGGTCCCGGCCCTTGTCGTCCTTGTCCATGCGGATGGTGCGGTCTCGATAGGCGCGGGGGACATAGTCATCCCACAAATCCTTGGTCTCGCAGATGTGGCCGTCCGCGTCGATGATCCGATGTGCCATGGCCTTTCCCTCCAATGAAGTTTGTAGTGCGCGCTTTTTCGTTTTCTCAAGGTTAATCGCAATTCGCTGGATTGTCAGCATCTGCGCGATGTGGTCAGCGCGATGGGGTCTCCCGCCGCCGCGCCGTCAGACGGACCGTTCGCGCCTTCCCCTTTGCATTTCGGATGGAGATGTCAAAGGAGCTTAGATCGGCATCTTCCAGAATTTCGTGGGCGCCGAGATATCCCAGTTCCTGGATCGAGCGGCCATTAATCTGATGCAGTTCCGCGCCCTTCCGGATATCGGCCAGCGCTGCCGGGCTTCCTACTTCGACAAAGACAATGTTGGCCGCGTCAAGAATATCCAGCTGCAGGCCCAGGCGTTGCATGGCGCTCATGGGCGGGATCCACGACGCACCATACGGCCGCAGTGTAAGGCGCAAATTTTGGAAATCGAACGTGGTCAGGAAATTTCTGAAAAAGGTCGCCCCGATGGCGGACCAATTGCCCCGTTGACCCAGAATTCCAGGTACGCAGGCCGTATTGTCAATGCAGACATTTCCCAGATAAAGAATTTCGCTGCCACGCGTACCGTGGGCCGAGAACGCGAGCTCCCGATAGGCGGTCGCCGGCACCCGGTCCAGCTTGCTCATCATGGTGGGGGTGAGCCGGGTAAACGATGAACCCGTATCCAGCAAGGTGCCGGGAAAATCCACTGTGCCCATGGTCATCTTCGCATGGGGGCGCCAGGTTTTTCCGTCCATGTAGAAACGTGTGCGAATGGCCGCTTCACCCGCCGCGACCCCGGCGTCATGGCCAAGAAACACCCGGCGGTTCTTATAATCGATGGTCAGACCCGTATG
>JABIRL010000230.1 GCA_018667855.1 Rhodospirillaceae bacterium
CGCATTGTCGATGACAACGGCGAACTCGTGGCCTCGGGCCAGGCCGGAGAGATCATGCTGGCCGGCAAGAATCTCTTTCGGGAATATTGGCGTGATGACGTCGGCACGGCCGAGGCTTATTCGGATGGCTGGTTCCATACCGGTGATATCGGCCACCAGGACGAAGACGGCTACTATTACGTGGATGAACGCAAGAAAGATGTTGTGATCTCGGGTGGTGAAAACATCTACCCGGCGGAGTTGGAAAACGTTCTGGCAGACTGCGCGGATCTGGCGGAAGCCGCCGTAATCGGCCGGCCCGATGAACGCTGGGGCGAGATTCCCGTGGCCTGCGTGGTTCGCCAGGCCGATAGCGAGATCGGGGGTGCTGAAATCCTGGCCTTGTTCGAGGGGCGTTTGGCCCGTTTCAAACATCCGCGTGGGGTCATCTTCATGGATGCCCTGCCGCGCAATGCCATGGGTAAGGTGGAAAAATTCACTCTGCGGGCGCAATTGGATGATGTGGAAAACTGAGGCGGAAAATTAATTTTCCGATCACCCCCATGTCCGCCACAAATTCGCTATATTTCATGGCTAGATTCGCCGGGATGATTGAGACCAAGCGAGGCATGGGTGTGAAGCAGATTATTTTGTGGCCTTTATTGATAGTGGCGTTTGCGCTCGGTGCCCACGGCGCGCGGGCCCAGGCCTTGATCGAAACGCCGGCCAAGCAGGCCATCCTGGTCGATCATGACACCGGCACCGTGCTGTTCGCCAAGAATTCCGAACAATCCATGCCACCGTCATCCATGTCGAAACTGATGACCCTGTACATCCTGTTCGACCGTCTGGCCGGCGGCGGCCTGGATATGGATGACACCTTTCCCGTCAGTAAGAAGGCCTGGCGCATGGGCGGCTCGAAAATGTTCGTGCGGGTCAATACGCAGGTCAAGGTCGCCGATCTGATCCGGGGCATCATCATCCAATCGGGTAACGATGCCTGTATCGTCGTGGCGGAAGGTATCGGCGGGGACGAGGCCTCGTTCGCGACGCTGATGAACGAGACGGCGCGGAAAATCGGCATGCTGGACAGCCATTTCGTCAACGCCTCTGGCTGGCCCGATCCCGAACATGTCACCACGGCCAAGGATCTGTCCATACTGGCCCGTATGATGGTGGATAAATTCCCGCAATATTATCCCATCTTCGCCGAACGCAGCTTCACTTATTCCAAGATCCGCCAAGGCAATCGCAATCCTCTTCTGTATAAGAACATCGGCGCCGACGGGCTGAAGACCGGGCATACGGAGGCAGCCGGTTACGGCCTGGTGGCGTCTGCCCATCGCAAGGGACGGCGTCTGGATCTGGTGGTCAATGGTTTGAACAGCGTCAATCAGCGAAGCCGGGAATCCCAACGGCTGCTGGCTTGGGGATTTCGCGAATTCGGCAACTATAACCTGTTCAAGGCGGGAGAAGAGGTTTCCGATGCCATCGTTTGGCTGGGTGATGAGGCAAAGGTACCGCTGCTGATCGAACAGCCCTTGACCATTATTATTCCCCGCCGGGCGCGCCGCGCCATGAAAGTCAGCGTCAACTATATCGGCCCCCTGCCTGCGCCCATCGCCAAGGGCGCAGCCGTGGCGACCCTGCGCATCGAGGCCCCGAATATGACCACCATCGAGCGACCCTTGGTCGCCGGCCTGGACGTCGCCCGCAAGGGTTTTGTCGGCCGCTTGGGTACGGCGTTCGAGCATCTGCTGTTTGGCAGCGTCGCTAAATAATCGCGATCATGGCCGCGGAAACAGAGCACGACGCACAAGCCAGGGGCCCCATCGCCACCGCCGCGCTGATCGGCCATGACGGTGCGGAACGGGCATTTCTGGATACCTCCGCCGCGCAACGGATGCCCCATGCCTGGCTGATATCCGGGCCCCGGGGCATCGGCAAGATGACCCTGGCCTACCGCATGGCCCGCTTTCAACTATCCGAAGCGGGCGGCGGCGGGTTGTTCGGTCCGCCCGATACTTTGTTCATGGATCCCGACGATGCCATCTTCCGCCGCATTCTGGCGGGGGGGCACGGCGATTTAAGGGTTATTGAGCGGGTCGTGAATGAGCGCACCAAGAAGCTGCGTGGCGATATCATAGTTGATCAAATTCGCGGCCTGAGCCGTTTTTACACCATGACATCGGCCGAGGGGGGCTGGCGTATCGCCATCATCGATGGGGCGGAGGAAATGAACCCCAACGCCGCCAACGCCTTGCTGAAGTTGTTGGAAGAACCTCCCGAAAACAGCCTGTTACTGTTGGTTTGCCATGCGCCGGGCCGGCTGCTGCCAACCATCCGCTCCCGCTGCCGGCATCTGGTTCTGCGCCCCTTGGGGGAAGACGACGCCATGGCGGTGCTGGAACAACAGGCGCCGGAATTGGAGGTGGACGAACGTCTGGGTCTGGTTCGCCTGACCGAGGGCAGCCCCGGCCGCGCCATGGCCATGGCGGAAGAGGGCGGCCTGGAAGCCTATGGCGAGCTGCTTGGCATGGTTCGCGGTCTGCCTGATGTGGATTTCGCCGCCGTGCATGCCCTGGGCGACAAACTGAACCGCGCCAATAATGAAAGCGCCTATCGGGTTTGGGTCGATCTGGTCCGCTTGTGGCTGTCGCGCCTGGCCCGTGGCAGTGCTGGGGGCGGCGCCGGAGACGGAGCCATGAGCGAAGCCGTGGCCGGCGAGTCTGAACTGGCCCAACGCCTGACCGGCGCGGTTGGCCTTGATCACTGGGTCGAGCTATGGGAAAAGATCGGCGGTTTGGCCATGCGGGCCGAACGGGTCAATCTGGATCGAAAGCAGGTGGTGATCAGCGCCTTCATGGCACTGCAAAGCACCGCGCGCCAGTAAACCCAAATTTGCAAAGTTAGGAATTTCGCGATGGCCGAGGCCAAAGCCTATTACATCACGACGCCGATCTATTACGTCAACGACAAGCCCCATATCGGCCATGCCTATACCACGCTGGCCTGCGACGTGATCGCCCGCTTCATGCGCCTGGATGGCCGCGACGTGATGTTCATGACCGGCACCGATGAACACGGCCAGAAGGTGGAGAAATCGGCCCAGGCGGCGGGTATCGAGCCCTTGGCCTTTTGCGATGGCGTCAGCCAGAATTTTCGCGATCTGTCGCCACTGCTGAATTTCTCCAACGACGGATTTATCCGTACCACCGAAGACCGTCATACGGCTGCCAGCCAGGCTATTTGGAAGGCCATGGCGGATAGTGGAGATATTTATCTGGACAGCTATGCCGGCTGGTATTCCGTGCGGGATGAAGCCTATTACGCCGAGGACGAATTGCAGGACTGCCCGGGCGGCGAGAAGTTGTCGCCCTTTGGCGGGCCCGTGGAATGGGTGGAGGAGCCGAGCTATTTCTTCCGTCTCTCGCAGTGGCAGGACCGGCTGCTGGCCTATTATGAAGAAGATCCCGGCCGCGTGTTGCCGACAAGCAGGCGCAACGAAGTTATCAGTTTCGTCAAAAGCGGCCTGCGGGATCTGTCGATCTCCCGCACCTCGTTCAAATGGGGCGTGCCGGTGCCGGGCGATGACGACCACATCATGTATGTCTGGGTCGATGCCCTGACCAATTACCTGACCGCCGTGGGCTACCCCGATACGGAGGCCGAGAGTTTCAAGACCTACTGGCCGGCCGATGTACACATGGTGGGCAAGGATATCCTGCGCTTTCACGCGGTCTATTGGCCGGCTTTCCTGATGGCCGCCGGCCTGGAGCCGCCAAAGCGAATCTTCGCCCATGGCTGGTGGACCGTGGAAGGGCAGAAGATGTCCAAATCATTGGGCAACTTTATTCCGCCCGATGAAATCGTCGAAAAATACGGCCTGGACCAAACCCGCTATTTCATGATGCGGGAGCTGCCGTTCGGCAACGACGGCAATTTCTCTCATACGGCCATGGTCAACCGCATGAACAGCGACCTGGCGAATGATTTTGGCAATCTGGCCCAGCGCGTATTGTCCATGATCAACAAAAACTGCGATGGCATGGTGCCGACGCCGGGCTTGCTGACAGTGGATGATTCCGCCCTGTTGGTTCCGGCCCGTGAATTGCTGGTCACAATGCGTGAACATATAGATGTTCAAGCCATCCATCACTCTCTCGCCGCGTTGTGGGATGTGGTGGGCGAGGCGAACCGCTATGTGGATAGCCAGGCGCCCTGGGCCCTGAAGAAGACAGACCCCGAACGCATGGCGACCGTGCTGTACGTTCTGGCGGAAGTGATCCGCCATCTGGCGATCCTGGCCCAACCGGTGGTGCCGGAGGCGGCGGGGAAAATGCTGGATCAATTGGCGATCGCGGAGGATCAGCGAAGTTTTGCCGCCCTGGCCGAAGACGGGATGTTGCGGCCCGACACGCCGTTGCCGAAGCCGCAGGGCGTCTTTCCCCGCTATGCCGGCGCGGAGGAGGCTGACGCTTGAGCCATCTGGTCGATAGCCACTGCCATCTGGATTTTCCCAGCCTGGCCGAAGATCTGGACGGCGTGATGGACCGCGCGGCGGCGGCCGGGATTGGCACGATGGTGACCATCTGCACCCGGGTGGATCGCTTTGCCGGCATTCTGGAAATCGCCGAGCGGTTCGCCCATGTCTATTGTTCGGTCGGTCTGCATCCTCACGATGCGGCCCAGGAACCGGACCTGACCACGGATCGTCTGGTCGAGTTGAGCCGCCATGACAAAGTCGTTGGCATCGGCGAGACGGGTTTGGATTTCCACTATGATCAAAGCCCGCGCCAGACCCAGGCGGAATTATTCCGCCGCCATATCGCCGCGTCGCGGGAGACGGGCCTGCCGCTGATTGTCCATAGCCGGGCGGCGGATGAAGAGATGATCGATATTCTGCGGGATGAGTTCGCCAAGGGCGCCTTCCCCGGCGTCATGCATTGTTTTTCGTCCGGCCTGGAACTGGCCCGCGCCGCGCTGGAAATCGGTTTTTATATTTCCTTCAGCGGCATCCTGACCTTCAAGAACGCCGACGAGGTCAGGGACGTGGCGGCCGAGGTGCCCCTGGATCGCTTGTTGGTGGAGACCGATGCGCCCTATCTCGCACCCGTGCCCCATCGGGGTAAGGACAATGAACCGGCATTTGTCGCCCATACCGCCGCCAAACTGGCGGAAATGCGCGGACTGGGCAGCCGCGAGGTTGCCGAACTGACTTCCGCCAACTTCCGCAGGCTTTTCAGCAAAGCCGCTTGAACTATCTTTTGTGCCGGTGACGGCTGCTATTCTTAATGGACGTCGGCCCAGACCTTGCGTTTCACCAGATACAGCACGAAGGTCAGGATGAGCAGATACAGCACCACCTTGACGCCCATGCGCTTGCGCGCTTCCAGGGTGGGTTCCGCAGCCCAGGCCAGGAAGGTCACCACATCCTTGGCGATCTGTTCCTTGGAATTCTTGGTGCCGTCGATGTAATCCACCGCTTCATCATCCACGGGCGGTGCCATGGCGATTTGATGACCCGGGAAATAAGGGTTGTAATTCATCCCCTCGGCCACGGTCACGCCGTCGGGCGCGTCGGAATAACCCACCAACAGGGAATAGAGATAATTCTCCGCGCCGGCCCGCGCCTTGACCATCAGGGACAGATCGGGAGGCAGAGCGCCGTTGTTTGAAGCCCGTGCCGCCATTTCATTGTCGAAGGGCGAGGGCAGGTAATCGGACAGCTTGCCCGGGCGCTCGAACATCTCGCCTTCATTGTCGGGGCCGTCGATCATGGTGTATTCAGCGGCGATGGCCTTGGCCTGATCTTCATTCAGGCCGATCTCCAGCAGATTGCGGAAGGCGATGTATTTCAGGCCGTGACAGCCGCTGCAAACTTCGCGATAGACCTGCAACCCACGCTGCACAGCGGCGCGGTCAAAGGTGCCGAAGACACCCCCATGGTTCCATTTGATTTCCAGAGGATGTTCCACGTCGCCGGCGGCCAAAGCGACAGGCGTTGCGAGGGGCGATGCGAAGAGGGCCGTGAAAGCCGCGATAAGGAAAAATTTACGCATCAGCCACGATCCTCCGCCTTGGCCGCCGCGCCATCGGGCGCGCCGCCTCCGCCGCTATCCAAGACCGCCGTGGATATGGAATCGGGCAGTTTCTTGGGCCGTTCGAACCAACCGATGAACGGCAATACCAGGAAGAACAGGAAATACAACGCCGTGGCCAGACGACCGGCGACGATGAAAATACCCTCGGGCGGCTTGCCGCCGATATAGCCCAGCACCAGACAATCGATAAAGAAAGCCCAGAACAGCATCTTGTAAACCGGACGGAACCGCGCCGACCGCACCTTGGAGGTATCAAGCCAGGGCAGCACAAAGAGGATCAGCAAAGAGCCGAACATGGCAACGACACCAAACAGTTTGTCGGGAATGGCCCGCAGAATGGCGTAGAACGGCAGGAAATACCATTCCGGCACGATGTGGGCCGGCGTCACCAGAGGATTGGCGGGGATATAGTTGTCCGGATGGCCCATATAGTTCGGCGCGAAAAACAGCACCACGGCGAAAATGGTACCGAACACGCCCATGCCATACAGATCCTTTACCGTGTAATAGGGATGGAAGGGAATGCTGTCCTGGGGGCCCTTGCGGTCGATGCCCAGGGGGTTGTTCGAACCATGATGATGCAAGGCCCACAGATGCACGAATACGACGCCGAAAATCACGAACGGCATCAGATAATGCAGGCTGTAGAACCGGTTCAAGGTTGGTTGATCAACGGAATAACCGCCCCACAGGAAGGTCACGATGGAATCACCCACAATCGGCACGGCCGAGAACAGGCTGGTGATGACCGTGGCGCCCCAAAAGCTCATCTGGCCCCAGGGCAGTACATAACCCATGAAGGCCGTGGCCATCATCAGAATGAAGATGATGATGCCCATCCACCACAAAATCTCCCGCGGCGCCTTATACGAGCCGTAGTACATGCCACGTAAAATATGGATGTAAACCACGATAAAGAACATGGATCCGCCGTTGGCATGCATATAGCGCAACAGCCAGCCATAGTTCACATCGCGCATGATATGTTCGGTACTGGCGAACGCCAGATCCGCATGGGGCGTATAATGCATGGCCAGAATGATGCCGGTGACGATCTGCAATACCAACATGACACCGGCAAGGGAGCCCATGTTCCACCAGTAATTCAGGTTCTTCGGCGTCGGGTAAACCACGGCCGAGCTGTGGATGAAGCTGAAGATCGGCAGCCGATATTCAATCCACTTAACGATGGCGTTGTTGGATTCGAAACTTGAATGACCTGACATGGCTGCCCCCTAGCCGATCTTGATGTTGTTATCGTCCAGGTAGACATAGTCCGGCACCGGCAAATTCAGCGGCGCCGGTCCCTTGCGGATCCGTCCCGAGGTATCATAGTGGGAACCGTGACAAGGGCAGAACCAGCCGTTGTATTCGCCCTGCTGGCCCAAAGGCACGCAGCCCAGATGGGTGCAGACACCGACCAGGATCAGCCATTCCGGCTTTTCCGCGCGGGCGGCGTCGGATTCGGGATCCGGTAAATCTGCCATGGATACGTCGGCGGCCTCGGATATTTCAGCCGCCGTGCGATGGCGAATAAAAACCGGTTTGCCGCGCCAGCTTACGGTGATCGACTGGCCTTCCTCGATGCCGGATAAATCCACCTCGATCGAGGACAGTGCCAACACGTCCTGAGAGGGATTCATCTGATCAATCATGGGCCAAACCGCGCCCGCGACGCCAACCACGCCCAAACCGCCTGCCGCGACATAAAGGAAATCCCGGCGGCTAGGGTCGTGTCCGTCCCCGCCTGTGCTATCCGCCATGGTTCGATTACCTATCTTTTTGAATCTATCCGGAAATTAACAGGCTCCTATTTGTCATGCCGCCGCCCATTTGTCCAGCCATGGCGGGCCGGTGAGGCGGGTAGATCATTGCGAAGCCGGCCTTTTCCCGGGGACTGGTCAGATCAAGTCGAATAGGCGATGGTGGGATATGCGCCTCGCCCTTTATCAACCCGATATTCCCCAGAACACGGGCACTCTGATTCGCCTTTGCGCCTGTCTTGGCATACCGCTGGATATTGTCGAACCCTGCGGCTTTACTTTTACCGACAAGCAGTTGCGGCGTGCGGCCATGGACTATGCCGACAGTGTGGATCTGGCCCGTCACGATTCGTGGGCGCATTTCCTGCCCACGGTTGCCGGCCGTCTGATCCTCGCCACCACGAAAAGCGACAAGCCCTACACGGCCTTTGCGTTTGAACCCCATGACATCATCCTGTTGGGGCAGGAACAGGCCGGCGTGCCCACCGATGTGCACGATCGCGCCGACGCCCGCCTGTATATTCCCATGCAAAAGGGTGCCCGGTCGTTGAATATCGCCGTGGCTGGCGCAATGATACTGGGTGAGGCCTTGCGTCAGACCAATGGCTTTGCTACCGCCATATGGGAATAGAATTTGCTTTGAAAGGTTTGCTCATGCCCCGTTTTCTTTCGCGCCTATGTGTCTTGTTGCTGTTCTGGTCCGGCAGCGCCATCGCCGCGGACCTGGACCTTGCCGCCTTCGAAGGTGTCTGGCAGGGCAATGCGGTTTCCGAAAGCGCCGTCAGCGCCAATTTTCAGCTGACCAGCCGGGATATCGACGTCACGGTGCGCGCCGATGGCCAGGGCGGCTTCGGCATTGTTTGGAACACCGTGCAGCGGCAAAAGGGCGATCCTAGCAACCCGCGTTCAAAATTGAAAAGCACGACCATGCAATTCACCCCCGTGCGCGCCGGCGTCTGGCGCAGCACCAATAACGGCGAGCCCCTGACATCGCCGACCCCCTATGCCTGGGCCTATGTGATGGAGCGTACCCTGCAGATCGTTACCTTGCAGATTTATGCCGATGGCCGCCATGAAACGCAAATTTACCGACGCACCCTTTCGGGTACCGGCATGGCCCTGGAATTCGCCCGCAACGTGGATGGTGAACAGGTGCGCCAAGCCAGCGGCCGTTTGATCAAGGTGGCGAAATAGTGGCCACGAATACGGCAACAGGCGAAATCGATACGGTTATTTTCGATTTGGGCGGCGTGTTGATCGATTGGAGTCCCTACCACCTATATCGAAAGTTTTTCGACAGTGACGAGGAGATTTCCCGTTTTCTCGAAGAAATCGATTTATTCAACTGGTTGCGCGGCGTCGATGCCGATCTAGGTTTTCAACGCGGCGTTGAGGAATTGTCGGCCCGACTGCCCCATCATGCGGAGCTGATCGAGGCTTATTGGCACCGCTGGTCGGAGACCCTGAACGGCAGCCTGGACGACAGTCTTGCGATCGTTTCGGAATTGAAAGTCCGGGACATCCCGTTATATGTGATCTCCAACTGGGCTTCGGAAACCTGGCATCATGCCACCGAGCGATTTGAGTTTCTGGATTGGTTCGACGGTGTCGTGGTATCCGGCCTGGAGGGCGTGGCGAAGCCGGAGCCTCGGATCTTTCACCTGACGTGCGCGCGTTACGACCTGCGGCCGGAACGCTGCGTCTTTATCGATGATATGGCCAACAACGTTGAAAGTGCCGCCGCCCTGGGCTTTCACGCTATTCAGTTCAACAATGCGCCGGCTTTAAGAGCGCAATTAACAGGCTTGGGACTACTGACATGAAACCGAAAATTATTTTGCTGATGGGTGATCGTAACGGCATCGGCCCCGAGATCGCCGTCAAGCTTCTGGCTGACCCTGAAAGCCATGCCATGGCGGAACTGGAATTGATGGGCGACCCAAAGGTATTGACCGCCGGCGGCGGGACGCCGGATCAGGCGATCGAAACCTTTTGTCCAGAGCCCGACGCGCCCGTGGAACCGGGCAAGGCCACCGCCGCTGCCGGGCGGGAAGTCTTGGCCGGATTGGCCGAGGCGGCCCGACGCGTGGCCGCCGGTCAGGCCCAGGGCTTGGTTTTTGCACCCCTGAACAAGGAAGCCATGCACCTTGGCGGTCTGCAACAAGAGGACGAGATGCGTTACCTGGCGAGGGAGCTGGATTACGGAGGCGATTTCGGCGAATTGAACGTGCTGGATGGTTTATGGACCACCCGCGTTACATCCCACGTGCCTCTATCCCAGGTCGCCGGCCACATCAGCGGCGAAAGCATCGGACAGTCCATTCGCTTCGCCCACCATACCCTGACCAACGCCGGCTATGAGACGCCTCGCATCGCCGTCGCCGCGTTGAACCCCCATGCGGGCGATGGCGGCAATTTCGGGCGAGAAGAGATTGAGATTATTGAACCGGCCGTGGCCGCGGCGCGGAACAGCGGTATCGCGGCGGAGGGGCCGTTTCCATCTGACACCGTCTTCGTACGCGCCCAGCGCGGCGAGTTCGATTGCGTGGTCACCATGTTTCATGATCAGGGTCAGATCGCCATGAAGCTTATGGGATTTGGCCGCGGCGTCACGGTGTTGGGTGGCCTGCCCATCCCCGTCGCCACCTGCGGCCACGGCACCGCATATGATATCGTCGGCACCGGTCAGGCCACGCCGGAAGCGTTGAAGAATGCCCTGCGCCTGTGTGTGGACATGGCCAAGGGCAAAGCAAACACAGGTACGGACGCATGAACCAGGATAATCCCACCATCGGTTTCATCGGCCTTGGCCTCATGGGTCAGGCCTTCACCAAGCGGCTATGCGGGGTCGGCTACAGCGTGATCGGCTATGATCTGGCGGCGGAGAAAATCGAACAGGCGGCCGAACATGGGGTTGCGCCCGCGACCTCGCCGGCCGATCTGGCGGCCCGGGCGGATCTGATCCAGCTCTGTGTCACCTCCACCGACGGCGTGCGGGCGGCGGTATTCGGCCCCGGCGGCGTGGTCGAGGCGGCCAGCGGTGATAAGCTGTTGGTGGATCATTCAACCTCTATCGTGCAGGCCACCAAGGACATGGCGGCGGAGTTGCGGGAGAGAACCGCCATGGGCTGGGTCGATGCGCCGGTTTCTGGCGGCCCGCCGGCGGCGGCTACCGGCAGCCTGGCCATCATGGCGGGCGGCGGCGACGATGATATCGCCCGGGCCATGCCGGTGATGGACAATCTGGCGGCGCAATTTACCCATATGGGCCCAGTGGGCGCCGGTCAGGTCACGAAAATGATCAACCAGGTTCTGGTCCTGAACAATTACGCGGTTCTGGCCGAGGCCCTGGCCCTGGCCGAGGCGGGCGGTATCGACGCCGCCAAGATACCGGAAGCTTTGGGGGCCGGCCATGCGGGCAGCAATATGCTGGCGTCGATGTACCCGCGCATGGTGGCCCGGGACTTCGTGCCCGCCGGTTTCGCCCGGCAGGTCCTCAAGGATCTGGATATGGTGCACGATCTGGCCAAGGAACTGGCCGTGCCCACGCCCATGTCGAGCCAGACCGCCAATCTGTACCGCATTCTCAATTCCAAGGGCCACGGCGAGTTGGACGGCATCGCCGTGCTGAAACTGTTCGATCCCAAGGACGGCATCTGAGTACTTCGGCATTGATGCCCCAGTTGGCGCCCCAGTTAGCGCCTGGTGGGACAAATTGCCACGCCATGTGTTAGAAAGCACCGAATTGCAATGGTTTTGCCCGTGCCGAAGAATTGGAAGTGACCACCGTTCGTTGAATCAAGTTGACAGCCCTTCGGGGTCTAATTAAGTATCATATGAGGTTATTGATAATCAGTCGCAATTGCAATTACCCCGCAAACCGCGAATTGTCCCAGGAGTAAATGAACGTGAAGTGTAAAAATAGTTTGGTGCCTCTTACCCGTGCGGCCCTGATCGGCGCGGCACTCGTTACCGCGGCCGCGGCCCAGGCACAGGCCCAGGCGGGGGAAGTAAACCTCTATTCCTCGCGTCAGCCTTTCCTGATGAAACCCCTGTTGGAAGCCTTTACGGACGAGACCGGCATCAAGGTCAACATGGTGTACATGAAAAAAGGCATGTTGGAACGCCTGAAGTCCGAGGGCCGAAACAGCCCCGCCGATCTGATCCTGGCGTCCGACATCGGCAATTTGCACAACCACGACAAGGCCGGCCTGCTGCAGCCCATCGAATCCGCCATCCTGTCGGCCAATATTCCCGCCCAATACCGCCACCCCAGCGGCAACTGGTTCGGCCTGACGGCGCGCGCGCGGATCATCTATGCCTCCAAGACACGGGTTAAGCCGGGTGAAGTGACCACTTACGAAGATCTGGCGGATCCCAAGATGAAGGGTCGGGTCTGCATCCGCTCCGGCAAGCACGTCTATAACATCTCGCTGCTGGCCTCCATCGTGGTCGCCAAGGGCACGGAGGGCGCGGCCGCCTGGGCCAAGGGCCTGAAGGCCAATCTGGCGCGCAAACCTCAAGGCAACGACCGGGCCCAGGTCAAGGCGGTTTTCCAGGGCGAATGCGACGTGGCCGTGGGCAACACCTATTACATGGGCAAGATGGCGACGAACGAAAAAGACCCCGTGCAGAAAAAATGGGCCCAATCGGTCAATATCATTTTCCCCAATCAGCAGGACCGGGGCACGCACGTGAACATCTCCGGCGCCGCCGTCACGACAGCCGCCAAGAACAAGGCCAACGCGGTGCAGTTGATTGAATTTCTAAGCGGCGATGCGGCGCAAAAGATCTATGCCGAGGCTAATTTCGAATATCCGGTCAAGGCGGGCGTCGCGCTCCACCCAATGGTCGCATCCTGGGGTACCTTCAAGGCGGACAAGGCCTATTTGTCCAGGATCGCGAACCAGCGCATCGTGGCCAGCAAACTGGTGGATCAAGTCTCCTTTAACAACTAGACGATCCGCCCCATAATAGGCGCGGTAATTCGCGCGGAAAAAGGCTGGTTTGCGTAGCAGGTAAACCAGCCTTTCCCTATGCCGGGGCATTCCCTCCCGGCGGCAACGAGCAACTTGGTTGGGCACGGCAGGCACAGTGACATCCAGAGCGGCAGCAGCGGGCGTGACCAAACCATGGCGGCAGTCGTGGGGGCGGCTGGATTTATGGGCCGTCGGCACCGTGGTTTTTGCCGTCATTTCGGCCGTGCCGGTCATGGCCGTGATCTATCTGGCCCTGACACCCGGCGACAACATCTGGCCGCATCTGGTGTCCACGGTTCTGGGCGGCTATATCGCGACCACGATCACCCTGATGGTGGGGGTGGGGAGCGGCACTCTGGTGCTTGGTGTGGGCAGCGCCTGGCTGGTGACCATGTGCCGGTTCCCGGGCCGCCGGCTGTTCGAATGGGGCATGTTGCTGCCCATGGCCATGCCCGCCTATATCGTGGCCTATGTCTATACGGATATTCTGGAATTCGCCGGCCCGGTACAGGGCGCCCTGCGGGAGGTTTTCGGGTGGAGCAGTAAACGAGACTATTGGTTTCCCGAAATCCGCTCCCTGGGCGGCGCCATTACCATGATGACCCTGGTGCTGTACCCCTATGTTTATCTGCTGTCCCGGGCCGCGTTTCTGGAACAATCGGTCGGCGTGTTCGAAGCCAGCCGTTCCCTGGGACGGGGCCCCTGGCGCAGTTTTTTCACTGTCGCCCTGCCGCTGGCCCGTCCCGCCATCATTATTGGCCTGTATCTGGTCCTGATGGAAACCCTGAACGACTACGGAACGGTGGACTTCTTCGCCGTCAATACCTTCTCCCTTGGCATCTTCGATGTCTGGATGAATATGAACAATGTCTCGGGCGCGGCCCAGCTGGCCACCGTGATGCTGGTCTTCGTGGCCGTACTTGTCCTGGGGGAACGTTATGCCCGGCGCAAACAGAGGTTCCATAATACCTCGACCAAGATGCAGCCCCTGCCTGGCTTCCCGTTGAGCGGCGCCCTGCGCTATCTTGCCACCGCCGGCTGTTTGCTGCCGATCCTGCTTGGCTTCGTACTGCCGACCCTGGTTCTGCTCGCCTATGCCCATCGTCATTACGATGCCGAATTGACCGCTGAAATACTTGGTCATGCGGGCAACTCCGTCAAGCTGTCGGTCCTGGCGGGCGCCATCGCCGTGGTCATCGCCATTGTCATGACCTATGGCGCCCGGATCAAAGGCGGGCCGTTGCTGACGGCCGCGAACCGGATCGCGGCCATGGGTTACGCCATTCCGGGCGCGGTGTTGGCGGTTGGTGTGCTGGTGGTGCTGGGCGGTCTGGACAACAGCATCGACGATTTTGCCCGGCGGCATTTCGGGCTGTCCACGGGTTTGCTGTTTTCGGGCACCATCGCCGCTGTGACCTTTGGCTATCTGGTACGTTTCCTGGCCCTGTCCCTGGGTACGGTGGAAGCCAGCCTGGGCAAGGTCACGCCCTCCATGGACGGCGCCTCCCGCAGTTTGGGGCGGGGTGCCTTCGCCACCATGCGGCTGGTACATCTGCCCTTGATCCGGGCCAGTGTGCTGACGGCGGTGTTGCTGGTGTTCGTGGATTGCATGAAGGAACTGCCCATGACGGTCATTCTGCGGCCGTTCAATTTTCAGACCCTGGCCACTTTCGTGCATCAGTATGCTTCCGACGAGCAATTGGGCGAGGCGGCCCTGGCGGCCCTGTCCATTGTCGGCGTTGGCGTGTTGCCGGTAATCCTGTTGTCTCTGACCATTGCCCGATCGCGCCCGGGACACGGCGCCGAACCCGCGGCCGCTCAGCCTATCGGACGGGAGGCCTAGGGCCATGCAGGGCTTGCATATGGTTGGCGTCCGCCATGCTTATGGCCGAACCCAGGTGCTGAACGATATATCCCTGACCGTGCCGGCGGGCGAACTGGTCTGCCTGTTGGGGCCCTCGGGCTGCGGCAAGACCACGCTGTTGCGTATTGCCGCCGGCATGGAGCGGCTGCAGGGGGGCAGCGTCACCATCGATGAGCAAGTGGTCGCCGCGCCGAACGTGCAGGTGCCGCCCGAAGAGCGCCAGATCGGCTTCATGTTCCAGGATTATGCCCTGTTTCCCCATCTGAGCGTTTTCGACAACGTGGCCTTCGGCCTGTTCCGCCTGGACCAGGGTGCCGCCCGGACCCGCGCCATGGAAGTGTTGGAGCAGGTCGGCATGACCCACCATGCGGACAAGCACCCCCACCTGCTGTCGGGCGGGCAGCAGCAGCGCGTCGCCCTGGCCCGCGCCCTGGCCCCGAAACCACGCCTGGTGCTGCTGGATGAACCGTTCGCCGGGCTGGATACCAACATGCGCGCCCGCGTGCGCCAACAGACCCTCTCGGTTCTGAAACAGACCAACGTCGCCACCCTGATGGTGACCCATGACCCGCGTGAGGCCATGTTCATGGCGGACCGGATCAAGGTGATGGGCGAAAACGGCCAGATCCTGCAATCGGGCCGGCCCGAGGACATCTACTACAACCCGGTCGAGGAATATGTCGCCCGCCTATTCGGGCCCATGAACATGATCAAGGGCACGGTCCGGAACGGCGCGTTGGAAACCTCCTTCGGCGTCCTGTCGGTGAATGGTCAGGATGATGGCGCCGCCGTGCGCCTGCTGATCAGGCCCGAAGGTATAAATTTATCCAGCAACGGCGATCAGCCCGGCGACACCCCGGTCGAGGTCATCTCCGCTCATCTTCTGGGCGATAGCTCCATCGTGCGGATCAGAATTCGCGATGGCATCAACTCAGGCGCCGAATTTCAGGCCCGCATTCCCGGCGCCTTTGACCTGATGGGCGGCGGCCGGACCTGGGCCCGCGTGGACCCGGCCCATGTTTTCCCCTATCCTCAAGAACAATAAGCCGACAGAGAGCTTTGACATGGTGGAAATAACGCAATCGTTCAAAATCGAGGTCGAGGCGATCGACGCCGACCACCGCCGCCTGGTGGAGATCATCAACGAGATTACCGATGCCATCGACGATGGCCGGGCCGAGGAATGCGTCGCCCTGGTGCCCAACTTCGTGGAATTCTCGCAACAGCATTTCGAGCGGGAGGAGGCCCTTTTGACCAAGCACGCCTACCCCCTGGCCGAAAAACACCGCCAGCACCACGTCGGCCTGACCGACAAGATGAAGACCATCCAGGCCCTCTCCGAACGCGCCGCCCATAGCCAACCGGCCGCCGACGCCCTGCGCAAGGAACTGGTCTTCATCCTTATGGACGACGTCATCAACGAAGACTTGGCCTTCAAGTCATTCCTGGTAAAGGCCGAGGCGGAAGGCGGCGCGGGGTAGTTATCCCGCCCCTACTGTAACGTCACCAGCACGCTGTCCGGGTTGCCCTGGATGGAGGCGTTTTGGTCGCGGGACCAGCGGCGGCGGGCCTGGTAGGTCATTTCGTCGTCCAGGTAGGCGTGCAGCTCCGCCAGGGTGACGCGGCCGTCGCCGTTGCCGAAGCCTTCGCCGTCGGCGGTGCCGCTCAGGGCTTCCAGCAGATGTTTGGTGAACAGGCCCTGTTTGGCGTCCTCGTCCCAGGAGGCGAACTGGTCGTTCCGGGCCGCGGTGACGACCACCATGCCTTTCGATGATTCGGGCATCACGGCCTTGACCGTCAGGCCGGAGGTGGCGCGGACCAGCATGCCCTTTTCGCTTTCGCCCGAAAAACATGCATCGAGATAGACCGACATGGAGCGGGCCGGAATTTTACCCAGGTTGCCCAGTAGGGTATCGAGAGGATAGCCGTTCAGCTCCACCCGGTTGGGATCGGCATCGACCGGCAGCAGATAGCCCTTGCGGTCGCGCAGGCCCGGCACCCCGTGGCCGGAGTAAAACACGACAACATCGGACTTGCCGGCGCGGACATAGTCGAACAGGCGGCCGCGATGATTTCCGGCGGTGCCGAAGGTGGCGTTCAACTGGGTCAGGGTGGCATCGCGCAGATCGATGATATTGCCCTTGCGGTAGCCGAGTTTGTCGATCACGAAACGGCGCACCGCGTCGGCATCATTCCTGGCGAAGGCAACATCCGGTGTGCGGCCGCCGTAGTCCCGATTGCCGACAATCACGGCAACGGCATATTTATGCTTCAGCCGCAGGGCGCGCAGGGCGGTTTGTTTTGCCTGGCTCCGCTTGTCTTTCGCGGCCTTGGCGGCCGCGACTTTGCGTTCCTGGGCGGCCTTGGTGGCCGCGACCATACGTTCCTTTTCGGCCTTGGCTTCCGCCAGCTTTCGCGCCTTTTTGGCCTTGGCTTCCGCGACCTTACGCTCCTTGGCAGCCTTGGCCTCCGCCAGCTTTCGCGCCTTTTCGGCCCTCGCGGCCGCCAGTTTACGCTCTTTCTCGGCCTTGGCTGCCAGGCGGGCGGCCTTAAGCTTGCGTTCGTGCGCGGCCTCGGCCGCCAGGCGTGCGTCCTCCTCCAGCCTTTTTTGCTTGGCCGCGATGGCGTCCATGCCGGTTTCGATCACGTGGGTCGTCTGCGCCATGGTCAGATAACCGGTTTCCAGGGCCTGGATGGACTTCTGATAGGCGGCGACGGCGCGGCGGGTTCCACTGCCAAGAATCCCATCGACCGTCCCTTTATGAAAGCCCAGCTCCGCCAGGCCGTGTTGAATTTGCCGCCGCTCCTCCGCTCCAAGGCCCTTTTGCAGGCGCTGGCCTTCCAGCTTGGCGGTTTCCAGTTTGATGCGCGCCTGTTCCGCCGCCTTGCGCCGTTGCAATTCCGCCTGCTGCCGGCGCTTGGCCGCGGCGGCAAGACGGGCACGCTTAAGCTTTTGCGCCTTGTTCGGGCCGGGTGGATCCAATTGTCGTGCCGCGGCATAACGCTGCTTGGCCGTGGCTCTTGCCGCCGGTCGATCCTTGACGCGCCGGTCCTGGACGACCCGTTTTCGTTTCCGTTCGTTTGCCGCCGTTCGAACCCTGGGCTCACGGGGCCCACCGTCGCGCTTCAGTGCGATTGTGCAGTCATCCATCTTGGCGGTTACGGCGCCCGTGTCATTGTCGAAACTGAAGGTCACGGGGACATTGTCGAACACTGCAAACCGCAGAAATCCTCCACTGGGAATGGTGCGGCTGTATTTTCGGTGCGCGGTGTCGTAGCTGATGCTGCGCTGAATTTCCATATCCATGCGCTGACCGGCGACGGAAACCGTCATGTCGTAACTGATTTCGTAGCCGCCGCCGCTCCACCCACAAGCACCCACAAAACCCTTCCATCGGCCCTCGAAGGCGTCGGAATCGTTAAATGCGACAAATTTGCGGGTGCTGTCCGGCGCCGCTTTCGCTTGTTCGCGCCGTGGGCTTTCAGCCGCCGCTACCGCCGTAGTCCCAGGCCCGGGCCCGCCTTCCCGCGCCAGTGCGAAGGAGCACGCATCCGTGCTCGCAACAACCGAACCGTTAGCTGGGTCAAATTTGAAGGACATCTGTACGTCGCTACGCGCCGTAACTTGCAACGAGCCGTTTTGCGGAAATTTTTTTTCATGTTCCGTGCGTTCTCTCCCCAATTTATTGGAGCTGACTATTTCCAAGTTCATATTCGAGCCACGAACAAGAATCACCGTTTCATAATTCAGGTCGTAGCCGCCCGTGCTAAATCCGCACGAAATTGCCTCGCCGACCCATTTGCCCTGAAAGGCATCGGTATCGCGCAATGAAACGAGTTGGCGTGTGCTGGCCGATGCACTTTCCGGCTGCCGTGCTTGTGCCGTTCCGGTTTGCCCACGCCGTGGGTTTTCAGCCGCCGCGACAGCCGTAGTTCCAGGCCCGGGCCCGCCTTCCCGCGCCAGTGCGAAGGAGCAGTCGTCTGTGTTCGCCACCACGGTGCCCGACGGCGCGTCGAATTTGAAGGTCATTTCGACGTCGCTGAAGGGGGTCATTCTCAAGCGGCCATTTTTTGGAAATTTCCTGGCAAACGTTTTAGCTTCACCATTGGTGCTGGGGTGACGCAGGATATCCAGCCTCAGATCCGTACCGGAAACCGAGACCGTCGCTTCGTAACCGACCTCGAAAGTGCCCGCGCCCCATCCGCAGGATATCTCCCGCCCCACCCATCGGCCCTGAAAAGCACCGGCATTGCCGGCGGTGGCGACATTGCGGACATTCGAATTTTGATTGCCCGAAGGTTTCTTTTGGGCCGATTGTGTAGGCTTCGCCGCCGCCTGCCGCGCCTGGGCGTCTATTTTACGTTTGTCGGCCAGGCGCAAATGTTTCCAGCAGCCCTTGGGTGAAAATCCCCTGGCCTTAGCCTTTCGGACCGCGCCCTTGGAAAATTGCGACCACGAAAACGTTGTCGGCTGGCCATTCGTAATGCCGCCCGCGACCAGAGCGTCCAGGCAGACCTTGTCATCGGTGTTCTTGGCGGCGGCGGCGCGCATAGATTTTTTATCGGTTTTCTTGGGCAGGAAACTTATGGCCATGACGCAGTAGGAATTCACATTGCCCGGGATCGCCGTGAGTTTTACTTTCAGGTTGGTGCCGATCGTGCGGCCCTGAAACCGCGCCCGCGTCGGCATGGACTGCTCAAGCACTTTCCATTCGCCCCAGACGTCGAAATTTCCATGCGACGAAATTTCACCTCTAAATGTTTGAGATTCCGATCCCTGGGGTATCACGGCCTCGAACCTGCCATTCACGATCCGCATATGGGGATCATCGCCGCCAAGCAGACAATCGCCTTCTTCGGAGCTAACGGAGCCAACCCATTCACCGTCGGCTGTCTTGGCGGCAGCTGGCGCTATCGCATAAAGGGCAAGGAAAAGGGCCGGGGCCAGCAGCGCCGGAAACAACTTGATCGGACTGGTAATTCCCATAAAGACCCCCGACCGGCGCGGCCTGGTCCCACCCACCGTGGAAACCGAATTGCCGGCGACCGCCACTGTCTGTTGAAATCCAGCCCTATCTTGCCCACGCCGACGTTAATTAATTGTTATGGAATTTATTCAAATCGGCCGCCTGTTTGGCGATCTGTTGAAGCACGGAAGCCTGGCGGGTTTGCCCATCAAGGGCCGATGATCAATCCTAGATACCAATTGGCCAGCCCTTGGCCAAAAAAAATGGCGATGATACCGCCACAGGCAAGAAACGGGCCGAACGGAACGGCCGAACGCCGGTCCCGGGAAAAAAACAGCATCATCGCCAGACCAACCAGGCTGCCTGTCAGAAAGGCGACGATCAGGGATCCGATCAGGCCCTGCAGCCCAAGCCAGGCACCAATCACGGCGGCCAACTTCCAATCACCCCGCCCAATGCCTTGGCGGTGGGTCAGGATAAGATAGACCGCATTGATCAGCGCCAAAATTCCGTAACCGCAGACGGCACCGAGAATGGCGCGGTCCGCCGTAACCGGGCCGCCGATGGCGCTGGCCGCCAAGCCGACCCAGATTGCAGGCAAGGTCAGCATATCGGGGATAGTCATCAATTCGGCATCGATGAAGGCGATGACGAGCAACAGGCACGCCAGCCCAAAACCAATAGCGGCCCCGGCGGTAAAGCCAAACCGCCACAGGGCTAACAACGCCAAGGCGCCGGTCAGCGCCTCGACCATCGGATAGCGCAGGGATATGGCGGTACGGCAGGCGGAACATTTCCCGGCCAGGGCAAGGTAACTCAGCAGCGGAACATTTTCATACCAGGCCAGCCGATGACTGCAGCCGGGACAATGGGACGGCGGTGAGATAAGGAGCCATTTGGAAAATTGAGCGGCTACGCTAGTGCCTGCGGTACTTTCAGTGTTGTCTTCCGTGTCTTCAAGTAGCTGGGGCAATCTGACGATGACAACGTTCAGAAAGCTGCCGAACAACGTCCCAAACAAGGCGCCGATGGCCAGACTTAATCCCTGTTGTTGTTCGAAGAACCGAACCGCCAACTCAGAAATGCTCATGTAGACGTCCCAACGCCGACGCAGCCCGACGTCGCTGCATCGTCACCTTCGGCGACCGGTCGATGAAAAGTCAAACGCAACTTTGTTTCCCCTTCTAGCTTTTGCCAGGCTGGTTCCCTTCAATACACCCGACAAAAAGGCGTCGTACAACTGCTGCCAGTTCCAACGAAGACGATAGATCAAAGTGCCTCGGGCCGAGTCAGATCAACGGCTTGGAATATTCATTAAGAGTAATTTTACCATTGCAAACTAGGTTGCAGGTTGAAGTTCCAATTTTTTCTTAGGTTGGTGTGTGGATAGCCAACCTGAATATGCAACCGGCAAGAAGGTGCGAGATGATGTTTCAAATCAGCAAGAGTCAGAAGACCCGCCAGAGCGGTTTTACCCTGGTAGAACTCATGGTTGTCGTAACGATTATCGGTATTTTGGCCGCCATCGGCGTTCCAAGAGTGTTTGCCTACGTTCGGGCTAGTGAAACAGCCGAGGTTTCCCAGGGCGGCGGCCGTATATCGGCGGCGATTAAGGCCTATGGGGATTCCCAGTTGAAAGCCGCTGCGGCGGTTGTCACGGATTTGGACGCCACCACTTTGACCCCCGATGGTTCGGGCGCGAGTGAAATAACCGCGATACTGCCCATTCTGAAATTGCCCCAGGATGGCAAATTCGACTATGCCATCAGCGCCGCTGTCGGTGCCGCGGGAACGCCCCAGGCGGGCGAGACGGTCTTTTGCATTACCGCCACCGGCCGAACCAATGCCGGTGTGGTCGGCGGAAAGCTGCTGTATTCCAGCGTCGAAACCACGGCGACGGGCTGGGATGGCCGGGTCAATCGCATACCGTTCGTTAATGGCGACACGGATCTGACATCGGCCACCGCGGGCGGTTATTGCGCCGCGACCGGCACGGCCCAAGCTACGTGCACGAGCTGTTAAGAAAACGAACAAACATGCCGGGCGCTTAGTCCGATCCAGGCAAGGAAGTCGCGCACATGCCAACCGGCCCTCAGTCTATCGACCAGGCGGCGGATAGCGTAGGCCGGCCCGAAACGAGCCCCCGCCCCAACGGGCGGGGATCGTCGGGTGGATCAGAGACCGCAACATCCGAACTGCCGGGCAGCGAACGCTATGTGGATTGGCACCTGATCGGTAAGGGCGGATTCTCTCACGTTTACCGTGTCTGGGACAGGGAACTCGAGATCAACCTGGCCATAAAACTCCTCCGCCAGGGTGATAAAAACACCGGCCCGGTTCAAAAGCTGCGAAACGAGGTCTTGGTTTCCCGGGCCCTGCGCCATCCTTGCATTTGTCCGGTGCACGACATCTACGAAGGCAATTCGGGCTTCGGCGTGGTCATGGACTTGCTGCAAGGCTGCGATCTTAAAACCTGGCTGCAAAGCCACAAGGATCAGGTGCGCGACACGTATGAGGAACGCTTCCAACTGCTGATCCAGTTAAGCGACGCGCTGTCCCTGGCGCATGCCCGCATAGTTCATCGCGACCTGAAGCCGTCAAACATATTTCTCCGCGACAATGATATCGAACACCCCTTGATCCTGGACTTCGGGTTGTCGGCGCTGGACCAGGATCAAACGAAGTTGAGCCGTTCGGGAACGCCCAAATATATGGCGCCGGAACAACTGGACGGCAGGGCGGATGCGCGATCGGACCTGTTCGCCATGGGTATCATCGCCTATGAAGTGATGACGGGTGGGCGACATCCCCACCGCACCGGCAAACAAGATTCCGCGGACCTGGAAAACCCAACTGGTGATCAAGAGCCAACGGCACCCAGCACCTACTGCGATCTGATCACGGAATCTCTGGACCGTCTCATTCTGCAACTTATCCGCCATGATCCCGCCGAACGGCCACAGGCCGCCGGCGAGGTGCACGCGGCGTTGCTGGCCATTGCACGGGAACCCAAGGCAGCGCCGGCGAAGGCGACGGCGATAGTGGCAAATTCCGAAAATACCAATCGCGTGCTGATCCCCGGCGGTTTCTATCACATCGGCTCGCAGGCATCCTGCCGCTTCGATGCCGAGAAACCCCTGCGCCGCATAGAGCTCTCCGACTTCCATCTATCGGTCTACCCGGTGACTAACAAGGAATACCGTGACTACACCCAGGCAACGGGACGACCGCTGCCGCCCCTTGGCGCTGATCCTGTATATGGGCGCGACGATCATCCGGTGGTGATGGTTTCCTGGCAGGATGCGACCGACTATGCCGCCTGGATCGGCGGCCGACTGCCGACAGAACTTGAATGGGAGGTCGCCGCGAAGAGCGGCCAAAAATTCGTGGACTATCCGTGGGGTGGCGATCAGCCCACCACGCAGCACGCGAACCATGACAACATCGTCGGAACGACGACTCCGGTAACGGCGTACCCTCTTGGACGCAATGCGTTAGGGCTTTCCGAGATGGCCGGGAATACATGGGAATGGTGTCTCGACAGCTGGAACCAGCACTATTACCGCAGCCTGTCGGACGGGGACCAGGATCCGAAGTTCGTCAGCGGCAATGACGAATTCAAGGCGATCAGGGGCGGCAGCTTCGAGGCGTTTCCGAACATGTGCCGTTGCACGTTTCGGCACCGGGCCGAGGGGTCGGAACGTCGACCCGACATTGGCTTCCGAATGGCGTTCGACGAATGACAGTACCATCGGTGCCGGCTTTTGGGATTGGCCGCCGGTGCCGTGAATTCAAGCGTATCCCTGCCAACCAGGGAACCGAGGCGTAAAAATGACAGTTGAAAATCGCGCAGTACCTGCAGGCGGCGGCCAAAAACCCGGATTAAATCCCGACGGACGCAGCTTGAATATTGATGAGCCAACGATCGATCTGGAAGCCGACGAAACCTTGTTGGTGCCGGACAATCCTTTGCCTGCCGACCAGGAATGGGAAAATCCCGTCGTTGAGGGTCTTCTGGGCTCAAAAACCGACCTATTGGACGGCATATCCGACCCGCAATTCGACGAAACGGAAGAGACCCGCGGCGACCCGGATTGGCCGGTCGATGACAATTCCCGCTCATCCACCATCGACAATGAACAGGAAGCCCGGGCGGCACGGCAACGGGCGGCGCGGCTAAGAATTGATGCCAATCTTGGCGGCTCCGGCACGGCGGCGGCGAAGAAGAATAGCATTCTAAAGGGCTTCCCCCTCGAACTCATGGAGCGGCGCCTGATTAATGAACGCAAGGCCGTATCGATCGCACTGCAGACCCGCGCCTCCGGCAAGACGTTCTTCCGCACCCTCGCGCAGGAACGCGGAATGGGCAATCTGGAGGATATTTACCGGGCCCTGGGCGAGCGGGTCGGACAGCAACCGATCGAAGCGAAGGGCGAATTGTTTGATCGCCTCTATCATGCGGATTGGCTATCAGCCGGCCAAGCCGAGCAACGAGCGATCCTGCCCCTGATTTCGCCGGACCCGGACGTGACGGCCTTTGCCGCGATTGATCCGCTTGATGTCGTCGATCAGGACTGGGTTCAGCGGCAATCAAAACAGTCTACGGTCGTGGTGCCGATCCTGCCTGATCTATTTTGGGAAGGGTTGAGCCGGTACAAGAAACTCGACCTCGATAATGTGAAGGAGTCAGAGCTTTTTATTCCCATTGATATCTCGTGGTCGAAGGAAGAAGAAGTGCAGGCGGATTTCGCCGATTGGGATATTCCGGTCGTCGTCAACTACATTATTCACCGCTCGTTCGAGCAGGGCGCATCCGACGTTCATGTGGAGCCGACGGGTGATGATCTGACCATCCGATACCGGGTTGACGGTATGTTGCACGAACAAGCCCGGTTGCCGGCTTCCATGCATGCGCCGGTCACGTCGCGCATCAAGGTACTGGCGGATCTTGATGTCGCCGAAACCCGTCGCCCCCAGGATGGCCGTATGAGCGTCGCGATCCGCGACCGGCCGATCGATATCCGGGTTTCGACCCTGCCCATGGTGGCGGGCGAAAAGGTCGTGATGCGGCTGCTTGATGAAAGTGCCCTTCGGCCACGGCCGGAACGCCTCGGCTTGAGCGATCGTGATCTGCAACTGCTGCTGGACAAGGTCTCGGCTCCGCTGGGAATGATCCTGCTCAGCGGGCCGACGGGATCGGGCAAGACCACAACTCTTTATTCCTGCCTGTCGGCGATTGATAGGATCAGCCGGAATGTCGTTACCGTCGAGGACCCGGTGGAATACCGCCTCAAGGGCGTTCATCAGATGCAGGTCAATGAAGCCATCGGCATGACGTTTGCCACCGGCTTGCGGACCATGCTGCGGCAGGATCCCGATGTGATCATGGTCGGCGAGTGCCGGGATGTGGAGACTTCGGCAATGGCGATCCAGGCCGCGCTTACCGGTCATTTGGTGTTCACCACAATTCATTCGAACAGTGCCATCGGCGCGGTTGGCCGCCTGGTCGACATGAAGATCGATCGCTTTCTGATCGCCAACGCGCTGTCTTTATCGATTGCCCAACGCCTGTTGCGCTGCACGTGCAAACATTGCCAGACCACGGTTGATGGGCGGGAAATCATCGCCGGTCTTCGGTCCGAGGGGATTTCGGTCGAAAAGTTGGCGCATCTTGGTATCGACATCGACCCGGACCAGCCTTGCCCGACGACGACGGGTTGTCCGCGGTGCCGGCATACCGGGTTTAGCGGCCGGCAGGCGGTGTTCGAGATGTTTTCGATGACCGATGAAGCCCGTCTGTGCCTTGTCTCTGATCGCTTCGATCTGGCCGAGTTCCGGCAGATCACCAAGGATCAGGGCATGAGCACCATGCTGCGATCGGGCATGGCGCTGGTCGATGAAGGACGGACATCCTATTCCGAAGTGGTTCGGGTGCTGGGCGAAATGTGATGCTGGCCTCGGACAAGACGGCGCATTTATATATCTTCACCCAGCAATTCGCATCAATGATGGCCAGCGGTTTGCGGCTGGTTTCCGTGCTCTCCAATCTGGCCAGGGAAATGCCCAGCCGGCGGCTTCGCAACGTGGTCGAGGATATCACCGAGGATGTCTATTCCGGGATCAACCTTGCCGACGCCATGGAGAAGCACCCCAAGGTATTCAATAATATTTACGTAAACATGGTTCGCTCGGGACTAAACGCCGGCAAACTATCCGAAGCGTTGGAACAATTATCTGAATACCTGGAAAAAGCGGACAACGTAAAAAAGAAAATACAGACCGCATGCCTGTATCCGGCATTCATTTTTATCGCGTTTGTCATCGTTTTCCACGTTATGAGTTTTATTATACTTCCAAGATTTCAGGTTTTGTTTGAAACCATGGGAAGAAAACTTCCGGACATGACCCTTTTGGTGATGAATATCGGTGTATTCTATGCGGACAACTGGCCGTTTCTGCTCGGCGGTCTAATCTTCATAATCGCGCTTTCCTTTGTCTGGGTCACCAGCACGGACGGACGTTTGATCTGGGACGAGATGAAATTGCGCCTGCCCCTGGTTGGAACCGTATGGCGGGCCGCCGCCGTGTCGCGTTTTCTGAGAACGTTCGCGGTCCAACTGCGAAATCACATACCCGCCGTACAGGCACTTCGATTGGCGGCCGATGCCACCGCCAATGCCTATCTGGCGGAGATCGTGTGGCAAGTGGCCGAGCGGGTGGAATCCGGCGAAACGCTCGCGGCTTCCTTTGGCCGTGAGGAGATATTTGAAGGTATCGTTGTGCAGATGGTGGCCTCGGGTGAAGAAGCCGGGACCATGGATCGACTACTGCTGTCGGCGGCCAACTATTTCGACACCCTGTTGTTTCAACGCATCAACAGCCTGACGGCGATGGTCAACCCATTGCTGACGGCCATCGTTGGCGCCGGCATCGCCGGCATGCTGGTGGCTTCGTTCCTGCCGGTTTTCGAGATGTCAGGCGGCGCTTATTAGTAGCAAGGTGCGGCAAGGCCCGGCAAATCTTAGTCAAGGGTTAACCATACTGGACTAATTTGGTGCCGGTCCGTGAAGTCTATGGTTTTGGGTGGAGCCGCATTGTCAATCCTGCACACTGCTTCCCTGCAAAAGGTCCAAACCCTTGCGCAAGACCTGCTGAAAGGCCGGTCCCGGCGAGGCGGCCTTCGGCTGTCTTCCAGTTCGGAGGCGGTCTACGGCATTAATATTTTCGCCTCGGAAACCGACTGGAGGGTCTCGGTTTTCGATCTGCAAAGTGCCGCCATCCTGCGCACCGTCGAAGCCGACCCCGAGAGCATGCGGGCAGGCGGCGGCGATCCTTTGCTCGACAATCTCGGTGAGGCCTTCGCCGCCCTGAAAAACGCCGAGAGGGAGCTCTGCGGCGGTGTCTATCTTTGTGTCGAAGATCCCAGGGTCGACTTCCTCGATAACAGGATGCTGCAGTTTCCCAATCCGGATGACCCTCGGATTACCGAATTTGTGCAGGATCTGACCGGCGAGGAACAATGTGCTTTCGACCGGGCCCCATTCGGAATTTCGAGCGGGGATGAAATCCAACGAAGCGTCTACGCGGTCATTTCCCTAACGCGGCTGAAACAGATCCTGTCAGTTACCGACCGGCTTGCCATCAAGGTGCGGTCGATCTCTCCGGCGGGCGCCAGCCTTCTCCGCACGGCGCAGCGTCATGAGGGGATTCCCCATGGCGCCCTTTATCTCGGCGCCACCACGTCGACCATCCTGATCGCGGATGCGGTCGCCGGTTCCGTGATACAGCGTGTCATCCCGGCCGGTACGTCGACCCTGGCGGCCGCGCTGGCGGAGGCCAATTCCGTTCCCCAGGACGAAGCCGCGAATGCGCTGCATCGACGCAACCTGATCGCCAAAATTCCACCACCGCCGAAATCAACCGACAATCCGAGCCTGCCAAGCGGCAGCGCCACGCAGAACGCATTGCTGCCGGTGGTATGGAAAATCCGCCAGACAATCGACCAGTCCTTGGATTACTTTTCCGCCCTGCGGTTGGTCGAGCCGCCGCATCAAATAGAAGTACATGGTAATTTCCATACCGTAACCGGTTTGGTGGATTGGCTGGGACATAACCAGACTGTGTCCTTCGTAAAACCCCAACACAGGATCTTCGACGAGTTCATTGCACAAGGTACCGAGAAAAGCATCAATCTGCTGCAGGGCACCGACCAGCCATTGATCATCGAAGGTCGCACCAGGTACTTTTTCAAAAACGGCCAATTTGAACCGCAGGAAACCAAAACCGCCGTCGAACCGCGAAAGATAGGGCCGAAACAGCGGACAAAGAAAAAATCATCGAATGACCGGCACGGGTCAAACGAGCCGGAAAATAAGCAAAAACGATTTCTGCTGCTGGGCGCGGTCGCCCTGGCCGGTCTGGCGTTTCTGATTCTTGACAGCGATTTCGGGTCATTTCAAAAACAGGGCGCCGCGAAATTCCAGGCCTTGAGTACCGCGTTGGCGAAAAATTCCAACCTTCGGAGTCGTAGCCTGGCGTTGCGCGATCACCAGGAAACGCGACCCAAGACGCCCACATCGGCACAGAAAATCCTCTGGACGGAGAAGTTTTTCGCCATATCGAGCAATATTCCAAACGGCCTTTGGATTTCGGATGCCTATCTGGTGCACAGCAAAAGAATGATCAGCGATGTCGAGGTGGTCACCACTAAATTTGTTCTGAAGGGTGGCTCCGGCGCGGCGACACAGGAAAGGCTGAAGGAAATTGCCATGTTCATCGCGCGCCTGGAAGCGGACGAAGTCTTCATGCGCGATTTTCGCCGCCTGACATTCGAGGGTACGGAAGCCCTGCACGACGAACCGAATTCAATTATTAAGTACGAGATCCATGCCTGGTATGACAAAAACAAAAGGGGGCCGGGCGGTGGCGGAAAAGGAAAGAACAAAGGCAAGAAGTCCGGCGTTCTGGGCCAAATGCAGAATACTGTCGGTGACCGGCAGCAGCAGCAACAGAATTTTCTTGAAAATCCGAACGCCAACAAAGGCGGGGGCTCTTAGAGCATGGGTCCGGGCGCAAAACCGCAACGGAAACTGGCTCTGTCGCTTGGATTCCTGATCCTGTCCCTGGCCGCATTCGTCTGGACGAATATCATTTCGAGCTACCAGAACATCGTTGAGTCTACCAGAACAGTCATACAATCCACCGCGACGGAAAACGCAGATTATGCGAACAAGATTTCCAGAATAGAAAAAATAAAGAACCAATCCAAAACGAAGAAAAAGAAAACAATCAAGTTGACGTCGCTGCCAGAGTTCTTGATCAAGATCGATAGCATCGCACTTCAAAATGATATTCATATCAACAATTTGCGGCCGGATGAAAAACAAAAAGGCGTGTTTCATTTGGAATTTTATTCCGACTATGCGCGCTTCGAGAGCTTTATTTCTTCGTTGGAATTGCTCGATGTCGATATCGTTGACCTTCAGATCCATCCCTATAATCAGAAACTGGCGCAACCGATACAGTTACATGTCATCTCGTTGATACCGCGCAATAACGCGGCCTCGCTAAAGATCCCGCAGCTGACTGAAATACGCGCGCGCTTGGGCCAGGTGGGGCGGCGCAACCCCTTCCAGCGGCTGCGCGCCAATAGTCTGCAAAGTGCGAAAGAAGCCCGTATCGATTTAACCTGGGTTCATCACCTGACGGCTGTAACGGCAATCAACGATAATCGTTTTGCCACCATAAATGACCATGACTACGCGATCGGTGATCTGTTCCAGGGCAAAACCGTGACCGAGGTATTGTCGGACCATGTCTTCCTCGAGCAGAAAAACAAAAAACGGCTGGATTTGTACGTCCTCAATTTTCGGGATTCCAAGAACGAACAATAGACTGTTAATCGCGGTAATCAGCCATCGCCATAGTTCATGCTTAATTAATTTTTTTTTTAGATACTTGTCCCGGAGGAGTTCCGAGCAACTCCGATTGCTATCGAATGGCGGCGGGATGCGTCTTGGCGAAGGTCGACGAGATGAGCGTTATGGGTGTACCAAATCAGGGCCTGCCGGCCCGTCTGGCGACATGGCTGCGTACTCTCGGTAACAAATCCGGCAGCAATTCTATAATCGGCCCGATGTGGGCTTTCGTGATCGTCGCTATCTTAGGCGGATCGACCATACTGGTTGTCAGGGATATCAGATTCACGGAACTGGCGGATAGCGCCCGCAAACAGATTGTTCTGATAGAGACAGCCCGGTACATAGACCAAAAAGACAAAACCACGGACGCCGGTGGTTATTTCCACCCAACGCCCGCATCGATGCCGGTGCGAAAATCGCCACCAGTGCATCGAGCGACTTCGACGGGCGGTTATCGAGTATTTTCCCGCACGGCAGGCGCCGGCCGATTGCTTGCGCCACAGGGAATGAAAGATCACAACCTGTTCGAATCGTTGACCAAGCCGCCATATCAAAGCGTTATCGCGACCGAAACCACCCTGGCCGGGCCGGCATTGACTTATGCTTCCGCGATCGTCCTGGAAGAAAGATGTCAAAGTTGCCACGTCGCGAGGAACGTGATGATTTCCGCCGACCGACGGCCGGGCCAGATAACGGCGATCGAAATCCTGACGATCAAGGGCGAATGGGCAATTTGGGCTGCCTTGGGTGATTTGAAATTCATCTTGGCGGCGGTCTTACTGGCCCTTCTGGCGATGCTGGTCCTGCTGCTGCGGGCGCGTGGCGAGACGGTGGAGGCAGCGAAGCAGCTGCGCGTCCAACAGAAGGACGCCGCCGACTTGCAACGGGAATACAGGATCCGGACCGAGGAACAACAGGCGGCAAAAGAAAAAGCGGAGGCCGCCAATAAAGCGAAGTCGCAATTCCTGTCGATCATGAGTCACGAACTCAGAACGCCCCTGAACGCTATTATTGGTTTTTCGGAAACCATCGCCGACGAGCCGTTTGGCCCCCTGGGCCACGAAAAATACAATGAATACCTCGGCGACGTTTTGAACAGCGGGCAGCACCTCCTATCGTTGGTCAATGACCTGCTGGATATGAGCCGGGTTGAATCCGGCAAGATGAACTTAAAGAATGAGCAAATTGAAATCGAAACCCTGATCAGCTCGGTCATTCGCCTGATGTCGCCGGAAGCCCGCATGCATCAGGTGCGCCTGGATGCCCGCGTTTCGCCTGGGTTGGGCAAGGTTTGGGGCGATGAACGGGCCTTGCGGCAGGTGCTGATCAATGTGGTCAACAATGCGGTGAAGTTCACCGATGCCGACGGCCACGTCACCATTACCGCCGATGAAAGCCAGTCGGGCAGCATGTTGATCCAGGTGGTGGATACCGGTTGCGGCATTGACCCGGAAAAATCGAAACTGGTTTTCGAGACGTTTGAGCAAGGCGCCGACGGCTATGCCCGAACCCATGAAGGCGCCGGACTGGGCCTTAGCATCGCCAAAGCGCTGGTCGAGCAGCACGACGGCACCATCAGCCTTGAAAGCTCGCCCGGCATCGGCACCGTTGTCACCCTGGTACTGCCGCCCAGCCGCGTGCTGCCTGACGAAGACGATGATGTCACGATCCTGGACGAAGAAGACTTATCCGATGACCCGGATTTCGCATCCGTCCTGGTGCTGGAATATGCGGGTGTCACGAAGCAGTTTTTCAAAGGCAGCGGTGAATTTATAATCGGCCGTAATAACCAGAAGAAACTCACTCAGACGTGTGATTTTGTCGTCGATGATCGCCATGTTTCCCGGCCCCACGCCCGCATCATCTACGATGCCGGCAGTTTCTATCTGGTCGATGAAAGTCGATTGGGCACGTATGTCTATTTCGAAGATGCCGATCCTGAATTCATCCATAAGAACGTCAGTTCGCCGCTGACGCTCTGTGGCTGGATATCGCTTGGTGCGCCGTTGAACGAAAACCCCGATCACCAGATCGCGTTCGAACGGGTCTTACCAGATAGCAATGCCCATGCCGGGGCTGATGATGGCGATGGTTCCGACGACTCACTGTCCGAAAGGGATGTGGCTCCACCCGCGTCCGCGGCCTGACATCGCGGTTGGTGAGAATTTTCCATGTTAATTTCAAACCTTTCGGCCGGTGTCGTCGAACACCACCAATCCGACGCCGCGCCGTGGCGGGCTGAAAGCCTTGCCCTGTCGCAAAAAGGACAGCGCCACGACAGTAATGGTGATCGCTATCTGGTAAGCCGGCGGATCGAATTATTTGCCGTCGCCGACGGCATCGGCAGCGCAGCCAAGGGTGAGGAAACGGCCGATCTTTGCCTGAGCTACCTTGATGATCACTTATCGGGGGCGCTGGAGAGAGCTCCTCTCTCGACCGCGATAATCGAGGATGCATTGCGGGCCACCAATGGGCGGTTGCTGTCCGGGGTGCGGAACTATGACGGCTCTCTCCGCATGCGCGGCGGTTGTTGTATCGCCGGTATGATATTTGCCCCGGGCCCGGAACCCATGGTGCATGTCTTTCACGTGGGCGACGTCAGGATTTATGGCGGCACGGCGGCGGGCTTATCCCCACTTACCGAGGACCATGTGGTGCCGGCAAAAAAAGCTACGGCATCGGGCGATCAAGCGCGAACGCGGCCCAAGGGCCGTGTTACCAAAGCTCTTGGCGTCCGCCCGAGCCTTAAGGCGACGTTCCGCAAGGTGGCGCTCGATGATTTCTCGTTTTTTCTTATTTGTTCGGATGGCGTGGTGAGGAGCCTTGGCGATAGGCGTATCGACACGATATTTTGCGGCCGCGCACAGTCCTTGGAACAAAGTTTTGCCGATTTCGCCTTCGAATTGGAACGTAGCAAGCCGGAAGACGATGCAACGGCGCTATTGATCGCCCCGCGCGGCAATTCATAGCCGTAATTCATAGCCGTTGAGTTCGCCCGGACGGCTCCCAAACAGATATGGTTAAGCGTTTTTTAAGCTAAATTCGTCATGCTTAACGGTGTCGAATTCATTGGATAATGCGCCGCCGGCGAAAGAAATGACGATCCATCAGCCGATAACAACAAGACCCGTCAGTCCCGGCCGTATTGCGCGGGGGCGAGCCGTTGGCTTTATTGCGACGTGCGTGTTGGCCGTCATGCTAACCGTGGGGTTGGCAACGTCGGCGCTGGCGCAGGAACAGAAAAAGAATATTCCATGGCAACCGGGCGGCAGCATTAGCCGTACGTCCGTTGATGACGATATCCGCAGCGTCCTGAGGAGTCTGCTGCAGGCCAGCGATCTCTCCACCATTTTTCGCCCCGGCGTGTCGGGCACGATTTCCCTGCGTCTGGATAATGTTGTGCCCCGAGAAATATTCAATCAGATCATCGTCGAACGAGGTCTCGATTACGAATACAATCCGGCTTCGCGTACGGTGACGATATTTCCCGCCGACGCCAAACTGACCGCCGAGCCGGACCGGGCCTTTATCACCCTGGAAAATATCACCGTTGCTACCGTCAGGCGCGCCGTGCGCGGCTTCGGGATGGAGATCGCGAGCATTTCCTATGACCAACAGTCAAACACCATTTCGGTTATCGATGTGCCCGATAAGGTCACGGAATTCACCAAGCTGATCAAGACATTGGAAGGAGCGGCCACGCGCCGCCGCCAACGGACCGTCCAGGACGAGCAGGACGAACGGCAGAAGCGCCGCGCCAAGGTCGAGGCACAGCTGTACGAAGATCTGCTGAGCGGTGATGTGAAGGTTATTCCACTGCGCTATGCGTCCGTGGGTGCGACGACACGGGAGTTTCATGGCCGCACGGTGACAGTGCCCGGGATCGGCGAGACATTGAAAGCCATATTGGGCAATCTGAATATCAATCGACCGGGCCCTGGTGGCCGCCCCCCGCCTCGGCGGGGTGGAAAACGCGGCGAGGGTGGCGAGAGCGAAGAGCAGTTTTTGTTGCGCGTTCAGGAACTCTCGCGGCCATTCGTCTCCATCGACCCGCGCACTAATTCGGTGATCGTCCGGGGCACGCCTAAAGCCATCGCCGGGGTTGAAAGGGTTCTTCGTGACCTCGACCAGCCCCTGCGCATGATCGAGATAGAGGTTATCATCGCGACGGCCCAGCTTGGCGTGGCCGAGGAGCTTGGCATCCGTTGGCGCGGCGCGCAGTTCTCGGAAAGCGGCGATCCCAAAGCGGGCGCCATCGACACCGGTACCGGCAACGGCCAGGTAAGTACCGATGACGACGGCATCAGCACCAACGGTCTGGATGCGCTGTCCCTGCTGCCGGTCGCCGCCTCGCCCAGCGCCACTATCGCGGCCTTTGTCCTGCGGGGAACCCAAGGCATCATTCAGGCCCAGTTGCGCGCGCTGGCCGAAGAAAACAAAGCGCAGATCCTCTCCGCGCCGCGTATCGTGACGCTGCAGAATATTACCGCCCGCATAACCCGCAGCCAGGACCTTTTTGTCCAGGTTGATACAGGCGGTGACAACGGACAAGGATTGGAAACCATACAGACGGGTCTGACCCTGGAAATCACGCCGTCGATTATTCCCGCCCGTCAGAAAAACGGCACCCCGGAAATCCGGCTAAGCCTGACAGCCGTCAATTCCGCGCCGGGCGCGGGTTCCTTCGGACAGATTGATGTGCGGTCACAGGAGGTGCAGACGGAAGTCCTGGTCCCGAACGGCGGCACTTATGTCATTGGCGGCTTGTTCGACGACAATCGCATCGAGCAGGAAAGCGGCGTCCCCGGCTTGAAAGATCTGCCTCTGTTCGGCGCATTGTTCCGAACCAACGTTTCGCGCAACCAGCTTGGGGAAACGATTTTTTTCATCACCCCGCGGGTTATTGAAGACACCGCCTCCTATGCCGGCGATATCGCCGTGCGCATGGGATCGGCGGAGTATATTCGCCAACAGCGCCGGCGGTTGGACGAAGTCAGTCGCAGCGCCATGCAGGGGACCGGCGCCATCTTTCCCAACGCCCTCCACAACCTGGAAGAAGACGAATGAACGACAAGCGATTGCTGCGTGCAATGCGTCTCGGCACCGCGTTCAGCTGGGTGATCGGGTCGGCGTTGCTGTTCCTGGCCCTGGTCGGACCATTTATATATGACAATTTCTACGTCGGCGCCTTTCGCGACGTTGTCAAGGAAGCCGCCGACAAGGTCATTGCCAGCGAGCGCAATGAATTGATCCTGCGCGAACGTTTCCTGGCGTTCGGCCACGCCGGTCAGCCGAGCCCCCGATTTGGCAATGCCTCCATCGCCAAAGCCGGTCTTTTCAACGAGCCGAGGTTCCGTCTGGATGGCATTCCGTTGGACAATGGGCATTTCCTGGTTCAGGCGACAAGCCGGCCGGAAGCCCTGCTATCCTACTGGATTCCGGCCCTCGTCTATCAGCACGAAATCGATGCCAACGGCGACACCGTTCGCGAAGGATGGAAGGATCAGTCATGATCATGCGGCCCGGAATCCCCTATGTCCGCCCGGGGCGGTCCCGCATGCATTGCGGGGCGAGACAGGCCGTTATCGTGCTGTCGATGATCGCTGTGCTGTCAGCCTGTCAGACCCTGGAAAAAACCCTCAAGCAGGCTTCCGAGCAGAGCACTGAAGTGGCTTCGGATCAGACCCTTGATTTAGTCCCGGAGGTTGATTTTGACGTAGCCCGGGTGGTGCAAATCAAAGCGCCGACGCCAGCTGTCAACAACGTCCCATCCATCAAGGATCCGGTCCCATCGACGGTACTGGCACAGGTCGAGATACCCGACTGGCTGGTTGGCGATACCTGGCGCTACAGCGACGGCTACGCTTTGGCGGTGGAAAAGATCGACGGGCCCGTCACGCTGTTTCACCGTTTGGATCAGCCAGGGCAATGGTTCTCCCGCAACGGCTTTCTGCGGGAAGCGGCACAATCGGCGACCGCACATCGCCAGGTGGTCTATCGCTCCATCGATCCCAGGGATTTGCATATTCTGCAAAAAGATCGGCCGGTCGTATTCACCAGGGAAACCATCTCGAACGGTCAGCAGCGTGTACATGCCACATCATGGCAGCTCGAAGGAAGGGAGCGCATACGTGTTCCGGCGGGAGAGTTCGATTGTTACGTCATCGTCATGCGGACCCGCAATCCCTTGACCAAGTGGACGGCCTTTGAACGCTGGTGGTACAGCCCGAAACTGCGCCACTATGTGCGCCTGGAATACCGCTATGGCCCCCAGCCGATCGGCAGTCGGGTGCTGACGGAATATGCCATCGATGCCCGTATCGCCGCGGTCGAGAGATAATACGATACCGCTGCGGGCGTCACTTTTATCACCTCATGGCGCGGGCAAGTTTGTGTTGTTGCATCCATGATTTGATGGCTTCACGGTGTTTGGCAGCGTCCAGAAACTGCACACCGCAAAAACTATCACCGACATAAACGACGACCGCCGGCAACTGGGAAAATTCACCAAATGACAATGTCATTTGGGTGCCGGCTTCAATCGCCACGGCAAAATCGCCCTCAATCATGGTGCCGCCCAGGGACAGATCCGACATCACGCCCGTGGTCTCGATACCGGCGAACCGGATGACAGCCACTTCGTCGGTCTGATAGCGCTGGTACCGGCGCTGTTCGTCGGTTGCGACCGGCGATGCCGCCCCGCTGATCGGTCCTTCCGTTCGCTCCCGCATGCCGTTACTCACTCTCTATCCGTTCGTTCATTTGGTTCGGATCGTTTGGATCTTGGCCAGGCCACCGACGTCGCTGCTGCCCGTAACCGACGCGTCGATGCATTCGTCGGTCGTTGAAACCAGGCCCGTACAGAAGTAGACGTCGAGGTCCCGGATTTGCGGCCAGATCCCGGCGATCGCAATCATCGGACTGGTGTCGAGATCGACAAATGCAATATTCAGAATCAATTTGCCGGAATGGTTGGAACCTTCGTTCTGTACATCCGCCGCGCCGTCGATGTTGAGGTAGTAGTCGCTGCTGATCTCGTCATACCGCCAGCGCCGGTACGACACACCGCTGTCGCGCAGTTCGGTCAAATAGCCGATGTAGCTGTCGCGCCGCTTGTTGTCATTGTTACAGTTGCTGCCGCCGCACAAATCGCCTTCCCGGCCCCGGCTGAGGGCGTAGGCAACATGGCCCATGCCAGCCCAATGGGTTCGCAACCGGGCAAGGTCCTCTTCCACAGCGCGGCTTTCGTTGACCACATCGTGGTTGAACAGGGATGCCGCCCCCAACATGGCGACCAGGCCGATCATGGTGACCGACAGCATCGCATAGCCTTGCTGGTTTGATTTGCGGCTCATGGATAATTCTTCGGTTTTTCCAGAACTTGATTGAAGATCGTCTGGTAGCGGTCAATTGTCTGGCTGTTCGCCACGCGGCGGCGCCGCACAAGATATGGATTGACCAGGGTAAATTCCGTCTCCACCGTGCGGTCCCAGACGCTGCGGGCATCGTTTTCCACTGTTACGTCCTCACCCAGCCAGCCCGTGACCGTTTCGCTGTCGGCGGCGCCGGTACAATCGGGCAAGGGGTCGGCGGTGCCGTTGCAATCCACGGTTACCGTGGCCAGGGTGTCGCCGTCCAGGGTCAGGCCGTTGTTGGCATAGTTCAGTCGATAATCCTGCCGAAAGCCACCCGCCGTCGCGGTCTGCCGCCGGCGCAGGCCATAGACCTCGTTGGTGCCGTCGGTACCGCTGGCGGTGATATTACGGCCGCCGTCACTCAGCACCACGAAAACGCTACGGGCCTGGGCGTTGAGGCGCAACCGCCCCTCCATCTCCGCCGCCATTTCCAAACTTTGGTTGAGCAGTGTCAGGGCCACGGTCAGCAGCGTCATACCCAGCGTCGTGGCGATCATCAGCTCCATCATGGTGAAGCCGGCCTGCCGCCGCTTTTGTCCCACCCGCCGGTTCACAGCAGTCGCCCCACAATGGTTTTCAGGGGAATGATCTCTAACCTGGTTGCCTGCTGCACCACCGCGCCGGAGACCCAGCGGAAGGGATATTCAAGATAAACACTGATTTCCCGGCAGCGCGTGCCGGGGCCGCTACCGGTCCAGGCCGGGCAATAACAGGGAGAACTTCCGCTTTGGCTGTATTCACCGTTTCCGTCACAGCTGTCGATCACGACTTCGGTTTCAATCCAGCTGAGTCGACCGACCACATTGCGATCCTTATCGATCCAGACGTAATTGCGGTCATCGTCGGTACCGCTGTTGTCGTCGAACAGTACCGGCAATCCCGGTGCGCCGGCAAAACCACCGGCGGCGACCACGAAGTTGTCGGCGGCCCCGTTCGGCATGTAGTTAGGCAAATCATTGCGGAAGATGATGCGGTTATCGGGGTAGGCGGCGGCGGAACCATAATTCGTAGTATCAGTCGTGGTGAAGACGGCGAAATCAGTATGAAAATAAAGCGCCGTCAGCCGCTCCATCTGTCCGTTCAAAACGAAAATCGCCTTCTGTCGCATAGTCAGGCCATCGACCTCTCCGGCCACGGCGGTCCACAGATTGGCCAGGCCCAGCACCAGTATGGAGGTGATAACCGTCGCGGCCAGTACCTCGACCAGGGTGAAACCATCCTCTCTGGTGCGCCTGCGGTTGGTTGGTTTGGCTGCCATGATCTCAGGGCTGCATCGCGCTGGTGGCGCTGATGCCCTCGTTCCAGACATATTTCAGACTGCGGTCGCCGGCCGCCGCGTCGATGCCGTTGGGCGGCGGCGGATAGCGCAATACGATGGCCTGGCCTTCCCGGCCCGGGTCCGATGTACCCGAGGCCTGGACCCAATTGGTGGGCGGGCGCTTGGAAGCCGACATTTTGCATTGTGCCGATCTGGGCGCATTGATGGTGGTCGCGTTCTGTTGCCGCAGAACGGCCCAGACCTCGAACTCGATCGCCGGATCACCGGCTTCCACTGGGGCAATAAAGGCGGTGGCTGTTGGGTTGTTGCATTTGCCGGCGTCGGAGCAGACGAACGCAAAACAGAAATCCCCGGCATCCTCTACACTGAGACCCAGGCCCTGGTTCAACAGGTCTTCATCAAAATTGTCCGTGGTGCAGCAATATTTTCCTTCCCGCAGGAAAAACTGCCGCTGTTTGGTCGCTATTTGCATCAGATACGCCTTGGCGCCCATCACCCGGGAATCGAGTATCTGCATGCGAAAATGCGGTATGGCGATGGCCGATAGTATGCCGATTATGGTCACGACGACCATCAGCTCTATCAGTGTAAATCCCCGCGTTTCCATCTTCTGCTACAGCCTTCACCGGTTTCCGTGCGTGCGGGATTTGCAAATGGGCAGAAAATCGCCAATTTGCAGTCCTACGCGCGTTGCGTATGAATCTTGCAGAATATGGTTTCCGAACCGTAAATTTGTCTTGCCCCCGGGTCCAGCCACGGCGTGCAAAATCAAGTAGATAAACTTTCCCCGGGCCGTGCTAATGTAATCGGGTTGTTACTAAAGATCGCAACTCTAACAACCGGCATCCGACTGAAAACTTAACGCTCCAGGCCTGGAGAATTATATTTCATGGCGCATATACTCGTAATCGACGATGACAGTACCCAGCGACGAATTATTCGGGAAATTCTCAATGTGAACGGCCACGACGTAACGGAAGCCGATAGCGGTCATGAAGGCATTCGTCTGCAAAGTGAGCATGATTTTGATCTTGTCGTGACGGATATTCTGATGCCCGGCATGGACGGCATTGAAACCGTCCGCGAACTGGTCCGGCTCTATCCCCATATTAAAATTCTCGCAATCTCGGCCGCCAAGGACGGTTACCTCGAGGCCGCCGAGAAATTTGGCGCGATGGCGAAATTGGAAAAACCGATTGAACCGAACGAGCTGGCCGACTGCGTCGCGGCGTGCCTGCGGCGGGAACATTGACCGGGCCCGCCCTATCTTGAAGTCAGTCTTGAAATCAATTGCGATATTTTCCCCGGACCGAACTGCCTGGGAAAGATATCGTTTTCTGGCATTTTGATCTAATTCAAAGACTTACGGCGACTTGTCTGCGTCGAATGCATGCCGTGGCTCTAACTGATCGCATGGTTGCGGGAAGGAGGACTTCGTTTGGCAATCGCTGCTCCAAATCTGTCGGATTTCTACGACGTGATCGTGCTTGGCGCGGGTGCGGGCGGTATGGCGGCGGCCATTGTCGCCGCCAATGAAGGCTTGAAAACACTGGTTATCGAGAAAACCAATTACGTTGGCGGCACCACCGCCCTGTCGGGCGGCATGGTCTGGATACCGAACAATGCCCTGATGGCCGCGAATGGTCATGCTGACTCGGAAGAAGACGCCCGGACATATCTTGATGCCACTGCCGGCCGCGAAAATCAGAGCGGCGGCGGCCCGGAATTGCGGAACATCTTCCTGGCCGAGGCGCCAAGGGCAATTGAATACCTGGACCGCAACAGCCACGTTCACCTGACTCCGTTGGAATTTTACCCGGACTATTACCCGGATGAGCCCGGCGCCACCTTGGGCGGGCGAGTGATGGAGCCCCTGGCCCTGGACGCACGGGAACTGGGCGACGGGTTCAAGTTGTTGCGTCCGCCGCTGCCCGAATTCACTTTGTTCGGCGGCATGATGGTGGCGCGCCCGGATATTGCGCATTTTCGCGGCATGTTTCGGTCCGCCAGATCGGCCATGCGGGTGGCACGGCTGATATTGTCTTACATCATTGATCGCACCAGGTTCCATCGCGGCGCCAATCTGGTGTTGGGAAATGCCTTGGCTGGGCGGTTGCTGAAATCCCTGCTGGTGCTGGAGGTGCCAATCCTGCGCAATACCATCACTCACCGTCTGTTGGAAGAAAACGGCCGCATCGTGGGCGTCGAGATCACGGGTCCGGCCGGCCCTGCCACCATTTCAGCCAGCCGCGGCGTGATCCTGGCGTCGGGTGGCTTTTCCCACAACCGTGAACTGCGCGCCCGGTTGTTGCCGGGCGAGGCCGGCCAGCATTCGGCGGCGGCGGAAGGTAACAGCGGGGACGGCATCAATCTGGCTCTGGCCGCGGGTGGAGAGGTGCCAGAGGAAAACGCCTCGAACGCATTTTGGGCGCCTCTTTCGCGCTTTAGCCGGGCGGATGGCAGTGCAGGCGTCTACCCCCATACTGTGACCGATCGGGGCAAGCCCGGCATGCTGGCGGTCAATCACGACGGGCGGCGGTTCACCAACGAGTCCAATTCGTATCACGAGTTCGTCCAGGCCATGTTCCGGACCCATAATCAAAGCCCCTCTATTCCCTGTCATTTGATCTGTGACCGGCGGTCGCTGTGGCAATATGGCCTTGGCGCGGTCAAGCCGATGACCATGCGGCTGGCGCCCTATCTGCGCAGCGGATATCTAATCGCCGCGCCAAGCTTGTCGGAACTGGCGGAAAAAATCGGTGTAGCGCCCGACCAGATTGCCGAAACCGTGGCCGGCTACAGCGCCGACGCCCGGAGTGGCGAAGACACGGCCTTTGGCCGGGGCAGCAATGCCTACCACAAATATGTCGGCGACCCGGCGAACCAGCCCAATCCCTGTATGCGCCCGGTGGAGACGCCGCCCTTTTATGCGGTTACCCTGTATCCGGGAGATCTGGGCACGGCGGCAGGCGCCCGAACGGGGGGCAACGGCGAAGTGCTGAACAAGGAAGGCGCACCAATTCCCGGGCTGTATGCCTGCGGCAACGATATGAATTCGGTCATGGGCGGCAACTATCCCGGACCCGGCATCACATTGGGTCCGGCACTGGTATTCGGTTACCTGGCCGCGATGCATCTGGTACGGGGCGATTAAAGACGACAATAACAGGAGGAAATAATGAGCAACAAGATTTGCAAGTCCGGCATCCGTAATATCGCCGAGGTGCCCTGGCAGCAATTCCCGGACCATTTCGGCGGCGCTCTATCGAAGGCATTGGTCGGTCCGGGCGATACGGATATCAAGCTGATCGACTACCGGATCTCCAGCTATCAGCCCATGGCCCATGTTGCCGCGCACACCCACAAGATCCAGGAGCAAATCTACCATGTGCTTGAGGGGGAGGGTTTGATGGAAATCGATGGCGAGAAAACGGTCGTGCGCCGTCATGATGTGATCCATATACCGCCGGGCATCGAACATGCCATTGCCAATTCCGGTCTGGACGATTTGGTTTTCCTGGTAATCACCGCGCCTGCGTCGGATGATTGAGTTAATTCGGCTGATATTTTGAGGAGTTAAGACATGAAGGGTGGCGCGTTGATCGCCCAGTTTCTGGTGCAGGAGAAAATCCCCTACGTGTTCGGCATTTGCGGCCATGGCAATGTGGGTCTGCTGGATGAACTTTACGATGTCCGGGATCAGGTCAAACTGATCTCGCCCCGCCATGAGCAGACCGCCGCGCATATGGCTGATGCCTATTTCAGGATCAAGCATCAACCGGTTGCGACCCTGACGTCGTGCGGGCCTGGTTCCGCCAATATCGTCATGGGGATCGCCAATGCCCTGGCGGATTCCTCCGCCATTCTGGCCTTGACCGCGAACGTGCCCACGCAGCAATTCAACCGGGGACCGTTTCAGGAAATCAACCGCCATTTCGCGGCCGATTTTCCGTCCGTTCTGAAACCTGTCGTGAAGCGCAGCTTTCAGCCGAGCCGCGTGGACATGCTGCCTTTGGCTCTGCGCCAGGCCATTGATCTGGCGGTGTCCGGTCGGCCCGGCCCGGTACAGGTGGACATACCCTTCAATGTTTTTCAGGAGGAGGCGGATGTGGAGCTGGAGCCATCGGCCCGCTTCAAGACCCGCAAGCGGCCTGGCGCCGATCCGGCGGATATCGAACAGGCCCTGGCCATGGTGGATGCAGCGGAACGCCCAGCCTTGTTCATTGGTCACGGCGTCACCCTGGCCGAGGCTTCCGCCGAATTGACGGAGCTGGCGGAGCGTCTGAACATACCGGTGATCAGTTCTCCCAATGGCATGGGCTGCATTCCCATGGCGCATCCGTTGTCGCTGGGTTTCATCGGTCGCAATGGCACGTTCCCGGCCAACCAGGCCGGCCGCCATACGGATTTGGTGATCGCCGTTGGTGCCCGTTTCGACGACCGCTCTTCTTCGTCGTGGATTCCCGGTTATTCCTGGAATTTTCCAGGCACGAAACTGATCCACGTGGACATCGATGTGGACGAGATCGGCCGCAATTATGTCCCCGACCTGGGCATCACGGCGGATGCCGGGAGTTTCTTGCGGCAAATGCTGGGCGGGGCGGAGGCGGCGGGTGGCGAAGTTCCTGCGCGCGCCGCGTGGCTGGCCGAGATCGAAGGTTGGCGTGAAGAATGGCAGCGATTTGTCGAGCCGAATTTCGAACTTCGCACCTCGCCGCTGCGGCCTGAACAAGTGGTTGCTGATATTCGCGCCGTACTGCCGGACGATGCCATCATCTCGCTCGATTCAGGGGTTCATCATAACTGGTTCATGCAGTTCTGGGAGGCGCGGGCGCCGCAAACCATGTTGAACGCCTGGGGCTTTTCCGGCATGGGTTTTGGCGTTTCGGGCATCCTGGGCGCCAAGCTGGCCGCACCCGATCGACCCTGCGTCGCGATCTGCGGCGATGGCGGCTTTACCATGACGCCGCATGTTCTGTGCACGGCGGTGGAATACAACATTCCCTGTGTCTGGGTGGTCTGGAACAATTTCGCCTGGGGCGCTATTCGCGATATTCAATACGGCATGTTCGGCGGCCGGGAGATCGGCACCGCTTTCTATAGCGGCGACAACCAGGAACCTTATAATCCCGATTTCGCCGCCCTGGCGCGGGCCTGCGGCGTGCATGGCGTGACGGTTACGAAATCCGAAGACTTCAAGGGCGCCTTGGAAGAGGCTGTCGCCTCCGGCAAACCGGCCTTGATCGATGTTCATGTTGATGCCGAGGTGCGGCCGCCCGCGACCGGCACCTGGCAATTGCCGCCAACGCCATTCGGGGAACCGGCCTTTGGCGGCCCCGTGTTGATGGAATAGGACTTAACATGACCAAGTTCGGTATCGGCCAACCCGTCAAACGATATGAGGATCCCCGCCTGTTAACAGGCAAGGGACGGTTCATCAACGATGTCAACCTGGCCGGACAGGCCCAGGCGGTGGTTGTGCGTTCGCCCCATGCCCATGCGCGCATCGTTTCCATAGATACCTCGTCGGCCCGGGCCGCGCCGGGCGTGCTTGCTGTGTATACGGGCGAGGACGTCGCCACCGACGGCCTGGGCACCATGGCGCCGACGGTGCAGCGCAAGCGCCCGGACGGCGGGCCCATGTTCGCCCGCTCCCACCCCGGCCTGGCGTTGGGCTGGGTCCGCTATGTCGGCGATCCCTTTGCCTTGGTGGTCGCCGAAACCTTGATGCAGGCGAAGGATGCCGCCGAGTTGATCGAGGTTTCTTATGACGATCTGCCATCGGTGACGGATACGGCCCAGGCGGCGCGGGGCGAGACGGCGGTCTGGGAGGAATGCCCCGACAATATCTCCAATGTTTTCGAGGCTGGAGATGCGGCCGCGACCGCGGCGGCATTCGCCAAAGCGACGCACGTTGTCACCAGGCGCTATGTGATCAGTCGGGTCTATGCCCATTTCATGGAACCGCGTGGCGTCATCGGCAGCTATGACCCGGGCGACGAACGCTACACCTTGTATGCCGACGTGCAATATCCCCATCGGGTGCGGAATGCCCTGGCTAACAGGATCTTCAAAATTCCGGAGAACAAGATCCGCGTGATCGCCGGCGATGTGGGCGGCGGCTTCGGCACGAAGGGCTGGCAGTATCCCGAACATCGCCTGATGCTGTGGGCCGCGCGCAAGCTGGGCCGGCCGGTAAAATGGTCCTGCGAACGAAGCGAGGCGATACTGGCCGACGAACATGCCAGGGACAATATAAGCGAGGCTGAATTGGCCCTCGATGCGGACAACAGGATCCTCGGTCTGCGGGTCCGGACATTGGCCAATGTGGGGGCTTATGTGTCGTCCGATCGTAATCTGCTGGCGACCTTCACCAACGTTTCTACTTTGGTCGGGGTCTATGACATCCCTGCGGCGCATGTGCATGTCTCCTGCGTCATGTCGAACAGCAACGGCACGGCGCCCTATCGCGGTGCCGGCCGGCCGGAGGCGATCTATGTGATCGAGCGGCTATTGGATGATGCGGCCCGGGAACTGGGCATCGATTGTCTGGCGCTGCGCCGCCGCAATATCATTCCCGCCGATGCCATGCCCTACCGCAACGCCTTTGGCCGCACCTATGACTGCGGCCAGTTCGGTGAGAACATGGATCGGGTCTTGGGGCTGGCTGATCACGACGGTTTTGCAGCCCGCCAACAGGATGCGCGCGCACGGGGCAAATTGCGTGGGCTGGGGTTCGCCAATGCCATTGAGCGCGCCGCTTCGCCGGGCCTGGAGTTCGCCGAAATCCGTTTCAACCCCTCGGGGGGTGCGACAATCCTGATGGGCAGCAAGAACCAGGGCCAGGGGCACGAAACAATATTTCGCCAGATCGCGGCCGAACGTCTTGGCATTGATCCCAGCGATATTCAGTATATCGACGGCGATACGGACCGGGTCGCCTTCGGCATCGGCACCAACGGCTCCCGCTCCACCGTGATCGGCGGCTCCGCCTTGTGGCAGGCGGCAGGTAAGATCATCGAGAAGGGCAAA
>JABIRL010000327.1 GCA_018667855.1 Rhodospirillaceae bacterium
ATATGGAAGGACAACAGGATCACGACATTGATGGCGCCCATAACGCCGGCGAATGTAAAGGACCAATCGTATCCGCCCGTCAGATCAAACAACGCGCCGCCTACATAGCTTCCCAAGCCCATGCCGGCCCAGGCAAAAAACGCTACAACGGACCAGCAACGTGCGGCGACCTGGTCGGGAACAAAGGTATTCACGGTGACAACCATGCTCGTCATAACGCCGGAAAAAACGAAACCAAATAGAGCAGCCAGCAAGTAGATGCCGAACACTGTCTCAACATGGGGCAACCAGACGACAAGAATGGTTTGACCGGCGGACGTTGCTATGTAGGTCTGTAGCGGGCCGATCAAGTCACTGATTTTCCCAGCCCCCATACGTCCGAACGCTCCCGCAAGCATCAGCGCGGCCAGCGCGCCGGCGGCTACTTCCGGGCTGTGACCACGGTCCGACAGCATGGGTACGACGTGGACGATCGCCACCGCCATGCAGAAACAACAAAACACCACCGCAACGCTCATCCAAATTACCGTATATCGGCCTTCGCCTAGGGACCAGGAACCGGTGGTTTCCTTGTTCTCGTGAAGGGAAGCCAGATAGGCGCGCTTTCCTGGCGGGTCGCGGGTCAAAAAGGCGATGGTCAGGCCAAGCACGAGATAGACCGCGCCAATAACCAGAAATGCGGTTTGCCAGCCATGCGAGGATATCAACAGCCGGGCCGAAAAGGCACCACAGCCTGGCCGACGGCCCCACCGGCCAACGCGACGCCCATCGCCGTGCCTTTGTTATGGGTGAACCATTGACCGATGTTGGCCCATAGCGAGCCCACAAAAGGAGCGTGACCGAATGCGCCAAAGATGAAAAATATAAAATAAAAATACAAATGGGTCGTCGTCCAACTCAACAGGATCATCGTGACACCGATCGCTGCCGCCCCCATGATAGCGAAGCGGCGGGTTGGATTGCGGTCCGCAAGAAAGCCCCAAAGGACAATAAATATCGCGGAGCCCATCGCCGCGGCGGTATAACCGAACGCCGTGCCGCCGCGCGACCAGTGGAGGTCCGCCGCGATCGGCTTGAGGAACACGCCGACCGAGCCCAGGCCGCCGAAACTCATCCCCGTCAGGGTGAAACCAACAAACACCATGACCCAACCATAACGGGCGTCTCCTTGGTCGCTCTCGGTCGTTTGCATAGGATCTCCTCCCGGGCGGAAAGGATAAACGCGAAGAGACGGGAATGCCAGTTTTGGGTGACTTGATTATCGACCAATGCCACATGTCCGATTGTGGCGACAGTTGTGGCAACAGAGGGTCGGTCTACGTTTCTGACCGCGACATCCGCGACCAATCAACATCGAGAATCTAACCGCAACGTTTTTTATATTTTTCGATTACACTTTGTTCGCTTAATAGGAAATCTTCTACCCAGGCTTTTGTTTCGCTGCCAATTGTTTCGTCAAAAATGTCTTTCAATCCGTAGCTTTCAAAATCACCTGTCAAAGTGTCGCCTTCATTCGGATCATATCCACCATACCATTCCAACAATGTATAACCTCGGCTCGATTCCACGATGTAATAGTGGCAGCCGAATGGGTAGTAAATTACGACGCCTTTTGCCCCATTCGCACCATTGGCAAGGCCGGCCGAAAAGACCGCCACGCCCCAAAGCAACATCAATGATCTAAACATGTTTCCTCCCGCGGCAACATAATGACCAAATGCCTATCGCTATTACGCCGTTTACCTGTCCTTCCCTTCGGGCCCGCCGCCGAACGAGTTGGCGGGCGTTTTCTTCCAAGCAGCCAATCTGAAATGTGTCAGACACCGTGGCAATGGATGCCACGGTGCCCCGAGATCATCCCGTGGTGCAAGACAACCTCGTACGGAGAGCCGAAGCCCGCCGATGCCTTATATTGACCAGCCGTGACGCCTAAGCAAAGGGCAGAATTTGCTCAAAATTTAGACAAAAATATGTTCAGCCTAAATTTTAGGCAGTTCTGAAATTGTGTGATCGCGGTCACATAATTCTAAATTCATTCGTAATATCAATGGCTTAAATAATCTTAAAAAATATTCATAAACTGGCACGCGGTTTGCAGAGCATGGGGTGGTGCAAGACAACCCTTTATGGAGACAAACCGATGATTACCAGACGCAATGCCCTCAACACCCTGGCCGCCGCCGCTTTGGCGGTTAGCGTCGGGGCCGGGGCCGTAACGGCCAAGGCCGCCGAGACCATCAAGGTCGGTGTGCTGCATTCCCTTTCGGGAACCATGGCGATTTCCGAAACCACCCTGAAAGATTCGGTCCTGATGATGATCGATGATCTGAACAAGAACGGCGGCCTGCTGGGCAAGAAGATCGAGGCGGTGGTCGTCGATCCGGCCTCGAACTGGCCCCTGTTCGCGGAAAAGGCCCGCGAGCTGATCCAGGTCAACAAGGTCGACGTGGTGTTCGGCTGCTGGACCTCCGTCTCGCGCAAATCCGTGCTGCCGGTGTTCGAGGAACTGAACAGCATGCTGTTCTATCCCGTTCAGTACGAAGGCGAGGAGAGCTCCCGCAACGTGTTCTACACCGGCGCGGCGCCGAACCAACAGGCGATCCCGGCAGTTGAGTATCTGATGAGTGAAGACGGCGGCGGGGCCAAGCGTTTCGTGCTGCTAGGCACGGACTATGTCTATCCCCGCACGACCAACAAGATCCTGCGCGCCTTCCTGCATACCAAGGGTGTCAGCGATGCCGACATCATGGAGGAGTACACACCTTTCGGTCATTCCGATTGGCAGACCATCGTGGCCTCGGTGAAGAAATTCGCCTCCCAAGGCATCAAGACCGCCGTGGTTTCCACCATCAATGGCGATGCCAACGTGCCGTTCTATAAGGAACTCGGCAACCAAGGCGTCAAGGCGGAAGATATCCCCGTCATCGCCTTCTCGGTCGGTGAAGAAGAGCTTGCCGGTTTGGATACCAAGCCCCTTGTCGGCCATCTCGGTGCCTGGAACTACTTCATGTCTGTTGATGCGCCCGAGAACGAGGACTTCATCAAAGCCTGGCATGCCTTCATCGGCGACGAGAAACGGGTCACCAACGACCCCATGGAAGCCACCTACATCGGCTTCAAGATGTGGGCCCAGGCAGTGCAACAGGCCGGCACCACTGACGTGGATGCGGTGCGCCAGGCCATGTACGGCCAAAAGGTCAAGAACCTGACCGGCGGCGTGGCAATCATGAACACCAACCATCACCTCTCCAAGCCGGTCCTGATCGGCGAGATCCAGGAAGATGGCCAGTTCGATGTGGTTTGGCAGACGGAAGGTGAAGTGGTGGGCGATGCCTGGTCCGACTTCATTCCCGAAAGCGCGGCCCTGACCGCCGATTGGACCTACCCTTGGGTCTGCGGCAACTGCAAGAAGCCCGTATACACAAACTAATCTTCTCCCGGGAGGCGGCGCCGCGTACATGGCGTCGCCTCTCCTCTCCCCCTCATCTCTACGCCAACTCTCCACTTCAACTCTCCCTTTCATTTATTGATTTCATGAATATCCAGGGGCAAGACCGTGCGAAGAATTATTCTTTCCCTGCTTCTGGTTCTCACCGCCGCCACCATGATTTCATCGGCCCGGGCGGATCAGACCGCCGACCTGCTGGACGCTCTGAAAGCCAAGAGTTTCAAGGCCAAGATCATCGCGGTGGAAAACCTGGCGGCCAGCGGCGATGCCCGCGTCGTGGCACCTCTGACCGCCCTGCTTGAAGGCCGTTTGCACAAACGCAAATCCGACGGCGCCATCGTCATCGTCAAGAAAATCGACCGCAGAAAATTCTTCTTTGACGCCCTCAGCGGCGAAAAGCTGGGCCCGGCCAAAGCACGATCTTCGAAGAAAATCCGCGTCAACAACCGCCTTCGCGGCATCCTGCGCGGTGTCCTCGGCGCCCTGACCCTGTTCAGCCCGGACTCCAAACAAAGATTGTCCGCTGCCCGATCCATGTTCAAATCCGCCCCCAGCGATAGCCTGGCCACATTGTCCAAGGCTTACCTGAAAGAGACGGACGAAGCCGTTCGCGACGCCCTGGCCCGTACCCTGGCCGCGACCCGCCTGCGTCACGGCACCGGGGCAGAAAAGCTGGCCGCCGTGGAACAACTCAGCGATTTTCCAGATCGGGACGTGCGGGATCTGCTTGCTAGCACGGCTCTCAAGGCGGAAGGCGATCTACTAGCGGCCGTCAAGAGCGCCGCCGCCAGCATCGAACAGCGCCTGGCCTTCTTCAATATTCTGCAGAATTTGTTTCAGGGCATCAGCCTCGGCTCGGTCCTGCTGCTGGCCGCCATCGGTCTGGCGATTACATTCGGCGTCATGGGCGTGATCAACATGGCCTATGGTGAAATGGTCATGCTGGGTGCCTATACCACCCATGTGGTGCAGACCGTCATGCATACCTACTACCCCGGCGCGGTCACGCAATCCCTGCTGCTGTCCATCCCCGCCGCCTTTTTGGTCGCCGGTCTGTTCGGAATTTTCCTCGAACGCAGCGTGATCCGTTTTCTGTACGGCCGGCCGTTGGAAACCCTGTTGGCGACCTGGGGCCTGAGCCTGATGCTGCAGCAATTCGTCCGCTCCGTCTTCGGCCCGACCAATCGGGAGGTCATCGCGCCGTCCTGGATGAGCGGCTCCATCGAGATTACCGGCGGTCTGGTGCTGACCAACAACCGCATCTGCATCATTATCTTCGCCGCCCTGGTGTTTCTGGTCCTGACCTTGATCATCCGCTACACGGATTTCGGTCTGCGCATGCGGGCGGTGACCCAGAACCGCGCCATGGCCAATGCGGTGGGCATCCGCTCCAGTTGGATCGACGCCATGACCTTCGGTCTGGGTTCCGGTGTCGCGGGCCTGGCCGGCGTGGCCTTGAGCCAGATCGACAATGTTTCGCCCAATTTGGGGCAGAGCTATATCATCGATAGTTTCCTGGTCGTGGTGTTCGGCGGCGTGGGCAATCTGTGGGGCACCCTGGTCGGTGCCCTGTCCCTGGGCATGGCCAACAAGTTCCTCGAACCCTACGCGGGCGCCGTGTTGGGGAAGATCCTGATCCTGGTGCTGGTGATCCTGTTCATTCAGAAACGACCCCGGGGCCTGTTCGCCCTGAAGGGCCGCGCGGTGGAGGGCTAAGCGATGATGGCCCTGAACCCCAGCGCCCGGATTTTCGCCATTCTGTTGGCCGCATTGACCATCATCGTGCCGGTCCTCAACCTGGCCCTGCCCGAGACTTCCGCCCTGCATGTGCCGACCTATATGGTCAGCCTGTTCGGCAAATATCTGTCCTTTGCCCTGCTGGCCTTGTCGGTGGATCTGATCTGGGGCTTCTGCGGCATTCTCAGCCTGGGCCACGGCGCTTTTTTTGCCTTGGGCGGCTACGCCATGGGCATGTATCTGATGCGCCAGATCGGTGACCGGGGCGTCTATGGCAATGCGGAGCTACCCGATTTCATGGTGTTTCTGAACTGGCAGGAATTGCCCTGGTACTGGCTGGGTTTCGACAATTTCTTCTTCGCCATGGCCATGGTCATGCTGGTGCCCGGCGCGCTAGCTTTCATCTTTGGCTGGTTCGCTTTCCGCAGCCGGGTCAGCGGCGTCTATCTCTCCATCATTACCCAGGCCATGACCTTCGCCCTGATGCTGGCCTTTTTCCGCAACGACATGGGTTTCGGCGGCAACAACGGCCTGACCGATTTCAAGGAGCTATTGGGCTTCGATCTGCGCAGCCAGGGCACCCGCGCCGCCCTGTTCGTCGCCAGCGGCATCGCACTGCTAGCTGGGTTCCTGATCTGCCGCGTCATCGTCACATCCAAGCTGGGCAAGATCCTGGTGGGCATCCGCGATGCGGAAAGCCGGACGCGATTTTTGGGATATCGGGTCGAACACTACAAGCTGTTCGTTTTCACCGTCTCGGCGGTGATGGCCGGCATCGCGGGCGCTCTGTACGTGCCGCAGGTGGGCATCATCAACCCCGGTGAATTCGCCCCCGCCAACTCCATCGAGATCGTGGTCTGGGTCGCTCTGGGGGGCCGGGGCACGTTATTCGGCGCGGCCCTGGGCGCCGTCTCGGTCAATCTGGCGAAAAGCTATCTGACCGCGGCCTTCCCCGAGGTCTGGCTGTTCGCCCTGGGTGCCTTGTTCATTGCCGTGACGCTGTTTCTGCCCAAGGGCATGGCCGGCAGCATCAAAGTTCCCTTGCCCGCCTGGGTGGGAGGCAGGACATGAGCGATGTGCTGTATCTGGACGGCATTTCCGTCAGCTTCGGCGGCTTCAAGGCCCTGAACGATTTGAGCCTGGTGGTCGAACAGGGTGAAATGCGGGCCATCATCGGCCCCAACGGCGCCGGCAAGACCACAATGATGGATATCATCACCGGCCGCACCCGCCCCGACAAGGGCATCGCGCTTTTCCAGGGCGATATCGATCTGACCAAGCGGGACGAGGCGGAAATCGCCAATCTGGGCATTGGCCGCAAGTTTCAAAAGCCCACCGTGTTCGAAAGCCATAGCGTCGAGGATAATCTGCAATTGGCGCAAAAGGCTCCACGTGGACCCTTCGCCACCCTGATCGCCAAAATGTCGGGCGAACAGCGAGCCGCCATCGACGAAACCCTTGCGACCATCGCCCTGACGGAAGACCGCTTTCGTCTGGCCGGCGAACTGTCCCACGGGCAGAAACAATGGCTGGAGATCGGCATGCTGTTGATGCAACAACCCGATTTGCTGCTGGTGGACGAGCCCGTCGCCGGCATGACGGATGCGGAAACCGACCAGACCGCCGATCTGCTGCGGGACATTGCCAAGACCCGGTCCGTGGTCGTGGTCGAACATGACATGGAGTTCGTTCGCGCCCTGGGCACCAGGGTCACTGTTTTGCATGAAGGTTCCGTGCTGTCGGAAGGCGCCCTGGACGTGGTGCAGAACGACGAAAGAGTCATCGAAGTCTATTTGGGGCGCTAGGCGATGCTGCACGTGGATAACATCGATCTGTACTATGGCGCCTCGCAGGCCTTGCGCGGCGTCTCCCTCATCGCCAGACCCGGCGAAGTGACCTGCGTGCTGGGCCGCAACGGCGTGGGCAAGACATCATTGCTGCGGGCTATTGTGGGCCAACAGGCGATCCAGAGCGGCCGCATCGCATGGGAAGACAATGATATCACCAAATCCCCCAGCCATGCCCGGGCCCGGGCCGGTATCGCCTATGTACCCCAGGGCCGGGAGATTTTTCCGTTCCTGACGGTGCACGAGAATTTACGATCCGGTTTCGCCGCGCTGCCCCGGACAGAACGGCGCCTGCCGCCTGAAACTTTCAAGCTGTTCCCGGTCCTGAAGGACATGCTGGGCCGCCAGGGCGGCGATCTGTCCGGCGGCCAGCAACAGCAGCTGGCCATCGCCCGCGCCCTGGCCATGCAACCGCGACTGTTGGTGCTGGACGAGCCGACCGAGGGCATTCAGCCCTCCATCATCAAGGATATTCAGCGCATCATCGGTCTGCTGCGGGATCGCGGCGATATGGCCATTGTGCTGGTGGAGCAGTATTTCGAATTCGCCCGGGATCTGGCCGACAGCTATATCGTCATGGACCGGGGCGAAGTGGTGCTATCGGGACAAAGGTCGGATATGGTGGAAACCGATGTACGCCGATATCTCACAGTCTGATCCGCCGACACCCTTGCAACGTCTAAACGGCGCAGCACGGGTTTCTTTTCAAGGGGCGGAGAACCGCCTGATCGAGCTTTACCAGGCCAACCCCTGCCGCGTTCTGCTGCCCCGCCGCCACCAGGGCGCCGTCGAAGCGGTGCTGTTGAATACAGCCGGCGGTATTACCGACGGCGATCATCTGCGCTATTCCCTTACGGCAACGGACGGCGCCCACATCACGGCGACAACCCAGGCGGCGGAAAAAGTCTATCGCTCCCGTGGCGGCGACAGTCATGTGCACAGCCAATTGACGGTGACCGAGGGCGCCTTTCTGGAATGGCTGCCGCAGGAAACTATTCTGTTCAACGGCGCCGCCTTGGCGCGAAAAACCGACATGGACGTCGACGGGGTAAGTAAATTGATCGCCCTGGACTGGTTGGTACTGGGCCGCCGCGCCAGCGGAGAGCTTTTAACCGACGCCGCCATGCATGACCGTTGGCGCCTGCGCAGGGACGGCAAACTCATCTGGGCGGATGATTTCCGCCTGCGCGGCAATATCGAGGAATTGGCCCAACGCAAATCACTTCTTGATGGCGCCTGCGCCGTGGCAACCATGATCTACGTGGCCGCCAATGCCGGTGAATATCTGGAACCGGTTCGGGGGCTTTTGAAACGGGCGGGATGCCGCGCCGGTGTCAGCGCGCGGCCAGGCCTGCTGATCTGCCGTTTTTTAAGCCCGGATGCCATGGCGCTGCGGCGCGGCGTGGAGAATTTTCTGCTGGCCTTTCGCTCTGCCCTGCACGAGAGGCACTGCCCATTGCCCCGCGTCTGGGCCTGTTGATGACGCAGCTTCGAGGAGGAAGTGAATGTTTCTGACCCCACGGGAAAAAGACAAATTAATGGTGGCCACGGCCGCGATGGTGGCCCGCAACCGCCTCGATCGCGGCGTAAAGCTGAACTATCCCGAATCCGTCGCCCTGATTTCAGATTTCGTCGTTGAAGGCGCCCGCGACGGCCGCACGGTCGCCGATCTGATGGCGGCGGGCGCCCAGGTCATCAGCCGCGACCAGGTCATGGAGGGCATCCCCGAGATGCTGCATGACGTCCAGGTCGAAGCCACCTTTCCCGACGGGACCAAGCTGGTCACCGTGCATCACCCTATCCGTTGAGTTGAGGTAGAGTTCATGATCCCAGGTGAAATCATTGCAAAAAGCGGCGAGCTGACCCTTAACGAAGGCCAGGACGTCATCACCCTGACCATCGCCAATACCGGCGATCGCCCCGTGCAGGTGGGCAGCCACTATCATTTTTTTGAAACCAATGCCGCCCTGGACTTCGACCGCCGCGCGGCCCGCGGCCGCCGCCTGGATATTCCCGCCGGCACCGCCATCCGGTTTGAGCCGGGGCAAAGCCGCGAGGTGCCCCTGGTATCCTACCTCGGCGCCAGGCAGGTGCATGGTTTCAACGGCGCGATCAAAGGCGCCCTGGACGGGGAGGGCTAGATCATGCCGGCCAGAATGAACCGCGAAGACTATGCCCATATGTACGGCCCGACTGTTGGCGACAAGGTGCGCCTGGCGGATACGGAATTGTTTATCGAAGTGGAGAAAGACCACACCATTTATGGCGAGGAGGTCAAATTCGGCGGTGGCAAGGTGATCCGCGACGGCATGGGCCAATCGCAGGTCAGCCGGGCCAATGGCGCCGTGGATACGGTCATCACCAACGCCCTGATCCTGGATCATTGGGGCGTGGTCAAGGCCGATATCGGCATCAAGGACGGCCGCATCGCGGGTATCGGCAAGGCCGGCAATCCGGATATTCAGCCCGGTGTCGATATTATCATCGGGCCCTCCACCGAGGCCATCGCCGGCGAGGGCAAGATCATCACCGCCGGCGGGTTGGACGTGCATATCCACTTCATCTGCCCCCAGCAGATCG
>JABIRL010000176.1 GCA_018667855.1 Rhodospirillaceae bacterium
CAACGGCAGCGTGGCGAGCGGCAGTGGCACGGCGCCGCCGAACAGGCCGACCACCACAATGGTGCCGCCGCGGGCCAGGGTCTGCATGGCAAAGCCGCTAGATGCCGGCGCGCCGACAAAGTCGATGACGCCATGAACGCCGCCGCCCGTGCTTTTCATCAACTCGGCCACGGCGTCGGGATCACTGTTGTCGATCACCATGTCGGCACCGGCGGCCAGTGCGGCCGCGCGCTTGGCCGGATCGATGTCGGCAACCACCAGCTTGGCATTAACCACGGCCTTAGCCATGCCAATGCCGGCCAGGCCGACACCGCCCGCGCCGATAATCATCAGGTGTTCTTCCGGCCGCAGATGGGTCAGTTTTTTCAGGGCGCTGTAGGCGGTAACGCCGGAACAGGCGCAGGTCGCCGCATGGGCCTCATCCACGCCTTCGAACGGCACCAGGTATTTTGCATCCTGGGCCAGGCAATATTCCGCATAGCCGCCGGCATATCGGGTGCCCGGCGTGCGGGGGGCCAGGCACAGCAATTCCTCACCACGCTGGCAGACCTCGCAATCGCCGCAGCCGATCCAGGGAAAGTAGATCCGCTTGTCGCCGATGGCGACGCCTGTGGCATTCGGGCCCATGGCCACGACTTCGCCCAGAACCTCGTGACCCATGGTAAAGGGTAAGGTCATGCCGCGATCTTCCAGGCGCATCTTGACGTCGCCGCCCATGTCGAAATAACCATCCCAAAGATGGATATCGCTGTGACAGATGCCCGAGGCGGTGACCCGCAACAAAACCTGCGTGCCCTCGGGCACGGGCGTGTCGATTTCCCGCTCTTCCAGGGGCTCTCCCCATTGCGTGATCTGATAGGCTTTCATTTCCGACCTCCCAAGAATGTCTTTTGTAAACTGTTGGCGTCAGCCTATGGCACGTCCGCCGCGCGGTCCAGGGTCGGAATGGCTAATTCATGACATCCAGGATACAAAACAGGCATAATCGATTTCGGCGGCTGTTCCGCCGCATTGTTTTCAACGTTGGAGTGGCCTTCCATGGCAGTGAATGAAGACGGCAGTTTGAACAGAGATAAACATGGTTTCGATGCGCCGGCGTCGGTGGACCATCCCGCCCGCACCAATATCCCCGATGGCCATCCCGCAGGTCCTGCCATCGGCGAACGGCTGCCAGACTTCGTTCTGCCGGATGCGCAAGGCCGGAAGGTCGATTTCCATAATGACCGCGGTGGCGCCAAATCGGCCGTGGTCTTCTATCGATCCGCAGTGTGGTGACCCCCCTGCTGGACGCAGCTAGGTGAGTTGCGCGATGCATACGATAAGTTTCAAGCGGCCGGCATAAAGCTTTATGCCATCTCGTACGACGACAGGGAGGTTCTGGCCGCCTATGCCGAGGCCGAGGAGATTCCCTTCCCGCTGCTCTCGGATATCGATTCAGAAGTCATTCGCCGCTACGGCATCTTGAATACACAGGTGAAGCCAGACGACGGGGTCGTCTACGGCATCCCCTATCCCGGTGTTTTCGTCACGGATGAAGACGGCCGGGTGCTCGGGAAGTTCTTTCAAAACAACTACAAGAAACGGGACAGCGCCGAATTGATCATTGATGCCGCTCTGGGCCGTGTGGTTCTGTCGGACGATGCGCCCCGGGCATCGGCGCCGGAAGACGACGGCATCAAGGTTTCCGCGACCTTCCATGGTGGGGCCGGCACCTTGCGCCAGGGCATCATCCGCCAGATCGTCGTGCGGTTCGAACTGCCAGAGGGTCTGCATATCTATGGCCAGCCGGTCCCCGACGGCATGGTCGCCACCAGGGTCGAGGTATCCGGCCCACCCGGCCTGGTGGCCGAGGCGCCGATCCTGCCACCCAGCACGGCCCTTCAATTAAAGGGTAGCGCCGTAGCCTTGCAGGTCTGGAGCGGCGTGGTGGACATCCGTGTCCCCATTCATGCCAACGGCATTCTGGCCAGCGAAGTCCGACCCCTGGATCAGGACAGCGCCAAGATAACTGTGGATGTACGCTATCAGGCCTGCGATGACATCACCTGCCTGCTGCCCCGTTCGGAAACCCTGACCCTGGAGTTGCCCCTCGACGTCAGCGACGTCCCGGCCCTGCCAATCCACATGGGGCACGGCCAGCGCGAGGGCCGCTTCGATGCCCGCAGCCATATGAAACGCCTGATGCAGCGCAAGGGCGCCAAATACCGGGATCTATAGGACTGAATCGGGAATCTATATCGGCGGTTTGACCCGTTCCGTGAAGGCAATTTCGTCGCCGATCAGATCATCCACCTGGCGCGGCTCGTACCCCAGAGAGGCGAGCACATCCCGCGTATCGCTGCCGTAAAGGGGCGGCGCGGCACGGACGGCGCCGGGCGTGCGTCCCATCTTGATGGGGATGCCGGTGCCGCGATAGCCGTCTAGTTCCACGACCATTTCCCGATGGTGGGTATGGGCGTGCTGGAACACCTCCGGAATGGTCAGTACGGCGCCCGCCGGCGCGCCCTTGGTCAACAGGGCGGAAGAGACATCCTCGGCCACATGGTCGCGCAAGGCTTCCGTGATAGCGGCATTCAGTGCGTCGCGATGTTCGACACGATCGGCGTTATGTAGGAAGCGGGGATCGTTGGCCCATTCGGGATGGCCCAGGATTTCGCCAAGCAGGCGGAACTGCCTGTCATTGCCGATGGCCAGAAACAGCCGCCCCTGCTTGGTGACATATTGGTCATAGGGTGAAATATTGGGATGGGAATTGCCGGTCAGCGTCGGCGCCTTGCCCGACATGAAATAATTCGCCGCCTGGGGGTGCAGCAACGCCACGCCAGTATCGAACAATGAGGTATCCACCCGCTGCCCCTGGCCCGAGCGGCGGCGTTCTTCCGCCGCCAGCAGGATGCCGATGGCGGCATAAAGACCGGTCGCCAGATCGATGATCGGCACGCCGATGCGCGTCGGTCCCGTTTCAGGGGCGCCATTCACTGAAATCTGACCCGACAACGCCTGGGCCACGGCGTCATAGCCGGGAAAGCCGCCGAACGGGCCGTCGGCGCCGAACCCGGTGATGGAGCAATAGATCAACGAGGGGAAGCGTTTCGCCAGCACGTCCTCGTAGCCGATGCCCCATTTTTCCAAACTGCCGGCCTTGAAATTGTCGATCATGACATCGGCGCCTTCCAACAGCCGGAACAGCACTTCCTGCCCGCGCTCGGTTCGCAGATCCAGACCAAGCGACCGCTTGTTTCGATTGACGCCGGCGAAATAGGCGGACAGGCCGTCCCTGAACGGCGGTCCCCAATCACGCACCTCGTCACCCTGGGGCGGTTCGACCTTGATCACTTCGGCGCCGTGATCGGACAGCATCTGTGTGCAAAACGGCCCGCCCAGCACACGGGTCAGGTCTACGACGCGGAACCCCGCAAGGGCGCCGCCGGTATCGGAATTTGTCATGGAGTATCCACCTAGAAAACAAACCGTCGCCGACATTAACACGATCGAAGCGGGTTATGCGCTCGCATTCAAGGTCGGATTTCAACGGAATGGCGCAAACACGGTCTTAGCTATGTAAAACTGGTGATATCCTGCAGCCGTGCGATCAGGTGCCCCACAACGGATTTCATGATCGGATCCGCAGCGTCCAGGCGTCGCATGAATTCATCACGGGGAATTTCCAAAATCACCGATTTTTCCCTGGCGATGGCGGATGCCCGATGGCAACGGTTTTCCAGTAGGGCGACTTCTCCAAAAACCTCACCTGCCCGGACCTGTCCCAAGGTGCTGGCATTTTTACCCCAGGTGCCGAGCCTTATATCGACAAGGCCGCTGCGCAGAACATAAACCGATTCAGCCGCATCACCTTTGTCAAAAATCATTTGGCTGGCTTCGAATGTATTGCGGGTAAAATCGACCATCGAAAAAGGACCATATCGTAAGTTGAACCGGACTTAAGCATGCTGAGTTACAGCATCCGGTATCGGCCATGACGCGGAAATCGCGCATTTCTACAGCTATATTTTATCCCTACAGTCCTAACTATCGGTTAAGCGGCAAAAAAGGCGACGACATCTCCTCATAAGGCATTGAGCGGAATTTTCACGTAGGACAGGCCGTTGTCCTCCGCCGGTGGCAAATGCCCGGCGCGGATATTGAGTTGCACCGCGGGCAAGATCAGATTGGGGAAATCCAGTTCGCCGTCACGGGCTTCTCTCATGCTCACGAAAGCCTGCCGCTCTGTTTCATCGCGCAGGTGAATGTTTTCCGCCCGTTGTTGCGCCACTGTGCTTTCCCAGGCGAACGCTCTGCCGCCGGGCCCATAGTCATGGCCGACAAAGATCCGTGTCTCGGTCGGCAACGCCAGTATGCGCTGCACCGAGGTATAGAGCGCTGTTGCACTGCCGCCGGGAAAATCACACCGGCCGCTGCCCATGTCAGGCATGAAGATAGTGTCGCCCGTGAACACCGCATCGCCGATGCGGTAGCAGACGCAGGCCGGGGTATGGCCCGGCGTATGCAGGGCCAAGATTGTCAGATCGCCCAAACTTACGCTGCCGCCATCCGGGAACAGATGATCCCATTGCGAGCCGTCGGTGGCGAAATCCGGCTCGGTATTGAAGATCTTAGCAAAGGTTTTCTGGACGTTGGGAATGGCGGCGCCGATACCCAACTTGACACCCTGCCCCAGTTCCCCGCGCAGGTACTGGGCGGCGGTGATGTGATCGGCGTGGGCATGGGTCTCCAAAATCCATTCCGGTCTCAAGCCGCTGTCGGCAATGAAGGCAAGCACATCGTCAGCGCCCACCGTGCCGGTCCTGCCGCTTTTGGCATCGTAATCAAGTACCGGGTCAATAATCGCGCAGGCCCCGCCGGCCGGATCCGCGACCACATAGGTCACTGTGCAGGTGGTTTTATCGAAGAATGCCGTAATGTCCGCCTTCATTTCCCCATCTCCTTGCTGCGAGCAATACTTTCATACCGCCAGTTACCCGGCGCGTATTTGACATAGCGCAATTGCGCACGTGAGTGGGTGAACGCTTGGATCTGTTGGCCTTTCCAAACTGTTTATATAATTGACGGCTGCCGAATTCCGGCGTGCTAGACTGAGATCATGGACAAACAGAACACATTTCGCATCGGTACCGGGGCCGGCTTTTCCTCGGATCGATTGGAGCCCGCACTGGACCTGCTTCGCCATGGCAAACTACAGGCCATGGTCTTTGAATGCGTCGGCGAACGGACCCTGGCATTTGGCCACCGCGACCGCCGGTCGGATCCCACGCGGGGCTACAACCCGCTGTTGGAGCGGCGGATGCGGGCCGTCCTGCCACTGGCGCATGCGGCCGGTACCCGGATCGTGACCAATATGGGCGTCGCCAACCCGCGCGCGGCGGCCCAGCATACGGTAAAGATCGCCTCCGAACTCGGCCTGAAAGGGCTGAAGGTCGCCGCCGTGACGGGAGATGAGATCAATCATTTGATCGGCCCGGATACCCACCTGATGGAGCCCGATTGCCAGCTGTCCGAAACCGGGCGGGAGATGCTGGCGGCCAATGCCTATCTCGGCATTGACGCCATCCTACCGGCCATCGAGGCGGAGGCCGATGTCATTATCACCGGCCGGGTGGCCGATCCGTCACTGTTCCTGGCCCCCTTGGCGCATCATTTTTCCTGGCAACTGGATGATTGGCCGACCATGGGCGCGGGCACGGCCGTGGGTCACCTATTGGAATGCGGCGCCCAGGTCACGGGCGGCTACTTCGCCGACCCGGGCCACAAGGAAGTCCCGGATCTGGCCCATGTGGGCTTTCCGTTGGCGGAGGTTACGGCGGACGGCAGTGCCACCATTACCAAGCTTGCCAGCAGCGGCGGCCTGGTTAGCCAGCGCACCGTAAAGGAACAATTGCTTTATGAAGTTCACGATCCCAACACCTATCTCACGCCGGATGTCAGCGCCGATTTTTCCCGGGTCAATCTAGCCGATGACGGGCAGGACCGGGTCAAGGTCAACCAGGCCGGCGGCACCCGCCGTCCCGATCAGCTGAAGGTAACCATCGCCTTTGACGGTGGCTTATTGGCCGAGGCGGAAGTCTCCTACGCCGGACCAGGGGCCGCGGATCGGGCCCGCATGGCAGGCGATATCGTTGCCGAACGCATGCGGGACCTGCACGGTCGCAACGGACCGATGCGGGTCGACCTGATCGGCGTCTCGGCCCTGCATGCATCGGCTGTTGACTATCCGGCAACAGCTGAAGACGTGCGCCTGCGCTGCGCCTTGCGCGCCTCGTCCCAAGCAGAGGCCGAACTGCTGTTGTGGGAGGTGGAGGCCTTGTTATGTTGCGGCCCGGCCGCGGGGGGTGGCTATCGCGGCCATATCACACCCTCCGTGATGACCTATTCAGCCCTTGTGGATCGCGCCGATGTCGTGCCGGGGCTGGAGATTTTCACCGCATGAAGGCCCCGTTGCGCCGCATCGCTCATGCCCGGTCCGGCGATAAGGGCAACCGGTCGAACCTGGCCATCTTCGCCTATGAACCGGCCGATTACGGCGTCTTGCTGCGCGAAGTGACGACGGCGCGGTTGAAGGCGGAATTCGGCGGGTTGTTGTTGGGAGAGGTCGCACGCTATGAATTACCCAACCTGCACGGTCTGAATTTCGTCATGGATCAGGCGTTGGAAGGCGGGGTCAATGAATCCCTCAATCTTGATGGTCACGGCAAATCCTGGAGCGCCATGATTTTAGCCATGGAAGTGGAACTATCGGGCGATGAATAAGCGCACTTGGCTTTGCTTTGACCGCCCCGTACGCCTATGCTAAGTACGAAATTAATAGAAAAGCAAAATTCAACATAACAGGGGAGTATTGTTACGTGGCAAAATCTATCCTTAAATCGACAGCGACCGCGGCGACCGCGGCGTTTCTCGCGTTTAGCTTTGGCGCCGCCTCCACAGCGCAGGCCGCCGATTCCACTTGGAATTTCAATATCTGGGGTGGCAAGCGCGCCTTTACCGCCGGTATTGAGTCCCTGAAAGAGGATCTGGAGAAGGCCGGCGGCGGTGATTTCGAACTAAAAATCAACTACGGCGATGCACTTGGCCCACGGCGTCAAAATCCCGAAAATATTCGTGTTGGCGCCTTTGAAGCGGGACAGATTTGCGTTGGCTATTATCCTGGCAAGCTGCCGCTGTATTCAGTGGCGGAGCTGCCGTTCCTGCTGCCCCGCGATCTGAAACAGCGCGCCGCGGTGGAAATGGAATTGCACAAGCATCCGGCCCTGGTGTCGGAACTGGCCAAACGCTGGAACATGAAGTTCTTTGGCCCGGCCTTCCTGCCGGCCTATGAATTCATGGGCAACAAACGGATTGAGACCACAGCCGATATGAAAGGCGTGAAGATGCGCATTTCCGGCCTGAACGCCAAGGCGCTGCAGGTTTTTGGCGCCGTTCCGACCATGGTCACCGCGCCTGACGGCTATAACGCCCTGGACCGCGGCACGATCGACAGTTTTGGCTTTCCCTACAGCTATGCCTTTGGCGCCTACAAGCTGTATGAGGTTTCCAAGTATGTGACCGAGGGCCTGGGCATGAGCGGTTTCATGTGCTTGCAGACGGTCAACATTGATGCCTGGAATGCAACGCCCGCGTCGGTCCAAAAGGCCCTGCCTGGCGCACAAAACAGTGCCATTGATCGGATGATCACGTCCTACACCACGGCAGACAAAAAGTGGATTCCAATTTTCCACAAGAAACTGGAAGTTGTGCAGGTGGATCCCTCGGTCCGGGCCGAATTGGCCGCCGGTGCCGGCAAGATCTATGCCGAATGGGCAAAAGAGCAGGACGCCAAGGGACGGCCCGGCACGGAAATGCTGGCACACGTGAAAGCCCTAGTCGCCAAGCATACGAAATAGAGTTCGTTTGGTACTTCGGTAAGCGTAATGATTGAGCTTCTGTACGTGATCCTAACCGTCTTGGCCGCGGCCGGCGTTGTTGCGCTGGTTGCGACCAAGACGGAATTATTTATGCGCTATATCGAGGATATTCTGACCTATTGCTCGGTCGTTTTAATTCTCGGCGTGATGCTCTGGGTGGTGGGCGAGGTGATTGGCCGCTATGTGTTCAATTCTCCCCTCCCCGGGCATTTGGAAGGCGCCGAACTATTGCTGCCGATGATCGTGTTCTTCGGCGTTTCCTACGTCCAGGCACGGGATGGCCATGTGGGCATGACTTTCGTGGTCGATGCCTTGCCCAAGAAAGTTCGTCGGGTCACTGATATCCTGTCGTTGATAGTGTCTGCATTGACGTGCGCGGCCCTGGCTTACTTCAGCTCCAAGAATGCCTGGCTGGCGTGGAGTTATGAGGACGTTACCATGTCGCCGCCCTATTGGCCGGTATGGCCGTCGGCTGCGGTTATTCCCTTGGGTTATGGCATGCTTGCCTTCCGTATGATCTTGCAAGTCATGCAAAAACTTGTACCGCAGAAATTTCCATCGCCCATTGTCGAACATTCCGATTTGCACGTAGCCGAGTAATTTTCGTGCGAATTTCACGGATTTATTAAGTAGGACAACAAAGCCGTCATGGATCCAATCACCCTGGGCATGCTCGCCCTTCTCGCACTGACCGTGATGCTGATGTCCGGCATCCGTATCGCCTTCGCCACGGCGATCACCGGTTTTATCGGTCTATGGATCTTGCGGGGCTACGTCCCAGCCGCATCCTTGTCGTCAACCATTCCCCAGGGGCATTTGTCGGCCTATACCCTGTTGGTTCTGCCACTGTTCATCATGATGGGCTTTTTCGCCTTTTATGCCGGCATCACCCGGGATCTGTATTGGGCCGCCCGGCAATGGGTCGGACATTTGCCTGGCGGTCTTGCGATCGCAACCATTTTCGGTTCCGCCGGCTTTGCCGCCGCCTCTGGCGCCTCCACGGCCTCGGCGGCCGTGATGGGACGGATCGCCCTGCCGGAATTGAAAAAATACGGCTACGATGACAAGGTTTCCACCGGCTGTGTCGCCGCCGGCGGCACCCTGGCGACGATGATTCCGCCATCGGTACTGATGGTCATCTACGGTTTCATCGCCGAGGAATCCATTGGTGCACTGCTTCTGGCCGGCATCCTGCCCGGCCTGTTGGAAGCCTTCAGCTATTCCCTGATGTTGATCATTCGTTTCAAGATCAATCCGGAACTGGGCCCGCCCATTAAGGGCATCACCTGGCCTGATCGTTTTAAATCCATCAAGGGTGTCTGGGGCATGGTGGTCCTGGTTATCCTGGTCATGGGCACGATCTATACCGGCATCGCAACCCCGACGGAGGCAGCCGCCGTTGGCGCCCTTGGCGCCTTGCTGTTGGCGCTACCCGGTTTGAATTTCAAGAAATTCCGCGATGCAATGGTTGAAACAGCGCGCTCAACGGCGATGATCTTCGCCATTGTCGCCGGTGTCCTGATCTTTGTGCATTTCCTGGGCTTTACCGGCATGCCGGCCGCCGTCTCGAACCAGATCGTCAGCCTGGATGCCCACCCGACCGTCATCCTGATTTGTATTTTGGCCTTGTATCTGGTGCTGGGCATGTTTCTGGACGGCATCGGGATGTTGCTGTTGACGGTGCCGATTATTCTGCCGACCATCAAGGAACTGGGTATCGATCCCATCGTCTTTGGCGTACTGGTCGTCCGTATGGTCGAAATCGGCCTGATCACACCGCCCGTCGGGCTGAATGTTTATATCCTGAAGGGTGTGGCACCAGGCGTATCCATGGGCGATATGTTCAAGGGTTGCGGCTGGTTTGTCGTCGTCGACCTGATCAACGTGGCGATCCTGATCGCCTTCCCCACGATCATTCTGCTGATACCCAACACGATGATAAATTAGCTAGGAAAGTTTACACAAACTGCCTAGTTCGCCGCGGTCCGCCAAATCATGGTAGACCGCCAGGTCCTCGACGCTATCCACTTCCAGCCAGCCGCCGGCGATGGCGACGCCGTGGATGGGCCAATCCAGATCGCACAGGCGCTGCAGGAAATCGGTCATATACATATTGCCGTGCGCCGCCCCGGCATAGCGCGGCATGGCGGACATGTCGTCATAGACACCCCGTAACATCGGCGCCCGGTCCGCCTGAACCTTGATCAAACCCATGTATTGCCCTTCTATACGGGCATAGTCGGAAACCTTCTGGCCGATCTCCAACAGGCGGCCATCGGGGGCCATGCGCAGACTCTCGGCATCATCGAGGGGGTCGTCCATACGGACCCGCCACAAGGCCTGCCAGTCGGTGTTAACGGCAACACAAACCCCGTTCGTATCTGCCAACAGGGCCGCAAGCACCCGCTGTTCGTAAACGATATCGCTATAGGCGATCAGGATATCATCCCCTCCATCCAGGGCCGCCTCGGCGCAAAAAAGTGAATGGACCATATTAGTACTGGCGAAATCCCTGTTCACCACAAGGTTGGTCGAGAGGTTGGTAAGCTGATCCGCCCGATACCCCCCCACCAGGACAATATCTTCGATACCGGCCGCCGCCAGCACCGCCAGTTGCCGAGCCAGCATGGTCTCGCCAGCCAGTTCAACCAGACATTTCGGCCGGTCATCGGTGTAAGGCGCCAGGCGCGTGCCCTGCCCCGCCGCAAGTATGACGGCCCGCATGGCCCGTTAAAGCCCCAAGGCCCGGGCCATGAAGGCCAGGTCTTCCGCGCGGTGCGGCAGTTCCCGTTCCGGGTGCCACATGATGCCGTGGCAGCCGCCGTCGTCATGGCGGAAAGCTTCCACGTCGCCGTTCTCGGAAACCGCCAGGCAGCGCAACCCGGGCGCCAGGCCGTCACGGGGAATACAGACATCATGGTAGGAGTTGACCTGCCAACGATCGGGCCACGGACCATCGTCGGATACCGAGATCGGATGCGCCGCGCCGGCATGGCCCGTAGTACGGCCAAGATGTCCGCCAAGTGCGACATTGATCATCTGCATGCCCCGGCAGACCCCCAGCAGCGGCAGGGCGCGGGCCAGGCAGATCCGGACCAGGTCCCGTTCCAATCGATCCCGTTCGGGCGCGACATTGCCGGCTTGCGGCGCCTCCGCCACGTCATTGCCCCCGGTCAGAACGATGCCCTGTAGATCAAGTGTATCGATCAGGGTTTCGGCGCCGGCACCGCTGTTCGGCAACGGTATCGCCAAGGCGCCCAGATCGGCAAACACCGACTGCCAGCGTTGATCCAGGCCGTCGCGCCGTTCATCACGGCCGGGAACAGCATCAACACGTTGGGTCAAGCCGATACGCCGCATGGGATATTCCATGGTTTTGCCGTGGTTTTGCCGTGCTTGAACACGGCTTCTAAAGACAGTGGCGGAGGGAGTGGGACTCGAACCCACGCAACGCTATTACACGTTGACGGATTAGCAATCCGTTGCATTACCGCTCTGCCATCCCTCCTGCACGCTGCGAACGCCCCTTCTAAACAGCGACCGGAATGCTGTCAATGGTATCCCACGATTGACAAAATATAGAACTAAAGATTCGAACCGAAGTAAAAATTCAGCGTTAACCTTACAGTAATCATATTTTTTATTGAATGGTACGGGCAAATCCGGCAAACACGGCTTTTCAAATGCTTGTGAACTCCTCTTTTAATATTTTCCATAATTCATATTTTATTAATAGCGTTAACCTATATTTGTAACCGAAGCTAAATGAAGTCTTCAAAGACAGAAAGGATATCGTCATGTTACGCACCGCAATTACCATCGCAACGCTGGCCACGGGCCTGTTGTTTTCATCCGCCGTACAGGCACAAATGGCACCGGGCGGTGCTGTATGTGGCGAGCGGGGTAAATTCCTGAGCCATCTGGGCCAGAATCATAAAGAATCGCCAAGCGCCATGGGTGTCACCGCATCTGGCAGGGTGATTGAAGTCTTGACCTCGAACGACGGCACCTGGACCATCATCATGACCCACCCCAATGGCGTTACCTGCATGGTGGCCGCCGGTCAGGCCTGGGAAAGCATCGAACAAGTCGCGCTTGGTCCGACCACGTAAACCTCCGATGGCGGGGGGCAATTCGGTATCCATGGCGCGCGGCCCAATGGCGCCGCGCCTAGGGGTGATTTCGGGTTGTTTGACCAGGCTTCACGTTTCGGTCGGAAGGCGTTCCGGTCCTGACGATATCCAGACGATGTCTGTCTAAGCGTTTTTGAGACTTAAATATCAAATGACCGGCAATTACAGCCGGTCATTTTTTTTGGCAATTGGCAAATAAGAGGAAATCGGCAAGAACCGAGATCAAAACCTTAGTGTGTCGAGACCCACTCACGGGCCTGACGTTGGGCTTCCGAGATTTCCTCCCGGCTCATCATGTCCGATAGTTCGGTCCGCAGCCGCTTCGCCTCGCCGTTTCCCCGAAGGGCAGCCAGGTTCAACCATTTGTGCGCGGTGATGTAATCCAGCGGCGCGCCCTTTTGGCCCGTCGAGAACAATAGGCCCAATTGCATTTGCGCCACATTTTCGCCGGCCTCCGCCAGCTTCATGTAGTCGTCGGTATACGCCTTCAATGACCTTGCCATTTTTTTTCCTCCGATCCGTAAGCATCACACCCGTGATGCCGTCGCTGGGAAAATCATGACCCGAAATGGTTAACGGCAAGTATATGGTAAATCAGTTTTATGGCAAAAAACAATCTTTATGCTGTGGCAATTTGACCACTTAATTTGCCGTCGGTCAGTCGCACCAATTCTTCCAATGTTGTGGGAAAGACGCAGTAGGGGTGGCCCGCCGCCGCATACAAAGTATCGAAGCGTCCCAGGCTGGCATCAACGGCCGTGGCCAGGGGCCTGGGATGGCCCAGGGGCGCGACCCCGCCAATGGCGAAGCCGGTGGCGGCGCGCACCAGATCCGCATCGGCGCGTTTGCATTTCCCCGACATGTCCAAGGCACCCGGCAGCGTCTTGGTATCGCAGCGGCGATCGCCCGCCACCAGCGCCAGCACCGCCGCGCCGTCAATACGAAAGACCAGGGATTTGACGATGGCGCCCAATTCACAGCCAATGCTGTCGGCGGCATCCTGCGCCGTGCGCGCGGTTTCGGATAAAGCCATGACCTGGCTTTCCGAGCCCGCCGCGCGCAGCGCCTGCTGCACCCGCTGGACGGATCCATTGGCGATAGGTCCAGCGGGATCGTTCAAGCGGGAATATCCATGCCGCGGGCCAGGGCCGGGCGGGCCATCAGGACGTCATACCAGCGTTTGACGTTGGGAAAATCGTTCAAATCGACTTCCTGCCAATCAAAGCGGAAGACCCAAGGCAGGGTGGCGAAATCGGCGATGGAGAGATCACCCGCCAGATAATCCCGTCCCTCCAGCCGGGCATCCAGCACGCCATAAAGGCGGCGGCATTCCGTGTAGTAGCGGTTGATGGCATAGGGCACCTGTTCCTTGGCCGCCCGTTTGAAATGATGCACCTGGCCAAAGATCGGACCGATCCCGCCCATCTGAAACATCAACCATTGGATAACGTCGTAACGGGCAGCCATCTCCGTCGGCATGAACTTGCCGGTTTTTTCCGCCAGGTACATCAGGATGGCGCCTGACTCGATCACCGTATAAGGCTGCCCACCGGGGCCGTCCTGATCGATGATGGCGGGGATTTTGGAATTGGGATTGATGGCGGTGAACTCCGGCGTGAACTGGTCATCCTGGCCGATATTGATGGGGTGGATGTTGTAGTCCAGGCCGCATTCCTCCAGCATGATGGAGGCCTTCTTGCCGTTGGAAGTCTTCCAGCTATACAGATCGATCATTATTTTCTTTCCCTGTTGATCATTGATTTCTGATCAGGGCACGGTCATGCCCTTGGCGACGGCCGGACGTGCGATACAGGCCGCCAGCCAGCGATTGACGTTGGTAAATTCCTCTAACTTGCCGGGACGCTGTACCGGCATCCAGTCCTGGATCCGGCCGACGCACCAGGAATAAGTGGCGACATCGGCAAGCGTGTAATCGGCCCCGGCCATATATTCCCGTTCGCCCAGGTTTCGATCCATAACGCCCAGCAGACGGATGGATTCATTGACGTAACGATCGATCGCCACTTGGTTGTCGGGTTGGTTGCCGACGAACCAGCCGGCTTGACCAAACATCGGCCCCTGCCCGGCCATTTGCCACATCAACCATTGCATGACATCGGCCCGGGCGCGGGGCTCCGTCGGCAACAGGGGCGATGCTGTTTTTTCGGCCAGATAGATCAATATGGCGCCGGTTTCGAAAACAGAAATCGGCTCACCTTCCACGTCGTTATCGACAATGGCCGGGATCTTGTTGTTGGGTGAGATCTTTAAGAATTCCGGCGCGAACTGTTCGTCCTTGCCGATATGTATCGGATGGACGGTGTAGGGCAGGCCGACTTCTTCCAGCATGATGGAAGCTTTCCGGCCGTTCGGCGTGCCGAACGTATAGAGATCAATCATTTTGCGATGTCCTCGATGCGATAGTGACGAAATAGTGGGCGCATGGGTGCTTAACTTATACCAATAGCCAAGGCGCGTTCCAGATCGGCGATCAAATCTTTGGCATCTTCGATGCCGCAGGACAGCCGCAACAGATCACCGGGCACCGGGGTATCGGGGCCCTCCACGCTGGCGCGATGTTCGATCAGGCTTTCCACGCCGCCCAATGATGTGGCGCGGGACCACAACTTCACATTCGCAGCGACCTCAATAGCCCGCGCTTCACCACCCCTTACCCGCAGCGACAGCATACCGCCGAAGCCGCCGCGCATCTGCCGCGCCGCCAATGCATGATCAGGCGCGCTAGGCAGGCCGGGATAAAGAACCTCCACGATTTCAGCATGGTCATGAAAATGCTCCGCCACGGCCTGGGCGTTACGGCAGGCGGCCTCGACCCGGGGGTATAGCGTGCGCATACCGCGCAGCAACAGCCAGGCCTCGAACGCCCCCAGAACAGCACCGCCGTCGTGGCGAATGTCGGCCAGACCCTGCCAGAATTCATCACGCTGGCTGGCGACCAGAGCACCGCCAATCATATCGGAATGGCCGTTCAGGTATTTTGTCGCCGAATGCATCACCACATCGGCACCCAGGATCAATGGCTGGCTCAACACCGGGGTCGCGACCGTGCTGTCCACCGCCAATCGAGCGCCGACCCCATGGGTCAGTGCGGCAATGGCGGCGATATCGGAAATTCCCCACAACGGATTGGCCGGTGTTTCGATCCAGATCAGCCGGCTTTGCCCCGGCCGCAAGGCGGCCTTGATCGCGACCAAGTCGCCCATATCGATAAAATCGACCACCAGGCCCCAGGGCACGGCGAAATCCATCAGCCATTTGCGCAAGCCCCAATACATCACCCGGGGCGCGAGGACATGGTCGCCCGGCGCCAGGTTGAGGAACACCGCGCCCGCCGCCGCCATGCCGGAGGCAAACAACATCGCGGCCGCGCCGCCCTCCAGCTCGCACAACAAGGCCTCGGCCTGATCATAAGTGGGATTGGTGTCACGGGCGTAGCTGTAGCCGCTGCTGTATTGGTTGTCCGGGTCCCGCAGAAAGGTCGAGGCGGGATGGATCGGCGGCGTTACCGCGCGGGTACTCTGATCGACCCACCCCAGGGCGCGGGCCGCCTGACTGCGCCGGGACCAATTTTCATCGGATGTCATTATTGGGCGTCATCCTCAATCGGCTCGCCGCCAAGGTCGCGCATCATTTGCCGGATTTCATGCGCCGCATCGGCCAAGCGGTCCGGGACCTGGCTGCGCGCCACGATCGAGGCGCCGAAACGGCCATCACGATAGAATGGATAGGAGCCCAAGCCCACGTCGGGATATTTCTCCTGCAGAGCCGTCAGTCCGTTGGCCAAGGTACCTTCGGCCAAATGCACGGCGATGGCGACTGATTGTACCGGGTCGCCGCCCACCAGTTCATGCTTCAGGCTATGGAACATGGCCTGGCAGACCGAGGGGATACCGGCAAGGACATAGACATTTTCAACCCGAAAACCTGGCGCCTTGCTAACCGGGTTTTCAACCAGGCTGGCGCCTATGGGCGTCCGCGCCATGCGCATGCGGGCCTGATTGAACTCCGCCCCCGTATGAGTGTAATGGGCGGTCAGGATCGCCATGGCTTCCTCGTTATGATCTACCGCCAGACCAAAGGCCGCGCCGATACTATCGGCGGTGATATCATCATGGGTGGGCCCGATCCCGCCCGTCGTGAAGACATAATCAAAGCGCGCCCGCAGGGCATTGACCGCATCCACGATCTCGCCCTCCAAATCGGCCACGAAGCGCGCCTCCCGCAGTTGCACACCGACATCGTTCAGGGCCTCCGCCAGGAAGCCCAGATTCAGATCCTTGGTGCGGCCTGAAAGGATTTCGTCACCAATGACAATGACGGCGGCGGTTACGGTCTTTGGCCCATCGGACATGACGTTCGGCTTTCTCGGTTGGCGTAGAAAGAAGACTATAACACCCTTGGCCCGGCGGCGTAATGCAATGGCGATTGCGCCCTGCCAAATGCACGGGTAGTTTGCCGCTATGTTTTTTCCTGACCCATTGATCCACGGCACCTTGCTGCGCCGCTACAAACGTTTCCTGGCGGATATCCGGCTCGATGACGGCCGGGAGATCACAGCCCATTGCGCCAATCCGGGCTCCATGATGGGCCTGACCCGGGAAGGCGCGGAAGTCTGGCTCTCTCCCTCCCGCAACCCAAAACGCAAGCTGCAATATTCCTGGGAGTTGATTGATGCCGATGGCGGTCTGGTCGGCATCAATACGGCGCATCCTAATGGTCTGGCGGGCGAGGCGATCACGGCAGGCCGGATTGCGCCGCTGAAGGGCTATGAAAATTTGCGGCGCGAGGTCAAATACGGCCAGAATTCACGCATTGATCTGTTGTTGGAGGATGCCGACCGCCCCCCCTGTTATGTGGAAATCAAGAATGTAACGTTGATGCGCCAGCCCGGGCTGGCGGAATTCCCTGACTCTGTGACCAAACGGGGCGCCAAACATCTGGTGGAATTGGGAGATATGGTCGAGGCTGGAAACCGCGCGGTAATGTTTTATCTGGTACAAAGGACCGATTGCGACCGCTTCGCCATCGCCGGGGACCTTGATCCGACCTACGCAGCGGAACTGGAACGGGCCCTGACGCGCGGCGTGGAAACAATTTGTTATGATTGCCGGATCGATAGCAAAGGTATAGAGGTGCGGCAGCCGATCGCGCTTGCGCTCTAGTGGTCCGATTCTAACGGATGGTACCCATCCGTGAGGATCGAAAGACCACTAGATTCTAAAGAAACGTGGTGCGCAAGACACCAAACAGAAAGACTCTTCTGTTTGGTTCGCACCACTAGGTAATGGGGACGGATATACGATGAACTATATGGCGGCGGAAAAGGCGCCGGAGGAAAACACCGGCGTGGTGAAACTGTACGCACCCGCGGATTTCGACAGCATGGCCCGGGCCGGCCGTCTGGCCGCCGAATGCCTAGATATGATCGGCCCGTTCGTGAAGCCCGGTGTCACGACCGATGCGATCGACAAAGTCTGCCATGATTTCATCGTTGATCATGACGCCTACCCTTCACCCCTCAACTATCGCGGCTTTCCGAAATCGATCTGCATTTCCATCAATCACGTTGTCTGCCATGGCATTCCCGGTGATCGCGTTTTGAAAGACGGCGATATCATGAATATCGACGTCACGGTGACGCTGGATGGCTGGTACGGCGACAGCTCGCGCATGTACTTCGCGGGTAAGCCAAAGTTGAAGGCCCGGCGTCTGTCCGATGTAACCTACGAGGCCATGATGCGCGGTATCGCCGTGGTCAAGCCCGGCGCCACCTTGGGCGATATCGGCCACGCCATTCAATCCTATGCCGAGGCTGAGCGTTGTTCGGTGGTGCGGGATTTCTGCGGTCACGGTCTGGGCAGGGTCTTTCACGACGCGCCCAACGTGCTGCATTACGGCGCCGCCGGCAAAGGCATGGAGCTGCGCGAGGGCATGTTCTTCACCATTGAACCCATGATCAACCTGGGCACCTGGGAAGTGAAGATGATGAACGATGGCTGGACCGCCGTAACCCGGGACAAATCCCTTTCGGCCCAGTTCGAACATTCCCTCGGCGTGACGGCTGACGGCGTGCAAATTTTTACCACTTCGCCCATGGGCCTGCATAAACCGCCCTATGACTAAGGTTGTTGGCGCATTCGGAGTTCGTCCCGGAGTTCACCTTGGCGGATAAGGCAAAAAAACCCCACTACCACGGTCACCGCCAGCGTCTTCGGGAACGTTTCCTGAAGGGCGGTCCCGACAGCCTGCCAGACTATGAATTGTTGGAACTTATTCTGTTCGGCGCCATCCGCCAGGGCGATGTAAAACCGCTCGCCAAACGCCTGATCGAACAATTCGGCGGTTTGGCGGCCGTGCTGTCGGCGGACGCGGAGACACTGCAGGCTTCCGGACTGGGCGAAACCACGGTCGCCACCCTCAAGACATCTCAGGCCGCCGCCCTGCAACTGACAAAGGCACAGTTGCTCCAACAGCCCATTGTCAGCTCGTGGCAGGCCTTGCTGGATTACTGCCGAGCAGCCATGGGCCACGACAAGACAGAGGCCTTCCGCATTCTGTTCCTGGATCGCAAGAACCGCCTGATCACCGATGAAGTACAGCAGCGCGGCACCGTCGATCATACGCCCGTGTATCCCCGCAACATAAAACAGCGAAAGTGTGCGTTTTCATACGCAGAAAACTGCGGTTTTTTGAAGATTTATACACAGTAAAGCCCAAGTGTGCGTCAAGTGTACGTTAATATTTTGTTAACCACAAGAAACACAACCGAACTAAAAAGCAAGGGAGGCTGAACCATGCGTGAAATGTTCATCCTATTGATCTCTGCTCTGGTCGGGACAAGCGTTATGGCCGAACCCCGATTTTATGAAAAGCAGTATAAAAGTTTCACAGTCTGGTTGGATTGTAAAGAAAATGGCGCTGTGCTGTTTCGCTACGACCTCGATCAGGACACAGGAAGTGTCAGTCGCTCAGGAAGCTTCAAAGTAGACACAACGGTCCCAGCAAGCTGCCAGCCATCTTCGGGCCGCTCATATCGCACCGCGACCGTTGACCCATCGACAGGAACCTGGGATCGCGGTCATCTCGTTCCCGCAAACCACATGGACCATAGCGAAGTTGCGATGAAGGAGACTTTCTTCGTCACCAACATCCTCCCTCAGCAATCCACCTTCAATCAGGCTCAAGGCGCGTGGAGCCGAACCGAAGTCATTTCGGAGTGCTACCGTGATGTATCGAAGCTGACGGTCTGGGGCGGAGTGGTTTGGGGCAGCGATGCGAGCAACGACTTCTTCGTTGATACTCACGAGCTTCGCACGCCAGATTTTTGGTGGAAAGTTATCTTCCGCCACGACACCAAGGCCTATGTCGCATGGTTGTTCCCCAACCACAAATCCGCAACATCAAGCAACGCCGATAACTACCTGATCTCGCTAAACGACCTAAAAGCTGAGATTGAGGTTGTTCCCGATTTCGGTAAACTTGAAGGTTCCGCAATGGCAGGGCAGACCCCTTCGCCTTGGCCCGTTACGAAATCAGGCCATCAACTTACTTGTGAGGGGCAGACCACATCGGAAGGATGACGCTCACCTTCCATCAACGCTACGATCATTCCGTCATGAAAGCGGCGGGACAAATCCAACAATGGGCCGCCCCGCCGCAAACATAGAAAATTGCCTTAAGCTGAATTACGCACGAAGCCCTTCGCCCGCTCTTTCTTCGCGCTTATGAGAATGGTATCGATTTCACCATCAGCGACCGCCTTGTGGATTTGCTCCAAAGTAGGGACAAGATCATCGACGTTCTTGAGTTCGATGGTCGGCTTGCCCTTCGCCAAATCCAGCGGCTTGTTGCCGTAGCGGAGTTGGATATAGGTTTTGCCATTGCTGGCATCGGTCCACCACCAGCGGCGAAACTGGACGGGAACATCGCGCTTCACACGTTCGCCGGTTTCCTGGTCCGTGACGAAGCGAGAGGCACGTTTCACAAAAGTCTCACCGTTCTTGTCGGCATTCGCTGCCGCAATCTGCTCTTCCAGTGCTTCAAGCATTTTGTGCCGCAAACGCGCTTCTGGCGATGCGATCATTTTCGAGCGGGTCATGTCGGTGAGGTTCAGTTTTGAGAGGATTGTCATTTCATCGTTCTCCATCGTTGCTGTTGCTTCCTGGTCCTCCCCCACTGAGTTGGTCCATCGTTATAGTTAGGAAACGGAGGATCAGAGATGGCGAACAAGCGACACAAACCGGAAGAGATTGTCACTAAGTTGCGGCAGGTTGAAGTACTTGTCGGTCAAGGTATGGCTCGGA
>JABIRL010000061.1 GCA_018667855.1 Rhodospirillaceae bacterium
ATAGCATTGGCGCTTCCAGTAATCCGACGGCTTCATGGTCAGGGTCAGGTCTTTGAACTGTTCTTCCCATTCGAAGTCCATGTGGTCGAGCACGTAGGGAATCCAGCCGATGCCGCTTTCGGCAATGACGAGCTTGAGCTTCGGGAAGGCTTCCAGCACGCCACCGTAAATAATTTCCATCAACACCCGGCCCATGCCCAATTGGAACCCGGTGACATAGACCGCCCAGGCTTGGCGTTGCTGCAGCGGGGGCAACGTCTCCATCGGTGGGCGGCCGCCGCCAATGGTGTGAAAATTCAGCGGCAAGCCAGTTTCTTCAATCGCCGCCCAAAGCGGATGCCACACCGGATCATACAGCGGCACCATGCCCGTGGTCAGGGGAACTTCAATGCCCCGCACCCCGCCCATCGCCGCGACGCGTTTGATCTCAGCAATGGCATAATCAATGTCATTGTTGGGGATACAGGCCAACCCTGCGAAGCGTTCGGGATGGGTCTTACAGAACCCGTCCAGCCAGTCGTTATAAATCCGTGTGACCTCGACCGCGGCTTCCGCATTGCCCAGGCGCTGCGATGCCCCCAAGACACCGAACAGGACTTCGGCCTGGATGCCATCCAAGTCCTGATCCTTAACCCGCAAATCAGGATCGGTCAGGCGGCGAATGCCCGCCTTGCCATCTGAAAACAAACCCGTCTCCGCCATGCGGTCAGAACGTTGAATTTCACCCGGCTTATATTCTCGCCCGCCAGAGCCCATGCCGTTCATCAGCCCGAACTTAGCCCCCTGCTTGGTCACCCACTCGGGTCCAATCTCGCCATCGGTGACGTAGGGCATTTGATCTTTCAGCGCCGCAGACGCGTTCGATGTAAACAGATCAGGCGGCAGCCAGATCAGATCAACATGGCAGTCGGCGGAAATAATCTCGTACTTCATCTTTTCTTCCTTTTATCCTCAGGCGCGCGTGTCGCATACTTTCCCTTAACATAAAGGGGGAGTCCATGACCAATAGCATGAACAATCGCCAAAATAATTCACGCTGGAAAATTAGGCCGGAAGGCTCGAACTGGGGAGATTTTGGTCCGGACGATCAAAAGGGCCGGTTGAACCTGCTGACGCCGGAGAAAGTCTTGCAAGGCATTGCCGAGGTCAAGCACGGCAAATCGTTCTGCCTCAGCCTGCCACTGGATTACCCGGGCGGCAATTCAGTCAACCCAAAACGCCACCCGCCGCAACTGCGCCCGACCTATCACGAAGGCCAGGAATACTACAACATGGCGTGGAGCAAACTGGTGCCTGGTCTGACCGATGTCAGCGCCGATGACGTCGCCATTATCCATACCCAGTATTCGACCCAATGGGACAGCCTGGCGCATTTTGGCGGCGAGTTCGATGCGATGGGCGACGGCACACCCGAACGCATGTACTACAACGGCTTTCGCGCCGGCACCGATGTCATGGCCCTGGACGATGGCGATTTCGAAGGTGTCGCAGCTCAGAAACTCGGCATCCACAACATGGCCGAAACCTGCGTGCAAGGCCGCGCCGTGATGCTCGATTTTCACGCCCATTACGGCGACGAACGGGTGCGGGTGAACCACGACATGCTCGAAAAAATCATGGCCGACGACGACGTGGTGATCGAGCCCGGCGACATGCTGCTGATTCACACCGGCTGGGGCCAGATGATCCTCGACATGAACCTCGACCCGGATGCCGAAAAACTCCACCGCTCCTGCCCCGTGCTCGACTCCCTCGACCCCAAAATTCTCGAATGGGTGACCGACTCCGGCCTCAGCGTCATCGCCTCAGACAACATGGCCGTCGAAGACATCGGCGGCCCGCAACGCCAAAACATAAAAGGCTCAAGACTCCCGCTGCACGAGCATTGTTTGTTCAAACTGGGGATTCATTTGGGAGAGATTTGGTATCTGACGGAGTTGGCAGGGTGGCTGAGGGAGAATGGACGGTCGCGGTTGTTACTGACGGCACCGCCGTTGAGGTTG
>JABIRL010000331.1 GCA_018667855.1 Rhodospirillaceae bacterium
CTACCAGGCTGCGCTACGCTCCGTTTAGACTAACACCAAAGATCAACGCCGCCCCCGCAGGGTCCAGCGTCAATTCCGATCATATATAGCGACCGCCGTCGAGCGAGACAATTGCTATCGTTACGGATTTTAATTTTTTGTGTCGGGCCGGCGCAAAATTTCTCGCAACTCGCCCAACTCGGCCGCCAAATTCACCAACTTTCCCCGTTGTGCCGCCGATAGACTACCCGCACCATCGTTACTGCCGTCGCCGACCGCGGCATCGGAGCCGTCCTGCGCCCGGGCCGTAAGAGAAGCTTCAGAGCCACGACCAGCAACGCCGCCATCGCCAGCACCGCTTTGCCGCCGTGTGCGCGCAGCAGCGACCCCCGCGGCCCCTGACATACCAGGCCCCGACATACCAGGCCCGGTGGGGGCGGAAAGCGAACGGCCGGATTCCATAATCGTTTTCGAACCGATTTCCCGCAGCAGCTTCTGCACGCCCTTGATGGTATAGCCGTCGGTATAAAGCAGATGTCGAATGCCACGCAGCAAATCCACATCTTCCGGCCGATAGTAGCGCCGGCCGCCGCCCCGTTTCAGTGGCTTGACCTGGGTAAATTTGCTCTCCCAGAAGCGCAGAACGTGTTGCGGCACCTCTAGGTCCGTCGCCACTTCGCTAATGGTGCGGAAGGCGCCCGGCGCTTTGTTCCTGCCGCGCCTTTGGGGGGTGCTGTCAGCGACGTCTACCATGCTCTCATCAGTCCCAGTCATCCGTCCCGGTCATCCGTCTTAGCCATCAGAACCAAACGATGCACCTGCCGCGGTGCCACTCAAATTCCGATTGACCTGTTCCTTCAGAACATGGCTGGGGCGAAAAACCAGAACACGGCGCGGCGCGATGGGCACCTCTTCACCCGTCTTGGGGTTGCGTCCGATGCGGCCGCCTTTTTGGCGTACCGAAAAACTGCCGAAAGAAGAGACTTTCACGGTTTCACCGTCAACCAAACTATCGCAAATTTCAGCCAGTACGGATTCCACCAATTGGGCGGATTCGTTACGTGACAGGCCAACTTCCTGGTAAACGGCCTCGCTCAACTGTGCTCGCGTTACTGTATTACCTGCCACGTCCCATCCCCCGTTTCCGACAGAGCGAAACGTAGCAAATTGGAAGTTTTCAGTCAATATCAAAGGGATGCGGGGCGCAGTTTAAGTAATATGATGATTCCCGCCACATATTGCCCCGGGGAGATCCGGCGAAATCCGGTGACCGCCTACCGATCAGGCAGACTTGCGCCCACAAGACCTACCACCGGGCCAGTACGGCCCCCCAGGTGAAACCGCCGCCCATCGCTTCCATCAATATGACGTCGCCCTGTTTGATACGGCCGTCGGAGACCGCTTCATTCAAAGCCAGGGGTACGGATGCGGCCGATGTATTGCCATGTTCGGCTACGGTCAACACGACCTTTTCCGAAGGCATTTTCAACTTCTTCGCCGTGTGGTCGATAATGCGTCTGTTGGCCTGATGCGGGACCAGCCAATCGATTTCATCGGCCTCCATGTTATTGGCCGCCAAGGCTTCGAGAACGACGCTGGCCAGATTGCCCACGGCATGGCGAAATACTTCCTTGCCGCGCATGCGCAAAAAACCGGAGGTCCCGGTGGAAGACGGCCCGCCGTCCACATACAGCATGTCATGATGGCGGCCGTCGGCATGCAGGTGGGTCGACATAATACCACGCTGGTCGGTGCCGGCCTCTCCGTTGGTAGCCTCGGCCCGCAGAACCACCGCACCCGCGCCATCGCCGAACAACACGCAGGTGGCGCGATCCTCCCAATCAAGAATGCGCGAAAAGGTCTCGGCCCCGATGACCAGCACATTGCGCGCCTGACCGGCCTTGATAAAATTGTCCGCCACGGCAAGGGCATAAATAAAACCGGAGCAAACCGCCTGCACATCGAAGGCGGGAATGCCGACCACACCAAGGCGGGCCTGCACCGTGGTCGCGGTGGCTGGAAAAGTCTCATCGGGTGTTGCCGTCGCCAGGACGATCAAATCCAACTCGCTGGCCGCCAAACCGGCCGAGGCCAGGGCGTCAACGGCGGCATGATAGGCCAGGTCCGAGGTGAATTCGCCATCGGCCGCTATATGGCGATTGGAAATCCCGGTTCGGGCGACAATCCAATCGTCAGAGGTATCGACCGTACTCGCCAGCTCTTCGTTGCTGAGGCTGCGTTGCGGCAGATATGCACCACACCCTATGAAAACAGACTTCATCATTTTGTCGGTTTGCTCTACCGGGCCACGGCCCGGTCCTGTGTTTCGTCTGGACTATCATCAGAATCAGCGAAGTGTGCCATATCCGCGATGATGCGGCCAATTAGATCGTCCGCCACCATATCCGCCGCCAAGCCGATCGCGGTGGCGAAGCCCACATCGTCCATGCCACCATGGCTTTTCACACTGACGCCATTCAGGCCCAGCAGAACACCACCGTTGTGATGGCGTGGATCAATACGATCCCGCAGCGCCTTCATGGATGGTTTGGCCAGCAGATATCCCAACCTGGACAACATGGATTGACGGAACGCGGTGCGCAGGAACTGCGAGAACAGCTTCGCCGTCCCTTCCATGGTCTTGATCGCCACATTGCCGCTGAAACCGTCGGTCACCACGACGTCCGTGGTGCCCTTGGCAATATCATCGCCTTCAATGAAGCCGTGAAACCGTAACGGCAGTTCCGCCTGATTAAGGATCGCGGCGGCGCCCTTGACGGCCTCGTTCCCCTTCATCTCTTCCTCACCCACGTTCAGCAAGCCGACCGTGGGCCGGGGCAGGCCCAGTATGGTGCGCGCGAAAGCGGCGCCCATGATGGCGAACTGCACCAGATTGTCCTGATCGCATTCCACATTGGCGCCCAAATCCAGCATCACGCTTTCGCCGCGCAGGGTGGGCAGGAAGCTGCAAATCGCCGGACGGTCGATCCCCTTCATGGTCTTGAGCGCAATTTTTGACATGGCCATCAGGGCGCCGGTGTTGCCGGCCGAGACCGCGACGTCCGCCTCATGGGTCTTCACCGCCTCGATGGCGCGCCACATGGACGATTTGTACCGCCCCTGCCGCAGCGCCTGGGACGGCTTGTCATCCATGCGGATGGAGATCTCGCAATGGTGGAAG
>JABIRL010000161.1 GCA_018667855.1 Rhodospirillaceae bacterium
CGGCGCAAAAAGACCCGCGCCCCGGAGTTGTTCGCCCATCTGGACGTACTGGACGAGCCGTTAAGTCACAGCGGCGGCGAATTGGCCGGCCTAGGCCAGAGCTACGGCACCAACACCCGGTTGACGAAAAAATACAACTCCGCCCCCCGGGCCGAGCGCAACCGTATCATTGGCGAGACGACCAATGCTTTCGATTGGGCCAAGACCGCGACACCGGCGCAGAAAAACGCCCAGATGGAGGCGGTGAAGAAGGCGGAGGTCTATGACGTCACCGACAATCAGTACCTCTATGACCAGTCCTTCCCCAATGATCCCGATACCCCCGCCTTTATCCCCAACGCCGGCCTGACGGACCAGGAGGACCGCGATTACTTCAAGGGCACGCCGGAGCAAAAACAAGCCATCATCGAAGACCTGAACGCCCAAATCGCCCCCTGGCCCACCTACGAACCCACCCTGGACGAAATGGGTCTGGGGCCTAAGGACGATTACGGCTATGTGGCGCCGGTGGAAGCCGTGGAGGCGGTGGACGTAAAGGGCGACGCCTCGGCAAATAAGGCGACGGAAGACACGGAGACGGAACCATCGGCATCGGACATCCTGACCATACGAAGGACGGACAAATCCGACGATTGGCGCGAAGGGAAAAGTAACTACGACCAAGTCGCCGCCGATCAACATGCGAATTTCATGAATGACGCCGGTGAACAAACTGACAAAAACTCATCTGACCCTTCCCCGGTCAAGGCTGGTTCTTCACGTGACCCTTCAAACGATGCCAAGAATCGTGCCTGGGAACAGAGCCACAAGTATGTGCCGCCGAGCCAGGCTAAAATGGATGCCGTAATAGCTTGGATCGAACGGATATTTCCAACCAAGAACGATTTCATGAGGAAAATAGCGATTCATGAGAGCCATCTGGGACAGCATGAGGATACGGCCCGTCCCGGCTATTATGGCGGCGTGTTTCAAGTTGACGAAGGAACATTCCGCGAGACCCAGATACGGAAAGGTCTGGCGGAACAGAGGGCAAAAGTCAGCGCAAAACTTGGTAGGGATTGGAACACCGTGACCTGGCGGGAACTCCGCGATAATCCCTTGTTGTCGGCAATCGCCGCCCGATTATCACTGCTTCGTTGGAAGAAGAATATTCCGGCTGATATTGAGGGGCAGGCTGCATACTGGAAGAAATATTATAACACGGATGAGGGATGGGGCTCGGAAGAAAAATTCAAAAATTCCGTTAATGCCCATCAGGAAAAGGCCAAAAGAAGGGCCCGCTCAAACCCACCTATGTCTTGATTGCCACATTCGTTCCGATAGTCGATGAATAAGACAGTGACCTTCCGCCGCCACTACGGCGGTGGAAGGTCACTGTACCTTTTACGGATAGGAAATGGCTAACGTGAAATTTTCCTAAGATGGCCTGGAGCTTCGTCCGTAGTCTCGCAAACATTTGTTTCGATGATTGCCCCAGGAAAGCCAGAGCAAACCGAGCGGGCCCCGCGCTTTGGTGATCTTCTTGCTAATTTCATGAATTTCATTGGTTAGACGTTGAAGTCCTTTTCTGTTGTTTGGCAGACCATGGCTCCAAAGGGCCTCTGGGTGAATCTCCTGGTGAACCACCCCCCAGTATTTATTCCGGCGAGCTTCATGTCCCGGCGGTTCGAGATTCTCATAATTATCCAGGGCTGACTGCATGATCCGCGCGTCCAGTCGATCAAGCCCGGCATAAAAATCCCCAAAAAAACTGCGGAAAGGTAGGTCGCTTGGCCATTGCCGCACATCAATGGGTAGAGGGGGGCAAGAGACCTCAATGATGCGAAAACTTGTTATTACCGAAAACTCCCGGAGTTCGGGCACGTAAAATTTGTAGGCATTTCCCATCCGGCTCCATTGCTCATAACTTGACCAGACTTGCAGCCGTTTCTTGTCCGCCGTCCAGCGAGCTATGGGCGTCTCCTTTGAATGGAATTCCGCCGTCACGTAGTCTGTAAAACCGGGATTATCGCCTTTGTTCGGCACCACGAGATGAATCTTGAACGAGCCGGTAAATCCCGAGCAAAATCCGCCCAGTTTCAGCATCCAGCCCATTTGCGGATCGCCAAGGGGCTCCCACCGAACCTTGGCCGGCGGCACATCCCAACAGCCAATGAAAGTGCCGCCTTTCAGAGTTTTGGGGTGGAGAAAGAAATCCCCGATACGGACGCTGTAGGAGACTTTAGTGGATTCTTTGCTAGAGAGACCGGTCGTAACTCCCCGCGCCGTCCAAGCCATGCGGTAGGTGACACCCTCCCGCTCGAAACTTTCACTGCCTTTGTAGACATTTTCCTCCGCCCAGACAGAGGCTGCGAAGGCGGTGCAAATTAGGAATACAAAAAGCGAGGGGATTGAAAGTAATTTAGTCATCATTGCTCCATGCTCGACACCCGCAAATATGTTCTAGTCTTTGGGAAAACGACACCCGATTGCGATAAAATTGAGTACGTCGAGAATTATACAAGCAACAAGACTGCTGATCCAAACACAACTCCGCCGACCGGGCCGAGTGCAATCGTATCATTGGGGAGACGACCAATGCCTTCGAACGGACCAAGACCGCGACGCCGGAACAGCGCAATGCCCAGATGGAGGTGGTGAAGAAGGCGGAGGTTTATGACGTCACCGCCAATCAATACCTCTATGACCAGGCCTTCCCCAACGACCCAGACACGCCGGCGCTTATTCCCCCACCTTCTGTCCTGGCGCCGGCCTGACGGACCGGGAGGGCCGGCACTACTTCAAGGGCACACCGGAGCAGAAACAGGCCATCATCGACGACCTGTATGTGATTCCGCCACTACATTTCCTGGTCTAGGCAAGACGTTTCGTCGGATCCAGATCTCCGTATTTAGGGTCGCGCTTTTCCTGTTTCGCCATGAAGGCTTCTCCCAGGTCGGCGCGGGACAGCATGGCGGCGTTCCAAGTGGCGATATAGTTCAGGCCGTCCTGAATAGTGTGGTCACGGGCATAATTCAGCATCTCCTTATTGCCCACGGTGGCGATGGGGCTTTTCGATGCGATCTCGGCCGCGATGTCCATGACGCCATCGACCAAGGCCTCTTGATCGGCGAAAACCTGATTGACCAGGCCCCATTCCCGCGCCTCCGCCGCCATCATGCGCCGGCCCGTGAAGGTCAATTCCCGCACGATGCCATGGGGCAGAATATGGGGCAGCCGTTGCAGGGTGCCCACATCCGCCGTCATGCCGATATTGGTTTCCTGGATCGAAAAGAACGCATCCTCGGCGCAGTAGCGCATATCGCAGGCGCTGATCAGATCGATACCACCGCCGATGCAGGCGCCTTGAATGGCGGCCAGAACCGGCAGGCGGCAGCGGTCGAGCACCGACATGGAGTCCTGCATATGCAAGACGGTGCGGCGCAGGGCCTCTGCCTTGCGGGCCGGCTCCCCATCGCTGCCCATGAGCCCGGCGCCGAAGTCGTTTAGATCCAAACCGGAGGTGAAATGCTTGCCCTGGGCCGAGAGTACCACCACGCGGGCAGTGGGATCGTGATCGATCTCGGCGAATACAGCCACCATCTCGGGCCAGAAGGCCTTGTTCATGGTGTTGAATTGGGAACCCCGGGTCAGCTGTACGTGGGCAATGCCGCCTTCGACATTTAGGCTTAATGTTTCGTAGCTCATCAGATCCTCCAGACGTGTCGATTTTGCCTGTGATACCATGCCCGGAGAAACCTATAAAGCGGGAGGCGACAATGGCCATCACACAGGAAAGCCTATTGGCGATAGAGATCCTGGGTAAGGAATTCACCTATACGGACAACGATTCCATGCTCTACGCCCTGGGCATCGGCATGGGCGCTGATCAGATGGACCGGCAGGAATTGTCCTTTTGTTATGAACAAGGCCAAAGGGTGATGCCGTCCCAGGCCACGGTCATCGCCTTTGATGTCAGCACTTTCTGGAACTGTGGTATCGATATTGTGCAAATGGTTCATGGCGAACAACGCCTGAACCTGCACCAACCCCTGCCGCCCGCCGCCACGGTTGTTTCAGACGTCCGGGTCATAAATGCCTTTGATAAGGGCGAAGGACGCGGCGCATTGATACAATTGGAAACCGTTCTGACAGACAAGGCCAGCGGCGATAAACTCTGCACCATGGAATCAGTTCTTTTTGCTCGTGGCGACGGCGGCTATGGTGGCCCCCAGGGATCGCCCGAAGCATTGCCCAAATCGCCCATGCGGCCGGCCGATCATGTGGTGGAGTTTCAAACCCTGCCGCGCCAGGCCTTGATTTACCGCCTATCGGGCGACCGCAATCCATTGCATTGCGATCCTGATTTCGCTGCCACGGGAGGTTTTGAGAAACCCATTCTGCACGGCCTGTGCACCTATGGTCATGCCTGCCACGCCGTCCTGCGCGCCGCATGCGACTATGAACCTGAACGCATGCTAAGCTTCTCAGCGCGATTCTCGGCTCCCGTGATCCCCGGCGACTTGCTGCAAACCCATATTTGGGAAGACGAGGACGAGATCTATTTCACAACGTCAGTACCCGAACGGGATCTGATCGTCCTGTCCAACGGCTTCGCCACGATTGCAGTATAAGTCCATGAGTAGCAAAAAAAGCACGGAACCGCGCGATGATCTGGCCCGGATCCTGGAGGTCCAGGCGGCCCGACTGGACGACGCCCGGCCCGAGGCCGTGGCGCGCCAGGCGAAACGCGGATTGCAGACCATTCGCGCCTCCATCGATGCCTTTATAGATCCGGGCAGCTTCGTTGAATACGGCGGCCTGGCCGCGCCCGCCCGGCCGGACATGGCCGGCCCGGCGGACGGCCTGGTAATGGGAACGGCCATGGTGGACGGCATGCCCATTGTGGCGGCCGGTTATGACTTCACCGTTTATGCGGGCAGCCAGGGCGCAATCAATCACCGCAAGACGGACCGCATGTTCGCCCTGGCCGAACGCAACGGCTGGCCCGTGGTCGGCTGGTGGGACGGTGGCGGCGCCAGGACCCAGGACCTGATCCTGACCCCAAAGGGACCCACCATGGCGTTCGTCACCTTCGCCCGGCTGTCGGGCAAGGTACCAACCGTCGCCATGGTCACCGGCGCGGCATTCGCCGGTCAGGCTAATCTGTCGGGATTGAGCGACATTGTCATCGCCATTCCCTCCGCCACCATGGGCATGGCGGGGCCGCCGCTTGTCGCGGCAGCCTTCGGCACTTGGCTGAAGCCGGAGGAAATCGGCCCCATGGATGTGCACGAGGCATCCGGCGCCATTGATATTCTATGCCCGGACGAAGCCAGCGCAATTGCCGCGGCCCGCCAATACCTAAGTTATTTCCGCGGCCGCCTGGAGCCGGGTATGGCGCCGGATCAAATGCTGTTGCGGGATGTTATCCCGGAAAGCCCGCGCCGGGCCTACAATGTGCGCAAGGTTATCGAGGGCCTTTCGGACCTGGACAGCGTGCTGGAGCTGCGCCCCAAATTCGGCAAGGCCGCCGTGACCGCCCTGACCCGGATCGACGGCTGGCCGGTGGGCATGATCGCCAACCAGCCCATGGTCATGGCGGGCGCCATCGATAGCGATGCGTCCGATAAGATCGCCCGCTTTATCCAGCTGTGCGATGCCTATGATATCCCCCTGCTGTTCCTGTGCGATACGCCGGGCCTGATGGTGGGGCCGGAGGTGGAAAAGACAGCCCTGGTGCGCCATTCCGCACGTATTCTAAGTGCGCTGGCCAACGCGACAACGCCCTTTATGACCGTGGTGCTGCGCAAGGCCTATGGCCTGGGTTATTACGTCATGGGTGGAGCGGCGACGGAGCCGGATCTGCTGTTGGCCTGGCCCACGGCCGAGTTCGGCGGCATGGGACTGGAGGGCGCCGTCAATATCATCTACCGCAAGGAGCTGGACGCCATTGCGGATGAAGCGGAAAAAGCCGCGCTACATAAGCAGCGGACGGACGAGATGCGGACCTACCACACGGCCCTGGCCACGGCTGAACGCTTCCATGTGGACGATGTGGTCGACCCGGCGGATACCCGCGCCATTCTGGCCAACACCCTGGCCGCCCTGCCCACGGCGGATCCGCACCGTGGCCGAAAGCGGGTGGTGGAACCATGGTAACGATGAAAATCAAGGAGACAACGTCATGAGCCGACAAAACATCTCATCGGGGGGTCCGTTGGAGGAAAAGGTGGGTTATTCCCGCGCCGTTCGCGTGGGCCGGTCCGTTCATGTATCTGGCACGACGGGCTTCGGACCGGATGGCAATATGGTGTCCGATGATGCCTATGGCCAAACCCAACAGATCCTCAAGACCATCGTCGCCGCGCTGGCCGAGGCCGGAGCCAAGCCCGAAGACGTTGTGCGCACGGTCATGTATGTGACCGATATCGCCGATGCCGAAGACGTGGGCCGGGCCCATGGCGAGGTCTTCGCCCAAATTCGCCCCGCCTCCACCATGGTTGAGGTCAGCGCCCTGATCGCGCCCGATATGAAGGTGGAGATTGAAGCCTACGCCGTGTTGCCGGGGGACGATTGAGTATATGAGCTCCGTAACCCTTGACCATGTTCGCGCCGCCGCCGACCGCATCGAGGGCCGGGTGCGGCGCACGCCGCTTCTGCCCTGCTCGTTTTGTCATACGTCCTTGCCCGACGACCCAGCGCTAAACCTTAAATTGGAATGCCTGCAGGTCTCGGGCTCGTTCAAGGCCAGGGGCGCCATGAGCAAGCTGACGACCCTGGATGATGACGCCAAGGCGCGAGGCCTGATCACGGCCTCTGGCGGCAATCATGGCCTGGGCGTGGCTTATGCGGGCCATTCGGCGGGGGTTTCCACGACCATCTATCTGCCGGGCAATACGCCGCCTGCCAAGGCGGACAATCTGCGCCGTTGGGGCGCGGAGGTGCATATCCATGGCGATGTCTGGGATGATGCCAATCGGGAGGCGCTGGTGGTCGCGGAGCGGGACGGCAAGACCTATATCCACCCCTTCGCCGATGGGGATGTTATCGCCGGCCAGGGTACGGTCAGCCTGGAAGTTTTAGAGGATGCGCCGGATACGGACGTGCTGCTGGTTTCCATCGGCGGCGGCGGCCTGATCGCCGGCACGTCTATGGCGGCCAAGGCCCTGAAACCCGGCATCACGGTGATTGGAATCGAACCGGTTGGCGCCCCAACCTTGCGGGAAAGCGTCGCCGCCGGTGAACTGGTCACCCTGGCCAGCATCGACACAAAGGCCAATACCCTGGCGCCCCGCCGCAGCGAGAATATCAACCTAGCCCTGATCCAGGACAACGTGGACGACATCGTTTTAGTCACCGACGATCAGATGCGTGACGCCGCCCAATGGCTATGGCGGGAATTCGGCCTAGGCGTGGAGCTATCGGCCGCCGCCGCCATCGCCGCCCTGCAAGGCGGTGCCTATGTACCGCCCGCTGGCGCTGTCTGCACAGCGCTGGTCTGTGGCGCCGGCACCGATGGGATCACATGATATGACGGTGGTGGCACCCGAGTCCGGCCAAGGGGATGACATACAACGCATCCTGCACGAGGTCTTCGGCTTCCCGGAGTTCCGCCCCGGCCAGGCGGAGGTTATCGATACCCTGATGGCGGGCGACAGCGCCTTGGCGGTGATGCCCACGGGCGCCGGCAAATCCCTGTGTTTTCAGGTGCCCGCCCTGGCTTTGGGAGGCTTGACCATTGTCGTTTCGCCTCTGTTGGCCCTGATGCAGGATCAGGTCGCGGCTCTGCAACTGGCCGGCGTGCGGGCCGAGACCATAAATTCGGGCAAGGACCGGTCGCAAAATGTAGAGATCTGGCGCCGGGTCGCGGCGGGTGAAATCTCGATCCTTTATCTGTCACCCGAACGCCTGATGACCGAGCGTATGTTGGCCGCCATCGCCAACCTGCCGGTCACGCTCATCGCTGTGGACGAGGCTCATTGCATATCTCAATGGGGCCCCGCTTTTCGCCCCGAATACGCCGATCTGGCCCGGCTGCGGGAATTATTCCCCGGCACGCCCATGATCGCCCTGACCGCCACGGCGGACGCCATTACGCGGCGGGATATCGCCGACAAATTATTCGGCGGCAAGGCCAGCATATTCGTCCAAGGCTTCGACCGCCCCAATATCCGCCTCGGCGTCGCTTTCAAGCAGGATTGGAAACGCCAGATGCTGGCTTTTTTGGGCCGCCATCGGGGCGAAAGCGGCATCGTCTATTGCCTCTCCCGCAAAAAGACCGAGGAAATATCCACCTATCTGCTGGCCAACGGCATTCCCGCCCTGCCCTATCATGCGGGCATGGACAAGGACCACCGCGACGGCAACCAGGACCGCTTCATGCGCGAAGATGCGGTGGTCATGGTCGCCACCATCGCGTTCGGCATGGGTATCGACAAACCCGACGTGCGCTTTGTTCTGCACACTGATCTGCCCGGCAGCATGGAGGCCTATTACCAGGAGTTCGGCCGCGCGGGACGCGACGGCGCGCCGGCCGAGGCCTTGATGTTGTACGGCCTGGGCGATATCCGCATGCGGCGCATGTTCATCGAGGATGAGGGCGGCAACGACGACCGCCGCCGCCAGGAGCATAAGCGATTGGATGCCCTGCTGGCCTATTGCGAGGCGCCGCAATGCCGGCGGCAAACCCTGCTGGCCTATTTCGGCGATGAAGACGATGATCCCCAGCCCTGCGGCCATTGCGACCTGTGCCTGGATGCCCCCGATCCCGTTGACGGCACCGACCTGGCGCGCCTGGCCCTGGATGCGGTGCGCCTGACGGGGCAGCGTTTCGGCGCCGCCCATATCGTCGATGTCCTGCTAGGCGCCAACAATGAAAAGGTGCGCAAATTCGGCCATAACCGTCTGGACAGCCACGGTGCCGGCAAACCTCACGCCAAGGCTGCCTGGCATTCCATCCTGCGGCAATTGGTGGCGGGGGATTATTTGCAGCTCGACCTGGAAGGGTACGGCGGCATGGCCCTGGGCGTACGGGGCCAGGCCGTGCTGCGGGGCGAGGAAAGCTTCCACTACCGCCCCGATGCCACGCCCGCATCCGGCGGCCTGGCGAAAGAGCCGCGAAAGCCCCGCGGTCGTTCGGCACGGACGGCGGCGGCGGAAGCGGAATTGTCGACGGCGGATCACGACCTGCTGGCGGCCTTGAAAACCCTGCGATCCGAGTTGTCCAAGGCCCGGGGCGTGCCGGCCTATGTGGTCTTCAACGACCGCTCCCTCGCCGATATGGCCCGCCGCCGCCCAACGTCGGAAGAGGAATTCGCCACGATCCACGGCGTCGGCCAGGCAAAACTGGAGAAATTCGCCACCGCGTTTTTGGCCCTGATCAACGAATTTTGCCAGTAATCCGCCAGAACCCGGCGCAATTTCCGGCGGTTTTCAATATTTGTCTTGCAATTTAAATTTACATAGGGTAATATTACCAGACTGAAATTAGTGCGGGTGGCGATTAGACGCTTCCCCGCGACATAGGATTAATGTTTTGGGTGTCCGGCCTTGGCCGCGACGCCTTTTTTGTATCTGAAATCTGGATTTCCCCACCATTGGGCCCACGCGGGCAGCCGCGCCGGGCCCTTTTTCGTATTTGGTCACTTCTTTGAAGCGCCAGCCATCCACCCCTGACGCCAAGAAAGGCTTGTACCATGGCTCTGTTCACAAAAGACTTCACCGATCCTTTGAAACAATATCAATACGACGACGACGCCTTCGCCACCGATCACGTCATGGGAGACTTCAATCCCCATGAACCGCTCGGCCCCGACCACGACATGCAGCTCTATTCGGACAAACGCACCCGGCCGCGCCAGAAAACCCGGGCCAAGGAGGTGCTCAGGGCCGTTGACGACCACCAGACTTTCTTTGGTGGCGCCATGGATGACGAACTGGACCTGCACAACATGACCTACAAACTGGGCACGGATCCGGAACTGGCCAAGACCTATAACCGGAGCGACAAGGCGATCCGGGACAATCTGGCCAGGAACCAGACCGAGGCTGACAAATGGTGGGACGACGCCACGCCCCAACAATAGTCCGACCAATACGATGGCGCCTCATAACGTCAACGGGCGAAACAGGCCTACGAGATTGGTCCTCCCCCACTGAGTTGGTCCATCGTTATAGTTAGGAAACGGAGGATCAGAGATGGCGAACAAGCGACACAAACCGGAAGAGATTGTCACTAAGTTGCGGCAGGTTGAAGTACTTGTCGGTCAAGGTATGGCTCGGA
>JABIRL010000258.1 GCA_018667855.1 Rhodospirillaceae bacterium
CATCGCGCTGGCTCTTGGTGTCGAGAAGCTGAAAGACACCGGCTATGGCGGCCTGCCCCAACGCGGCGGCGGTCCCCTGAACGATATGATCAAGAACAACGGCTCCGCCCCGGGCGGCTTTGCCCAATTGGCCACCGCCTATTCGGAAAAGCATGGCGTGGACATGGAGACCGTGAAGAAAGCCATCGGCACGATTTCGGTGAAAAGCCATGCCAATGGCGCCAAGAACCCCAAGGCCCATCTGCAAAAAGAGATCCCGCTGGAAACAGTGCTGAACGCGCCGATGATCGCCGCGCCTTTGGGTCTGTTTGACTGCTGTGGCGTGTCGGATGGCTCCGCCGCCGCCATCGTCACGACGCCGGAGATTGCCGCCTCGCTTGGCAAATCGGAACGGATCACCGTCAAGGCCCTGCAACTGGCGGTGTCGAACGGTACGGAATCGGCCCATAACTCCTGGGACGGCAGCTACTTCCTGACCACCCGCAAGGCAGCCGAGCGGGCCTATAAAGAGGCCGGCATCGACAAGCCACGGGATCAGATCTCCATGTTCGAATGTCACGACTGCTTCTCGATCACCGAGATGGTCACCATGGAAGATCTTTATATCTCCAACGAAGGCGAAGCCTGGCGCGACGTCCTGGACGGCTTCTACAACGCCGACGGCCAGGTCCCCTGCCAGATCGATGGCGGCCTGAAGTGCTTTGGCCATCCCATCGGCGCCTCCGGCCTGCGCATGCTGTACGAAATGTACAACCAGCTGCTCGGTCGGGCCGGTGAACGCCAGTTGGCCGATCCCACATTTGGGATGACCCACAATCTGGGCGGTCAGCCCCATCAGAACGTCTCATCCGTGGCCATTATCGGCCGCGAAGGCGCCTGATCAGGCACCACGAAAAGCGACGACGGAAAGGGGACGCCTCGGCGTCCCCTTTTCTTGTTTTCGGCCGGCGCTGCTATAGTGGCGAAGCCCAGCGTAACTATCGAGTTATCCGTTCAGTATCATGAAATCATTCGCTCTTAATATCAGCCAACGGTTCTTTTACGGCTGGGTCATCCTGGCCGTGGCCGCGCTGGGCATTTTTGTCAGCGGACCGGGGCAGTCCCACACCTTCAGCGTCTTCTTGGTGCATATTCAGGCCGATTTGGGCATCTCCGCCACCTCCATATCCTCCGCCTATGCTTTCGCCACACTGATCGCCGCTTTTGGCCTGCCCCACATGGGCCGGCTGGTGGATCGGTTCGGCCCGCGGCGGGTGATGTTCATTGTCACGGTTTTGCTTGGTTTCGCCTGTATCGGCTTTGGCGCCGCCGCCGGCTTTCTGTGGCTGGCCGTGGCCTTCGCGGCCCTGCGATTCTTGGGCCAGGGCAGCCTGATGTTGAACAGCTCCAACCTGGTGTCCCATTGGTTCGACCGCAATCGCGGCTTCGCACTGAGCCTCATGGCCATGGGATTTTCCCTCTCCATGGCCGTGCATCCGCCTCTGTCGCAATGGCTGATCGATACGGTTGGCTGGCGCCAGGCCTGGTTCTGGCTTGGTATCAGCACCTGGGTATTGTTGCTGCCGCCGGTTCTGTTTCTGTTGCACAATCGCCCGGAAGACCTGGGCCTAAGCCCAGATGGCGCGTCGGGCTTGACGGTCCAAGACAGCGTCACCGCGGCCGAACATGGCCTGACCCTGCGCGAAGCCTTAGCCACCAGTACTTTCTGGATTCTCGGTGTCGGGCTATGCGGGCTGTCCATGCTGGTGACGTCGCTGCATTTTTTTCAGGTCTCGATCCTGACCACGCAGGGCTTGGGTGAAGCGGCGGCGGCGCGCATATTTCCCATTTCAGCCTTGGTCATGATCGTTGCCATTCCTCTGGTCGGGCGGGCCTTGGACCGTTTTCCGACAAAATGGGTATTCATCTTTGGCTTGATTGTCATGATCGCTTCGCTGACCAGCGCCGCCTTTGTTCACGACCTGACATCGGCCATGATCTATGCGGTCGCCTTCGGCATCAACAACGGTTGCACCATGACGTTTTTCGGCTACGTCTGGCCGCGCTATTTCGGACGCCGCCATTTGGGCGCCATTCAGGGTACGGGCCAGATGATCGGCGTCACCGGCGCCTCTATTGGCCCCCTGCCGCTGGCCATCGCCTTCGACATGGTCGGCAGCTATCACGAAACGCTGCTGTTGATGGCGCTCTATCCCGCCGGATGCGCCTTTGCCGCCTTGTTTCTACGCACACCGACGAAACTGCTGGCGCAACAGTCCGGCGACGCCGCGCAATAGCAAACGGCGCCCCTCGCGAAAGGGACGCCGTCAGGTCTAACGAAAGTGGATTGATTCAGGCCGATGCCTTTTCCAGGGCCTGGGCCAGATCGGCGATGATATCGTCGATATGTTCAATGCCCACCGACAAACGCACATAACCGTCGGTGACGCCGGTGGCCAATTGTTCCTCTGGCGTCAGCTGGGAATGTGTGGTGGTCGCGGGATGGATTGCCAGGCTGCGGGCGTCGCCGATATTGGCCACGTGATAGAACAGCTCCAGCGCGTCGATGAAAGCACGCCCGGCATCCAGGCCGCCCTTCAATTCCAGACCCACCAGGCCGCCATAGCCGCCGCTCAGGTACTTGTCCGCGCGGGCCCGGTCTTCGCCGCCCTGCAGACTGGGATGGATCACCTTGGCCACCTGTTCATGGCGGTTCAGGTATTCCGTGACCGCATCGGCATTGCGGCAATGTTCGCGAATGCGCAGGGGCAGGGTTTCCAGGCCCTGAATGGTCTGGAAGGCATTGAAGGGGCTGGCAGCCGGGCCCAGATCCCGCAACAGGGTCACCCGCGCCTTGATAATATAGGCGATGGGGCCCAGTGGCTTGATCGCCTGGGACCAGACGGCGCCGTGATAGCTGGGATCGGGCGTGTTCAAC
>JABIRL010000077.1 GCA_018667855.1 Rhodospirillaceae bacterium
ACCGCATCGTGGTGCCGCCGTTGTGCCAGTATTCCGCCAAGGACGGCATCGCCAACGATTGGCATCTGGTGCATTTGGGCTCCTACGCGCGGGGTGGCGCGGGCACCATATTTGTCGAGGCGACGGGGGTCGAGCCCCGCGGCAGGATCACCCATGGCTGCCTTGGTATCTGGACCGAGGAGCAGGCCCAGGCACTGAAGCCACTTGTCGGCATCATTGAGCGACATGGCGGCGTCGCGGGCATCCAGATCGGCCATGCGGGGCGCAAGGCCTCGACCCAACGCCCCTGGAACGGCCTGAGCGCCCTGACCGATAAGGACATCGCCGAGGGTGATGTGCCGTGGGAAGTGGTGGGGCCGTCGGCCATTCCGGCCGACGACGGCTGGCTGGTGCCGCGAGAATTAGGCGTGGATGAGATTGGCGATATCGTCCGGGCCTTTGGCCAGGCGGCGGCGCGCTCCCACGAAGTTGGCTTCGACTGCCTGGAAATTCACGGTGCCCATGGCTATTTGCTGCAGTCGTTCCTCTCGCCCCTGTCCAACAAGCGCACGGACCAATATGGCGGTGATCGGGCCGGGCGCATGCGGCTGGCGCTGGAAGTGACGCGGGAAGTTCGCGGCAAGTGGCCGGAAAACAAGCCCCTGTATTTTCGGATCTCGTCCGTTGATGGCTCCGACGACGGCTGGCAATTGGAAGATTCCATTGCCCTGGGCAAAGAATTGAAGGCTCTGGGCGTCGATTGCATCGATTGTTCGTCGGGCGGCAATGCTGCCTCGGCCACCGTGAACTTGATCCCGCGCGGCCTTGGCTTTCAAGTGCCATATGCCGCCGCCGTCCGAGAGGAGGTAGGCATTTTGAGCATGGCCGTGGGCCTGATCCTGGACGGACCCCAGGCGGAGGCGATCCTGCAGGCTGGTGATGCGGATCTGATCGCCGTGGGGCGGGAAATCATGTACAATCCGTTCTGGCCGGTACAGGCGGCCCAGGACCTGGGCGCCGATCCGGAATTTGGTATGTGGCCGGCGCAATACGGCTGGTGGCTGGAAAAGCGGGAACGTACTTTCAAGCGCATGGGGATTGAGAGGTAATCATGAACGAAGCAATCATGAACGAAACAATCAGGGTTTTCTGGCAGCCTGGGTGAAGCAGCTGCCTCCGCCTTAAGGAGCATTTGTCGGCCCGTGCGGTTGACTTCCAATCGATCAACGTCGCCGGCGATCCGGACGGATTGGCGCAATTGCAAGCGCTTGGCGTGCGCACCGTGCCCGTGGTGGCGAAAGGCAATGACTATGTCATGGGGTTGTCCCTGCGCGATGTGGGTGCGTTTCTTGGCCTGGATGACCAGGGCGCCGATATGTTGCCGCCGGGCGAGCTGATCCAACGCCTGGATTGGATTTTAAGCGCCGCGCAGCGCTACCTGCGCCAACTGCCCGACGACCAAATGCATGCCCAGTTGCCCGGCCGCCCGCGCAGCTACCGCGACCTGACCTATCATTTGTTCCAGATCAGCCGGGCTTTTCTGGGCATGGCGAGCGGCGAGGAATTGACCTACGAGAAGCTGGGCGAAAGCCCCGGCGATGAGCTGGTCACCTTCGCCGATATTGCCGATGATGGCGAAAAAGCCCGTCAGGATCTGCTCGCCTGGTGGCGGGACGGCGGCGCCGAGCGGGACTTCACCGTCACGGTCCCCACCTACTACGGCCCGCAGCCCTTGCACGAAACGCTGGAGCGCACGGCCTGGCATACGGGCCAGCATGTGCGCCAGTTGATGTTCATCCTGGACGGCCTCAACATCGCCCCCGATGGCCCCATCGGCGACCGGGAGCTATCCGGTTTACCCCTGCCGGAAGGCGTTTGGGACGGTTAGGCCGCCCTGACCGCGCGGGCAATCTCGCTCCATTTGCCGAAATTGTCCGGGTGCTCGCGGATGCTTTCCTCCGCATGGTACATCACCACCCGCGCCGCCGTGCCCTTGTAGCGGGCGATCAGCTTGTCGGCCATGTCGTCCCAACGGGCGGGCAGGGCGAAGTGGTTCAGCATCTCGTCATCAATCAGGGCGACCAGGGCCTCCGTATCGCCGCTTTTCAGATGCACCCGCAACTTATCGCGCATGCCGTCATAGCCCAGATCGTCGAACTGGAAGGCATAGTTGGGCGTCGCGCCGTAAAAGCCGATCTGGGTTTTGGCTTTCAAGGTGGCCGTGGCCTGTTCCTCCGCGCTATCGCCGGGAATAGCCATGACGGGGACGATCAGGTCGATCTCGGCCGGATCACGACCCACGCGGGCCGCGCCCTCGGCCAAATTCGGCAGCACGCGGTTCGCGATATAGGGCATGGAGTGCATGGGATGGACGTGGATGCCGTCCGCCAATTCGCCCGCGACTTTGGTCATGTAAGGGCCGACGGCCGAGATATCCAGTTTGATATCCTCGTAGTCATGCCCGCTGGGCGTCCATTGTTCCGGCAGCAGGGATAAATTGTAATAGGGGCCCTCGTGCTCCAGGGGCCCTTCCCGGCGGAAGGCTTTCAGGCAGGCACGCACGGCCTGCAGATAATCCTTCATCTGGGGCGCGGGACGGTCGAACTGCGAGGCATAGCGCCGGGTGATATGGGCCTTGACCTGACTGCCGAGACCCAGGCGGAAGCGTCCTTGCGTATTACGGGCCAGCTCCCAGGCGATCTGGGCCGACATCATGGGGCTGCGGGGAAAAGCCACGGCGATGCCGGTGGAAAAATGCAGTTTCGGGGCGGCCATGGCGGCCGCGGCGATGACCATCCACGGCACCTGGCTGCCTTCCGTCATCAACATACCGGAATATCCGGCGCCCTCCAGCCGCTGCGCCAGTTCGGCGGCATCCGCCCAGGTGGATGCTCTGGCCATGATATCGAATTCCATGATGTTTCCTCCTACTCACAGATGATTTCGGGCCATCTTAGCATGGATGGCGCCGTGCGAATTTTCTGTCGCAATGATAGACAACAAAAAGGGGACGCACGTTTCCGTGCGTCCCCAATATGGCTAGCGGTCGACCGGCTTATGCGTTGGGTCTATCGTCCCCCGCTTCGGCCTGGGGCGGTGCCTTGGGGGCATCGCCGCGATCATGCATGAACTGATCAAACTCGGCCTTGTCCTTGGCGTGGCGCAGTCGTTCGAGGAAGCTTTCGAACTCGATCTGTTCGTCTTCCAGACGTTTTAGGGTTTCCTCGCGGTAATCATCGAAGGCGGAATTACCGCTGGTGGTTTCGTAATGGCGGTCATGACGGCTCCGCCGATTGTGCCAGCGGCCAGCGCCGACGCCTTTCCAACATTTCATGCGTCCACTCCAGATTAAATAAGCCAGTATGGCCAGCCCGGCCGGCCAGAAGATGATGAAGCTGAGGACCATGACAGCAATCCAGGCCCCTTTGCCGTATTCGTCTAGTTTCCGTGTGAGTTCCATTCAATCCTCATGTAAATGTTATTTACATTAACACAGGTGGGGACGCTGGCTGCGGCTGTCAAGCCAATGGGAGGAAAAAAATATCAGCCGTCCTTGTTATCGCCGAAACCGAGACCGTCGAGATAGATCAGCATATCGGCCTCCAGCAGCTGCTCCGGCGTCATGGGTATGTTGCGCCGGGCGCTGTCGCCGCGTCCGAACAGGGAGGCGATGCCATGGGCCATGGCCCAGACGTGCAGGCTCATCATCATGGCGGGGGGGCGTTTACCCTCGGGCAGATCGGCGATCAATGTTTCGCAAGCCTGGCGCAGGATGGCGAAGGCCCGATCCGTGGCCTGGGTCAATTCGCGGGAGGTATCGGTGGGCAGGCGCGCCTCGAACATAGCCGCGAAATAGGCCGGTTCATTGCGGGCAAAAGTCAGATAGGCCTGGCCCACGGATTTGAAGGCTGCCAGAGCTTCGGGTTGGCCACTGTTCCAAGCTTCAGACAATGCATCGGCGAATTTATCGAAGCCGCGCCGGGCGATATCGGCCATCAGGGCATCGCGGTCGCGGAAATGCCGGTAAGGCGCGGCGGGGCTGACGCCCACCGCGCGGGTCACCTCGGCGAAGCTGAAACCGGCGGGTCCGAATTTGGCGATCAGGTCCAGGGCGGCCTGCACCAAGGCCTCGCTTAGATTGCCATGATGATAGCCGCGCCGCCCGCCGGTGCGTTTCGATTTGTTCATGTAAACAGTTATTACATCAACAGACGCGCCCATGCACGCCTAAGATAGCCGCCGATTATGTCAGCTAATGCGCACCGGTAGGTGCTTGATGCCACGGATAAAATTGGAATAGATCCGTTCCACCGGGCCCGCGATTTCAATCCGCATGTCCCGCTTCAGGATTTCCTCCCATAGGATCTGCAGTTGCTGTTCCGCCAGGCGATCACCAACGCAGCGATGGATGCCAGCGCCAAAAGCCAGATGGCGGCGTACATTCTTGCGTTGGATGTTGAACTCCATCGGCGCCTCAATCACCTCGTCATCCCAGTTGCCCGAGACGTACCACATCACCACCCGGTCACCCTTGCTGATCTTTTTGCCGGCCAATTCCGTATCCTTCAAGGCCGTGCGGCGCATATGGATGATGGCCGATTGGTAGCGGATAATCTCCGGTATCAGGGTCTTAACCAAACCATGGTCGGCGCGCAGGGCGGCGAATTGGTCGGGATTATTACACAATGCCATCAGGCCGCCGGACATGGAATTACGCGTCGTGTCATTGCCGCCGACGATAAGCAGGGTTGAATTGGCGATCAAGTCCATGGGGCTCATGTCCTTGGTCGCCGCGTCCTGGGACAGCATGGAAATCAGATCAAAGCCGCCATCCTTGTCGGCTCGCTGGCGCCACAATTTGCCCATGTACTGGCCCATTTCCTTGAGGATTTCGAGGCGTTCCTCATCCGATTTTACCAGGGCGCCGGGGGCATCGAAATCGGCGGTGGCGACATCGGACCAATAGGTCAGCATGCGCCTATCCTCGAACGGGAAATCGAACAATGTCGCCAGCATCATGGTGGTCAGCTCAATCGAGACCTTGTCGACCCAGTCAAATGTTTCGTTGCGGGGCAGGGCGTCCAGGACATCTTCCGTACGCTGGCGGATCACGGCTTCCATGTTGCGCAAATTCGTGGGCGCGACGATCGGCGCGACGGCCTTTCTTTGGCCGGTATGTTCGGGTTGATCCATGCCGATGAAACTGGCCATCTGTTTGCCGTTTGGATTATCGCGTACCGCAATCCCGCCAAGGTGCGCGGCGGACGAATAAGTCGCGTGATCCAGCTCGACCTGCATGATGTCGTCATATCTTGTGACCGACCAATAGGGACCATAAGCGCTGTCGGCGCAGTAATGCACCGGATCCTCCCGGCGCAGGCGTCGGAAGTATTCATAAAAGTCGTCGTTTTGATACAGGCCAGGATCGCTCACGTCGATCTGGTCCAGGGGAATATCGTTGACGTTTATGGGGGTGTCTGTCTGGCTCAATGTCATGGGACTCGTTTCCTACCTATTTTCCGTAACAACCTAACGGTGAGCCCGTGGTGGATCAAGTGTCCTCGTCGCTATTCCTTAAATGCCGGCGGATCCGAGAAATGGAAAAGTTCGCCCTCTAATTTTCGGTTCACACGGATATCCGTCAGGGACAGGGCGGTAATGCCGCCCTGGGCGTCCTTGATTTTCCATTGCCGCAACAACATCGGCGGTTCGGTGAACGTGATGCCGATCCAGCCTTCGTCGGGCAACTCCCGGTCAACAATTCTGATCCGCAAAACCCCAAGGCCTTTTTCCACGGCGACCACCTGGACTTTTTCGCGCAGATCAACGGGGTCGTCCACCAGCACGCCCAGGGGCGTTTCATAGAGGGGGAAGCGGTTGACCTGGTTCAGCTCTTTGTCATACAGCACCAGCCAGACGCCATCGGCGACGATCAACAGAGGTGAGGGCGCATCATATTCAAATCGCAGACGGCCCGGGCGGCGCATGTAGAGTTTGCCTTTGGCCACGTTGCCTTCGGAATCCACCTGCAGAAAGCGTGCCGACAGGGATTTGAGGCCATTCAGATAAGTCTCGACCTTTTTTATCGCGGCGTCATGGTCGGAAGTTTTCGCGGCAATGGCCGGGGCGTAGGTCAATGGCAATGTCGCCAGGGACGATGTTGCCAGGGACAGGGCGCTTGCCAGAACGTGTCGTCGGTTCAAACTAGGCATCCTCGTCGGGATTACGGACCAGGACTTCGCGCTTGCCCACATGGTTGGCGCGACCGACGATGCCTTCCGTTTCCATGCGGTCGATCAGATCGGCGGCCCGGTTATAACCGATTTTCAGCTGCCGTTGCAAAAATGAGGTCGAGGCTTTCTGGTGCCGGGCGATGACGTCGACGGCCGCATCGAACAAGGCATTGCCGCCGTCACCGCTATCCGTACCGGCAGGGCCTTGGGGCAGGCCAAAGGCCATGTCGGAACCAGGTTCGCTGTCTTCGGTGACGGCATCGAGGTATTCCGGGCGGCCCTGTTGTTTGAGGTGATTGACCACGGCTTCCACTTCATCGTCACCGACGAAGGGGCCGTGCACGCGGTTGATACGGCCGCCCCCGGCCATATACAGCATATCGCCCATGCCCAGCAGTTGTTCGGCGCCCTGTTCGCCAAGAATGGTGCGGCTGTCCACCTTTGCGGTAACCTGAAAACTGACCCGGGTTGGAAAATTAGCCTTGATGGTGCCGGTGATAACATCGACCGAGGGGCGTTGCGTGGCCATCATCACATGGATGCCGGCGGCGCGGGCCATTTGGGCCAGGCGCTGGACGGCGGCGTCGATTTCCTTGCCGGCCACCATCATCAGGTCCGCCATCTCGTCCACGATGACGACGATATAGGGCATGGGGTCGGTTTCAAGGATCTGTTCCTCGAAAACCGGCTGGCCCGTGTCGGCGTCATAGCCGGTCTGCACCGTGCGCTTTAATTCCTCGCCGCGTTTTTCCGCTTCCGCCAGGCGCTGGTTGTAGCCGTCGATATTACGCACACCCAGATTGGCCATGGCGCGATAGCGGTTTTCCATCTCCCGCACCGCCCACTTCAGGGCCATGATCGCCTTGCCCGGGTCGGTCACCACGGGTGTCAACAGATGGGGGATATCATCATAAACGCTTAATTCCAGCATTTTAGGGTCGATCATGATCATGCGGCAGCGTTCGGGCGGCAGGCAGTACAGCAGCGACAGGATCATGGTGTTGATGGCGACGGATTTGCCGGAGCCCGTGGTGCCCGCGATCAGCAGATGGGGCATTTTCGCCAGATCGACCAGGACCGGCGCGCCGGAGATATCCTTGCCCAGGGCCAGGGGCAGGGTCAGGTTTGATTTTTCGTACTCCGCGGTGGATAGCAGTTCGCGCAGAAAGACGGTCTCCCGGTCCTGGTTCGGCAGTTCGATACCGATGGCATTGCGCCCAGGCACCACGGCGATGCGAACGCTGCGGGCCGACATGGAGCGGGCAATATCGTCGGAAAGGCCGACCACGCGAGATGTTTTGGTGCCCGGCGCCGGCTCTAATTCATACAAGGTGACCACGGGACCGGGGCGGACCTGCACGATGCGCCCGTGTACGCCATAGTCGTCCAGCACGGTTTCCAGCATACGGGCGTTTTGTTCCAAGGCACTTTCATTAACGCTTCGGCCTTGTTGAACTCTGTTTGGCGCGGCCAGGAAATGCAGGGCGGGCAGTTGATAGTCATCGCCCTCGGTCAGGGCCAGTGCCGGTTGCAGCTCGGACTGGGCGCGGCTGCTTTTTCGGGCTTTCTTTTTCGGTTTTCTGACCCGGCTCGGTGAAATGGGCTCGCCGATCTGGATGGGTTCACCTTCCGGCGGGATCTCTTCCTCGTTAAGGCTCAGTCGGGGTTCGCGCCGGAACAGGGGATGGGTGGCGGCTTGCCGGCCCAGGCGCTCCGCTGTCGCGGCCGCGAACCGGGCCGCACCCAGGGTATGGATTGTGCCGGCGATGCCCGCCTTGGCCAGGGCCAGCCATTCGGCGAGGCGGATACCGAGCAGATAAAGTACCAATATGGCCGTTGTCAGCGTCCCGGCGGCCAGCACAAGGGGGGAGCCGGGCGTCTGTGCGATCACGGCCAGGGGCCGGGTGCTGATCTGTAGCAGCCAATCGCCGCCGAAGCCGCCCAATCCGGCGGCCTGGGGCCATTGTTCGGGGGCCGTCACACTACCGGCAAGGGCCGCCAGCAGCAATAACGCGGGCGGCGCCAGGGCCAGCCGCAAACCGTACCACGGCAATCCCCGATGGGAGGCGATGCGCCAGGCCCAACAGGCCATGATCCCAACCACGGCGATACTGGCCAACCCCAGTGTCTGTAGCAACAAATCAGCCGCCCAGGCGCCGGGCGTTCCCAGCCAATTGGCTGCCCCGCCGGCAGCGGCGACGTTGAGGGCGGCATCTTCCGGCCGGTAGCTGGCCAGGGCCAACGCCAGTGCCGTGGCCAGGGCAAAGAGAAGCAGCCCAGCTGTCTCGACTGCGCGGCGATGCAGGAAGGTCACGGCGGCGGGTGGCAGCAGGGCCGGCCGGTGTGGCGAACCACTATGTTGTGACATATCCGCTTTCCCTCATAAAGTTTGGGCTATTCGCGCCAGAGCGTCTTCCATCACCGCGTAGTCATGCACCATGGCGACCCGTATGTAGCGATCACCGGGGTTGTCGCCGATGCCGTCCTCGGCCGTCAGATAGCTGCCGGGCAGCACGCGGATAGCGGCCTGGGTCCACAATTCCCGGGTCGCCGCTTCGCCGTTGCCAACGTCCAGCCACAGGAAAAAGCCGCCATCGGGCCGGTAAAAACCGAAGCGGTTGGACAATATCCGTTCCGCCAAATCAAATTTTTCCCGGTACAGGGCGCGATTGGCCACCACATGTTCTTCGTCCTGCCACAGGGCCGTGGCGGCGGCGAAAACGGGCAGGGGCGTGGGGCTGCCGCCATATTCACTTAGGCGGCGGAATAATGTGATCAATTCCCCATCGCCAGCCACGAAGCCGGAGCGTAGTCCAGCCACATTGGAACGTTTGGACAGCGAATGAAAAACCAGAACGCCCGATAAATCGCCGTCCCCCGCGCAGGCCTGCAAGGTGCCGGGCGGCGGATCACCGTTGTAGATTTCCGCGTAACATTCATCCACCACCAGGGTGAAATCATACTGGCGGGAAAGGGCGACAAGAGCCTCAAGATACGCCAGATCCGCCACCGCGCCTTGCGGATTGCCGGGTGTGCAAAAATAAACCAGGGCGGTGCGGGCCAGAATACCCTCGTCCAGGCCGGCGAAATCAGGCAGAAAACCATTCTCGGCCAAGGTATTGACAAAAATCGGCTCGGCGCCGGCCGCCACCGCCGCGCCGGCATAACATTGATAGAACGGGTTGGGCATCAGGACGACAGGCTGTTTGCCGGCTTTTTTAGGCGGCACGGCCAGGAATGCGGTACGAAACAGCGCCTCCCGCGTGCCGGCGCAGGGGGCGATATGATCATCCGCCCGCACCATGCCGTCGGGCAGGTCATAGCGGCGGTTCAGCCAGTCAGCGACAGCCCGGCGGAAGTCCGGCGTGCCGGCGACGGGGGGATATTTGCCGTACAGGTGTCGGTTGGCATGCAAAATTTCGCCCACGAAGTCGGGATAGGGATGCTGCGGTTCGCCCAGACTCAACGCGACCGGCTCAAGGTTACCGGGCGCGGGCAGATGATCCAGCAGACCGCGCACCCGTTCGAACGGATAATCAGGCAGCATATCCAGGCGCGGATTTATGATCTGGCGATCCGCGGTGAGGCTCTGTGGAATCACGATTTCAATGCCCAAATTCAGTTGTTTGCAAAGCTGGCCGCAGGTGATTCGCAAGTTGATTCGCGAATCGAGAACATAATATAAACGCACAATAGATAATGTGGCCAGCTTTTGTTGTCTATACAAGGAGTTGCGTCGTTAACTTATCGTTAAAGGGCAAGAAATTCGCTCTTCTCGAATCGGCTTTCACTTTTTGTTCTTATATGACCCGGTCGCTACCGCTAGACGTCAAGGGCCCGGTGGTTTAGCCACCGGGCCCGTGCCGCGACAAGTTCAGTAGTCAGTATGTTTGACTAGGCGATGCTTTCACCGTGCAGACTGATATCCAGACCCTCACGCTCTTCATCTTCCTCGACCCGAAGGCCCATGACCGCGCCAACCAGTTTGATCAGAATAAAGGTCGCGATGGCGCTGTAGGCGATGGTCACGCCGATGCCGTATAGCTGCAGGCCGATCTGCCCGCTATTTCCTTCCAACAGGCCGGGCGTGCCGCCGACCGCTTCGACTGCGAAGACGCCGGTCAGTACGGCGCCAATAATGCCGCCGATACCATGTACGCCAAAAACGTCGAGGGCATCGTCGTAGCCTAATTTGTGCTTCAGCCACATCACCGCGAAGAAGCAGCCCAGGCCAGCCAGCAGGCCCAGAACCAAGGCTCCACCGGGTAATACGAAGCCGGCGGCGGGCGTGATGGCGACCAGGCCCGCGATGGCGCCCGAGGCGATACCAAGCACGCTGGGCTTGCCACGCATCATCCATTCCGCGAACATCCAGGCCAGGGCGGCGGAGGCGGCGGCGATCTGGGTCACGGCCATGGCCATGCCCGCATTGCCGTCGGCGGCCAATTCCGAACCGGCGTTGAAGCCGAACCAACCAACCCACAACAGGGCGGCGCCGATCACCGTCAGGACCAGATTATGGGGCGCCAGGTTCTCGCGCCCGTAACCGACCCGTTTGCCCAGTACCAGGCACAACACCAGGGCGGCAACGCCGCTGTTGATATGCACCACCGTACCGCCGGCGAAATCCAATACGCCCGCATTACCCAGAAAACCGCCGCCGCCCCAGACCCAATGACAAATCGGGGCATAGACGACGACCAGCCAAATGGCCAAAAAGACCATCAGCGACGAAAATTTGATCCGCTCCGCCACCGCGCCCGTGATCAGGGCCGGGGTAATGATCGCAAAGGTCATCTGAAACATCATGAAGACCGATTCAGGAATTGTTCCGCTCATGGAACCAACGCCGATACCCTTCAGGAATATCTGCCCCAGGTCGCCGACGATGGGTCCTTCACCAGAAAACGCCAGGCTGTAGCCGATGATCATCCAGACCACAGTGGCCATGCAGCAGACGGCAAAGCTTTGCATGATGGTGGCCAGTACGTTTTTCTTGCGCACCATGCCGCCGTAAAACAGAGCGACGCCGGGAATGGTCATCAACAGCACCAATAGCGACGAGGTCAGCATCCAGGCGGTGTCGCCGGAATTCAATTCGTCCGCCGCCAGGGCCGGTTCCGCGACGGTGCAGAATGCGGCGGCAATGGCGGCCGCACCCCCTATTCTTGCTGTCAGTGAGAGATAAGACATGGAAGATCTCCTGCTTGAATGTGAATTAATGTTTGAATTAAAGGGCATCGGAGCCGCTCTCGCCGGTACGGATGCGTACCGCCGTAGTCAGGTCCCAGACGAACAGCTTGCCGTCGCCGATCTGGCCCGTTTGCGCCGTTTTCGTGATGGTTTCGAGGACCCGGTCGGTCA
>JABIRL010000262.1 GCA_018667855.1 Rhodospirillaceae bacterium
AACTGCGCGGCCGCGTGGGCCGGGGCGGCCAGCAAGCCCATTGCCTGCTCCTCTACGCCGAACCCTTGGGCGAAACGGCGCGGGCCCGCATCGCCATCATGCGCGAAACGGAAGACGGCTTCCGCATCGCCGAAGAAGATCTTCGCCTAAGAGGCACCGGCGAACTGTTAGGCACCCGCCAAAGCGGTTTTCCAACATTTCGCCTGGCCGACCCCATGGCCCACCAGGACCTCATGGAAGTCGCCCGCGACGACGCCAAGCTGATTTTGGAGACGGATTCTGAATTGGAAGGGCCGCGGGGGCCGGCATTACGGGCGCTGCTGTATCTGTTCGAACGGGACGCGGCGGTGAAGTTGTTGCGGTCGGGGTGACTATTCACTTTGGCCTATGGCTTTCGCTATCAAGATTCAACGCAATTTCGTATACTTACGAATCGCTAATCAAGCGGAGTTCGTGATGATCCCATTAGGCGCTTGTGCCGCCTTAATGAAGGATGCACCAAATTGCCAGGCCTTTATCGCCGCATGGCAGATGTGGCGAGGGACGCATATGGTTCCAAATCTGGACGATGTCAGACCGGAGATCCTTGGCAATGCGATCAATGGCGTCTCGGTGGTTGAACTGCTCTCACCTAACGACGCTGTCTATCGACTGGTCGGAAACCTACATACTGAAGTTATGGGCCGGGAAATGGCCGGCACCTATCTAAGCGAGGTCACCCGCCCCGAAGAACAAAAGGCTCGGATGACGCGCCTATGGAAAATCGCGAACACGCCATGTGGGGTATTCGTCCAGTTGACCGTTGTACGCCAAAGCGGCGTGTCAGACCCCGTTTGCCGCGTTATATTGCCGGTGCGGCCGTCCGAACCGACCGAACCGATGCGGCTCTACGGAGCCATGGACCGTCATGGCGAAGCGAAGACAATCGACAACGTTCCGGCTGACCTCATCTCGTTGGCGCAAAATGTCGATTACATCGATATTAGCCACGGCGTGCCGGAGTAGTCGCGACCGGCGGAATACCCTTTCCCCTCAATCAAACCGCCGCTCGATCCCCGGTGGATTGGTCAGAAAATAGAAGAACCGCGCCGGTCCGTCGCCGGTGTTTTTGACCTTGTATTTCCAGCCGGTGGTGTAGTGGGTACAGTCGCCGGGGTGGAGGACGAAATGGTTGTCCAGGGCTGCCGCGTCGGTGCCCCACCAGACGGTGAATTCACCATCCAGGACGTAGTAGAATTCGTCGCAGGGGCCGTAGTGGTGGGGGGCGGTGCCGTCATCCTCTGTCTCGATACCGAAGACCACGGTTTCGTCGCCCGGTTCCATGTGACAGACGCCCACGTTGCCGACGCCGTCCAGGCTGTAATATTGCTGGATGGGGACGGAGATATAGTGGCTTTCGTCGTGGCCGGGGCCGAACATGGGCACCTCGCCCGCCCGCATCACCATCGGCTCCTTTATATTCTGGGACATTCGAATTCTCCTATTTTGTAAAGCGATCTAATCCGCCATCTGCTCTTTCCAATGCGCCCGGCAGGCCGAGACATAGCGGTTGTTGCCGCCGATCACCACTTGTTCGCCGTCCCTGACCGCCTTGCCGCTTTCGTCCAGACGCAGGACCATGGTCGCCTTTTTGCCGCAGCGGCAGATGGTTTTGACTTCGCGCATTTCATCCGCGATGGCCAGCAGGCGCTCGCTGCCCGGAAACAGCTCGCCTTGGAAATCCGTGCGCAGGCCATAGGCGATGACGGGGATGGACAGATAGTCCGCCACATCCGTCAATTGATCCACCTGTGCCCGGGTCAGAAACTGCGCTTCATCCACCAGCACGCAGGCTATCACCTCGGCCTCGTGTTGTGCCCGTATTTGCGCGAACAGATCGTCGTCCCGGCCATACAGATTGGCCTCCGCCTCCAGCCCGATGCGGGAGCTGATGCGCGGATCGCCGTAGCGGTCGTCGAGGGCGGCGGTGAACAGCATCGTCTTCATACCCATTTCCTGGTAGTTATAGCTGGATTGCAGTAGGATCGTGCTTTTGCCCGCATTCATTGAAGAATAATAGAAGTAAAGCTTGGCCATTCGCGGATGCTCCCGAATCTCTGGGTCAGGCATGAGAATAGCAGGATTGATCGCGCCGGGGCGGACTTGGCAGGCGTTGAGAGTGGAGGTCGCCCTGAAATTTGACAACCGCCGGATCGATGGAACCATTGACGGAACCTGGGCCTGGGCGGTCGCGGGCGCGACCTTTGTCCTGATGTTCCTGGCCTATGGCAACGCCTATTCCTTTGGCGTGTTCTTTCCGGCTATCGCCACGGAGTTCCAGGCCAATCGGGCCGAAACCGCATTGGTGTTCTCGGTCGTGGGGGGACTTTATTCAACATTCGGCGTCGTCAGCGGCCCCGCCGCCGACCGTTTCGGGACGCGCCCCGTCTGCCTGTTCGCCATGTTGGCCATGGGACTTGGCCTGATTTATGCCGCCAATGCGGATGCCCTGTGGCAGGTTTATCTTGGTTTCGGGCTCGGCCTGGCCTTTGGCATGGGTTTTACCTTCGCGCCGGCCAATGCCGGCCTGCAACGCTGGTTCACCTATCGGCGGGGACTTGCTTCCGGCTTCGCCTCGACCGGGGCCGGTATATCCATCCTAGTCCTGCCGCCCTTGGTGGCTGTTCTGATCGAGGCGTACGATTGGCGAACAGCCATGCGGGTCGTCGGCATACTGACATTGGCGGCGGGCTGCCTGACGGCGCTGATGATGGGGGATCCGCCGAACACGACCGGCCGCGCCGATGCCATCGTCCCCAGCGCCGAACGCTTCAGTCTGAAGCTGGCCCTGATCAGCCGCGGCTTCGTCATGCTGTTCCTCTCCTCCATGTTCGTTTGCATCGGCTTTTTCATCCCCTTTGTCCATTTGGTGCCCTATGCCATCGATCAGGGCCTGGGCAGCGGGACCGGGGTCTATCTTTTGACGGTCATCGGGGCCAGCAGTGTGATCGGCCGGTTGCTGTTGTCGGCGGCATCCGACCGTTTGGGCCGGCGAAATTCCATGGCGATGATGTATCTCGCCATGGCGGTGAGTTTTTTGCTTTGGTACGGTGGTGGCAGCATCGTGGTGCTGACACTGTTCGCGGTGCTTTATGGGGTTGGCTCGGGAGGCTACGTCGCGATGATCGCGCCGATCATCGCCGAATATTTCGGAACCGAAAAAATCGGCAGTGTGCTTGGTTGTTTTATGCCAAATATCGCGATCGGCGGCTTCTTCGGACCATTTCTGGCCGGCTACGCCTTTGATCTTTGGGGCAGTTACGACGTGCCCATGCTGGTTGCCGCCGCCTGCGGTGTGGCGGCGGTGGCCTTCGTTATGTTGATGCCGGCCCGACCCTACGCGCCATCGACATTTCAGGGTTAAGGTAACTTACGGCGCCGGCTCCATGGGTGGCAGTTCCAGGATGTCGGAGAACGGCTCGCCCGCCGCGATACGCCGTTCCCATTCGCCCTCCGCCTGCAATGTCGCCTGACAGGCGGCAAGAACCTCCGCCATGCGAGCCTTCGGCACGATGGTGATGCCGTCGTCGTCGCCGATCACCAGATCGCCGGTCTTGATCTGCACGCCGCCGCATGAAATGGGTCCGCCCACATCACCGATAAAGCTGGAATTGGGGCCAGCCGGGGTCACCGCGCGGGTGAAGCAGGGGATATCCAGATCGCGAATTTCGGCCACATCGCGGATGGCACCGTCGATCACCAGGCCGGCCATGCCCCGGCGAACCGCTTCGTTCGTCATGTTGCCGCCCAGGATGGCGTTCTGGGTATATGCCGCGCCGTCCACCACCATCACATCGCCCGCCTGGGCCACGGACAGGGCATGCAGAAGGGGTGTAATATCGCCGGCCATGGCGCGCACGGTCAGGGCCTGACCCAGCATTTCGTAGCCCGCCTTGATGGGCCGGATGGCGGCATCAAGCGCATTGGCCTTGTTCATACTGTCCGTGGCGATGGGGCTGCGGATATCGGCCCAGGGGGCAAGCGCCTTGGCGCCCAGGCGACGTTTCGGCAGGGCATGCAGAAAAACTGTCATGGCGATTACATCCCCAGGATACGTTTGGCGACGATTTCGTGCTGCACTTCGTTCGAGCCGCCGTAGATGGTCGCCTTGCGCTGGTTGAAATAGCGCCCGGCGGCGGCGATGGAATAATCCGGCCCGATCGGCGCCACGTTGGCGCCGGCGTCCAGCACGCCGCGGTCAAAGGGAGAGGCGTAATAGGCATTCGCCTCCACCGTCAGTTCGCCGATTTCCTGGGTCATGGAGGAGCCCTGGCACTTCAGGATGGAGGATTCCGCCCCCACCCGCTGGCCGGCGCTCAAGGCGCTCAAGGTACGCAGCTCGGTATACTGGATAGCCGCCACCGTGACTTCCAACTGGGCCAGTTTGGCCGCGAAAGCCGGGTCTTCGATCAAACGGCCACCGTCAACACGTTCCTGTTTGGCGATCTCCCTTATCCGCGCCACGCCGCCCTGCAGGCCGCCGGCGTAGGCATTGCCGCGTTCGAATTCCAGCAGATATTTGGCCACCGTCCAGCCGTCGTTTTCGTCGCCAACGCGGTTGGCTTGCGGTACGCGGACGTCCTGGAAAAAGACCTGGTTGACTTCCTGATCCGGCGCCGTGGTCTGGTCCAGCAGGACGATGGGCTCCACCTTGATGCCCGGCGTGGCCATGGGGATCAACAGGAACGAGATGCCTTCCTGGCGCTTACCCTCGGTCGAGGTGCGGACCAGGCAGAAAATCCAATCAGCCCGTTGTGCCATGGTGGTCCAGATCTTTGAGCCATTGACGATATAGTCATCCCCGTCCGGAATGGCGCGGGTCTGCAACGAGGCCAGATCGGAGCCGGAACCCGGTTCGGAATAGCCCTGACACCACCACACGTTGGTTTCCAGGATGTCGGGCAGGAATTTCTTTTTCTGTTCCTCGGTACCGAATTCCATGATCACCGGGGCGACCATCTTCAGACCAAAAGCCACGGGGCGCAGGCAACCGGCCTGCATCATCTCGGTCTCGTAGATGTACTTCTGCGTCGCGGACCAGCCGGGCCCGCCGTGTTCCACGGGCCAGTTGGGCGCGATCCAGCCCTTTTTATGCAGTGCCTTTTGCCAGGCGATGTGATCTTCCTTATGGATATAACCGGTCAGGGATTTGGCCGTCTTGGCCTTGATTTCATCGCTATGGTTCTGGGCGATAAAATCCCGCACTTCGGCGCGAAAGGCGTCTTCCTCGGCTGTATATTCAATATCCACGGCACATACTCTTTCGTTGAGGCATATCTGTTATCCCCGTTTATAGCGCAATTAACGGCGCTTTGTCAGGCCTTGGCGACGACGGTCTCGCGATAGGTGATGTAGGCGCCGCAGGCGACGATGATGGCGCTGCCGATCCAGGTCCACATATCGGGAAATTCGCCAAAGATAAAAAATCCCAAGATCACCGCACCGACAAGCTGGAGGTAGACGAAGGGCGAAATCACGGACACTTCGGCCCATTGAAAGGCCTTGACCACGAACAGATGTCCCAGGCCGCCGACGACGCCCGTGGCGGCGAATAACAGCCAATCCGTCTGCACAACCGGCATCTGCCAATGGAACGGCGCCACAAACGAGGTCAGGATCGCGCCAAAGACAGCGGTATAGATAATCGTTGTCGCGGGACTGTCCCGCCCGGCGAGACGGCGGGTCATGATTTGATAAAAGGAATAAAACGTCGCGGACGCGACCACGAACAATTCCGCGCCGTGAAAGGCGGCACCGGCGGGACGGATTATGATCAGCGCGCCGATAAAACCGATGGCGACCGCCGTCCAGCGCCGCGGCCCCACCCGTTCGCCCAGCAAGGGCACTGATAACGCCGTCACGATGAAGGGGGAGGTAAAACTTATCGATGCCGCTGTCGTCAGGGGCAAATAGTTGAGCGCGGTGAAATAACAGGTGGTCGAACCCAGCAGCAACAAAGAGCGCAGCAACTGGGCGCCGAGGTTTTGAGTCTTGAATAACTTGGCCCCGTGAAAAGGCAGGAAAATCACCAGCATCAGGACAAAATGTCCCAAATAACGCAGCCAAAGCACCTGCTGCACCGCATAGGTTTCGCCCAAGACCTTGACGGCGGCATTCAGGAACGGGAACAAACCAACCGCCAGACACATGTAGGCAATACCACGCGCGGTGTTATTTGCAGCCATTCAGCGAGACAATCTTTGTGGGGGAAAGTGCGAGACAGCCAAGCATATAGCATCGCGACGCGACGGGCGGTAAGCTATTTGCGCATTTGGCGCTCATGGGCCAACTGAACCAGGATTTTCGAGGGAAGGAAGCCTCCGGATGTCATCACAAATAGAGCCAACCACGCGCGGTGTTCATCATCTGGCCCTCAACACCGACGATATGAAGATGACCGCGGATTTTTATGTCGATGTGATCGGCATGAAACTAATCCATGCCATGAAGGTCCCGCCCGGCGTGGGCACCGGCCCTGGCAATCGGGGCAATCCTCCGTTCGAGAACCTGCGCCATTACTTCTTTGATATGGGCGGCGACAGCCTGCTGGCGTTTTTCGAGATGCCCAAGGGCGAAAAGCAGATCGGCGACCGCGATGCCCTGGCGGCCATGCAGCATGTCAGCTTCTCCATGTTGCCCGAGCCGTTCGAGGCGTTGCAGACACGGCTGGCCGCCCGCAACATCGACATCGTCGGGCCGATCGAGGTTTTGCCCGGTGTTTTCTCGATCTATTTCTTCGATCCTAAC
>JABIRL010000237.1 GCA_018667855.1 Rhodospirillaceae bacterium
AAAGGACCGAAGGTTACAGGTGGCAAGGTTTTATCCCGCCCGCAGCTGGGAAAATCCCGCCGCTACCGTGGACCAATTTGTCACCGCCGTTCTCACATTCAAGAACCAGCGAAATTGGCCCCATCCTCGCTTCCTGTGGCTATAGCTGGTTTTTCGTCGACAACGAACACAGCCCCATTCCGACCGGCACCGCCTACGAAATGTGTCTGGGCGCCATTCGGGCCGGGATTACGCCCTTCGCCCGGGCCCGCTGGAACGATGCGGCCGAGATTTCCAGTTGGCTGAATAACGGGGCAATGGGCATATTCGTGCCGCATGTGAATACGCCGGAGGAAGCCGCCAAGGCAGCCCGGGCCGCGCGATACCCGCCGGAGGGCGTGATGGCGGCGCCCGGTTTGGTGCCCCAGTACGGCTACGGCCGCGTACCTTTGCCCGAGGCGACCGGGTGGTTTAACAAGAATGTCACGGTCGTGGCAATGATCGAGTCGGAACAGGCGGTTGCGAATGCCGAGGCGATCGCGGCGGTCGAGGGGATCGACGCCCTGTTCATCGGCGCCAGCGACCTGACCTATGATATGGGCATCAACTCGCAATATGGCCATGAACGGGTGCAGGCGGCAGTCGAAACGGTATGCCGCGCTACCCATGCCGCCGGTAAGGTCGCCGGCATGGGAGGCGTGCGCGAGAATGAAGATTGGGCCCGTTACGTGGCCTGTGGCATCCGTCTGCTGCTGACTGAAAACGACTTGAGTCTGCTCATGACCCGGGCCCGCGAACGGGCCGATTTTTTTACTGGTTTGCCTACCGAATAATTTCGATGCTGTAGGCGGCGAAATTATTGACACCGCCAGGGCCCGCTCCAATCACGCGGCATGCTCAAGCAAATGACGACCGCCACCGGTTTGCCGTTGGTGTTCATTGGTCTCGGCCACGGGCATCTTAGTATTAAACAATCACCATGCACTTCAGTCGCTGTTGGTCGTCAGATAGTCGAAGGCGGACAGGGCGTGCACCCGGACCACGTGGAAGAATTCGTCCAAGTCCACGGCCTCGTTCGGCGCGCCCATGCCTTCGGGGGAGCAACCATGCACATACGCCGGCACGCCCAAATTGCGCCAGAAGCGGCAATCGGTGGCGCCAAGATTGACGATCGGCTGCGCTGTGACCCCGATCGAGTCGTGCACGTTGCGCTGCATGATCCGCAACAGCCGGCCGTCGGGATCGCACCAGTTGGCGTTCTCCAGGCGATGTTTTGGCAACACCAGATCGGCCTCGGGGAAGCGACCGACGATCTGCCTGACACGGACGAGGAAGTCATCGTTGGCCATGCCCACCGGTAGCCGCGCATCAACTTCGAAGCTGCAGGCATCGGCCGCCATGTTGACCTTTACGCCGCCTTCGATGCGGCCGATGTTCAAGGTGATCCGCGGCACGATTTCGCTGGCGCCGGCGCCCAGACCTTTTTCGATCGCCGCCGCGACCTCCCGACGCGCCAGAACCTGTTGCACCTTGTCTGGCATCGCAACAATTGTGTCTTCCAGTTCGTAGAGAGCCTGCATCAATTCCGTCGCCAGCCGGATGGCGTTGCGGCTCAGGTGTGGATAGGCGCCGTGACCGCCCTGGGTCCGAACATCGATGCGAAACCAGAACGGTGCTTTTTCGCCAAAACGAATGGTATCGACACTACTCGGCTCGCCGTTCAGCACGCAGTCGCCAAGGAACTGGTCGCGATGTTCCCGCAGCAGATAGTCGCTGCCCCAGTAGCCGCCGGTCTCCTCGTCAGAGACCACGCAGAGAGTGAGCTTGCCCGACAGCAGATGCCGCAGCCGGGAAAGGTACAGGTAGGTGAAAATGGAGGCCGTGGTGCCGCATTTCATATCCACCACGCCGCGACCGATCAGCTTGTTATCGACGATCTCGCCGCCGAACGGATCATACCGCCAGTTATTCGGGTCACCAACCGGGAAGACATCCACGTGGCCGTTCAGGATCAACTGCTCGCCCTCGCCCTGCCCGCCTTCAAGATGGGCGAACAGGTTAGGTTTGTCGGCGGCCGGATCGATCAGGCCCGTGGGCAGCTCCTGGCGTTCGAGAAAGTCCTCGATAAAACGAACCCCTTCGCGCGTATCGCCCGGCGGGTTGGTGGTATCGATCTTGGCGAAACGGACCAGGAAGTCCTGCTGCTGTTGTCGTTCGCCATCCAGCCAGCTGAGCAATTGCCGCCGACCCGCCGATATGTCCGTTTTTTGCATCATTCTCAGATTTGCCGTCACCGGCGTTTTCCCATCTCTATTGCAATCGAGTTGGTGCGGCTTGGTAACAGACCGCACCGGCCTTGATGGTGGTGTGACAGGGGTTGTGCGCAATGCGGTAGGGTAGTTCCCCTGGATGCGTCACATCCCAGATCACAAGATCGGCTACCTTGCCGACCTCTAGCGTGCCTCGGTCCGCGGCCATGCCCAGCGCCTTGGCACCCACCCGGGTGAAGGCGGCAACCGCCTCTTCCGCCGTCAAGCCGAAGCGGACACAGCCCATGTTCATCATCATTGTCGGCATGGTCACGGGCGAAGAGATCGGATTGTTGTTGGTGGCCAACGCCATTTCGACACCCAGTTCGCGCATCCAATGGACCGGCGGCATCTGGGTTTCCCGCAACATCCAATTTGCCCCGGGCAGCAGACCGGCAACGACGCCGGCCTCCGCCATGGCGGCGATGGTTGCTTTCGAGGCATATTCCAGATGATCCGCCGACAGGCCGTTGAACCGCGCCACGACCTGTCCGGCGCCGGCGTCGGTATATTGATCGGCATGCAGCTTGACCGGCAGGCCATGACTGCTTGCCGCCTCGAACAGACGGGTCATCTGCGCCGGCGAAAAACCGATGCTATCGCAAAAGCCGTCGACCGCATCGACCAGTCCCTGCTGTACGGCTGCCGGCAAAATGCGCTCGATCAGGAAATCGATATAGTCGTCCGCGCGGTCTTTGTATTCCGGCGCCACCCCATGGGCGCCCAGGAAGGTCGACTGCACGTCCAGGGGGAAATCTCGTGCCAAGGCGCGGGAGACCCGCATCACGTTGAGTTCGGATGCCAGATCCAGGCCCAGGCCGGATTTGCTTTCCAGCGTGGTGATCCCCGAAGCGATCATGGCCTTGATCCGTGGCACCGTTTCGCAATAGAGCTGTTCCTCGCTGGCTGCCCGGGAACGCGCCACCAGGCCGCCGACCCCGCCGCCCGCGGCGGCGATTTCGTCGCGCGTGGCGCCGGTGATCTTGAGCTCGAAATCCAATAGGCCGTCGCCAACATGGACCACGTGGGAATGACAATCTACCAGGCCCGCTGTTACCACCATTCCGCTGGCATCGATGACCGGACAGGCCGGAAACTCCACAGGGAAATCCTGATCCGGCCCCAACCAGACAATCTTGCCGTCCTTGACCCCCAAGGCACCCCGTTCCAGCAAGCCGTACGGCTGTGCATCTGTCATGCAGGCCAGGGTCGTGTTCCGGATAATCAGGTCGAAGCTCATCGCTGTGTCTTTCACCGCCAAGCGTTAAGCGCTAAGTTTTGGACAAATCCGGTCAATGATCAATCCCGCAAGCGGAGAAGGCTTCGACGCGGCGCATTTACGCCGAGAAGCCGACTTCCCGAAGCGGTTCCTCGTCGATAACTCGCTGATATGACATGCGCGACAAATCGACTGTCTGATAGCCGCCGTCGAGCAGTAATTCGGCCATCGCACGGCCTATTGCCGGTCCCTTTTGCAACCCGGCACCGGTAAATCCCGTCGCGACATAAAAATTGTCCAAGCCGCCAATCCACTTGCCGATGATCGTATTCCCGTCCATCCGGTTATACGCGTAATGCCCGGCCCAGCCCCGCTTGACCTGCAACGCCTCGAAGGCGGGTATCCGATGCGCCAAAGCGGGCCAGAATATCGTCTCGAATAAATCGTGTTTGACGTCCCAATTGAATCCGAAAGGCACATTTGTGTCGGTCTGCCCGACGGTGAAGCCGGCCCCCTCCTGTCGAAAGGCAACCCCGCCCGGATCCTTGGTCAGCGGCATGGTTTCGATCTCGCCACGGATTTCAAAGTAGAAGGTATTCCGGCTCAACGGTTCCACCGGCACTTTCATGCCTACCATGGCGCAGATTTCCGGCCCCCAGGCCCCGGCGACGTTGACGACGATATCGCCCGCGATACGATCCCCGGATGCCAGCACGACCCGCCGGGCCAGGCCGCCGTCGACCTCAACATCGACGACCTTGTCCTGAATGTATTTGACCCCGAGGCTAATCGCCTTGCGCCGGAACCCCAGCACGGCCGCGTTGGGATCAATGAAGCCATCCTGGGGTGCATGGATCGCGGCATCGATATCGGCCACGTTCATCGAGGGGAAGCGCGCAGCCAGTTCCTGCCGGTCGATGAAATCGTTGGGAACGCCAAGAGAGGTTTGGATGCGCCAGCTTTCCTCGGCCGCCGCGACCTCGCTGGCACCCGTGACAAGATAGAGATAGCCCTGCTCGAGAAAATCGAAACTGCCCGGCTGACCATCGACATCCATCAGATGGGCGAAATCCTTGTAGACCTCGCGCCCATAGCGCGACATTTCGATATTTTCCGGCAAGCCATGCATCAGCCGCACGCCGCCCGAGGAACGCGGCGCCGCCGCCCATTCATAGCTCGGGTCCGGCTCGATGACGCAGATATCGCCAGCCCGGCCGGTGATCGCCAGGTGATAAGCGATACTCGATCCCATGATGCTGCCGCCGATTATGATGATATCCGCCATGGCTTCGCTCCTTATTGAAGGCCTAACTCAGTATCCGTTTCCGATCATACTCCGGATACCGCACTCAACGCTGCGATATAGCCCCAGGTCAGGCAAGGACCAAGCGTGGTACCCGCGCCAACGCCCTTGGAGCCGAACGAGTTGGCCATGACGTTACCGGCGGCGTACAGGCCTCTGATCGGTTCGCCCTCCTGGTTCAGCACCTCGGCCCGCTCGTTCGTCCGCGCGCCGCCCTTGGTGCCAAGGAAGCTCGCCTTGAAAGGCATGGCATGGAAGGGGGGCAGCTCGATGGTTCCCAGGGTCGGGTTTGGTTTGTGCGCCGGATCACCGCCCCGGTTACGGTCCCAGATGCTGACGCCACGATTGAAATCAGTGTCCACGCCTGTGCTTGCGAAGCCGCTGAAGCGACGCGCGGTTTCCACCAGCCCATCACCATCAACGCCGATCTGGCCGGCCAACCCCTCCAGCGTGCGGTCCTGAAAGTGATTGCCGGCAATAGATTTGTTCGGCATGGCATGGGGATATTTTTGCGCGAACTGGCTGTCATAGATGCGCCAGGCAGGCAGATGTGCGGGCGTCCCGGTTTCCGGGTCCATTTCGGCGAAGGCAAGGCCTATGTTCATTTGTTTCTCGTTGACGAAGCGGTGGCCATGTCGGTTGACGATCATCGAATGGGGTAGGAAATAATCGGCGGCCGGCTGGCCATGCAAATGACCTTCATAAGTGACCGGCGTTACCCCCATCACCAGCGCTTGGTCCATATGGTCGAGCCGGGCGCCGATTTCCGCCGCCATGCGCTGTCCATCGCCGGTGTTGGTGCGGGGGCTGGCCGTCCATTCGACGGGGCCGGGGAAATGCTCCGCCATCATATCCTTGTTCCATTCGAAGCCGCCACTGGCCAAAACGACGCCCTTGGTCGCTTCGATTGTGATGGATCGGCCGCCGCATTCCGCCTCCAGTCCGGTGACGCCGACGTCATCTGTCAGCAGCCGCAAAGCGGAAGTTTCAGACCAGATTTCAACGCCGTGGTCCAGGCACCCTTTCAATAGGCCGATCGTCAGCGCAGTGCCGCGCGTTCGTGCGCCCGTCAGTTTGCGCCAGATCAGGTGCGGCAGGAACCTGATCACGTTCTTCTTTGGCGCGGCAAATAGGAAGGTATCGACGATTTCTTCATAGCTAAGCCGCACGTCAGACGTCGGGGTACGGATCTTGCCGCGCCACGGGCCAAGTTGGCCAATACGGATCGGCGCGGCCGAAATATTGCGTCCCCATGCCATGCCGCCCGGTGCTTCCGCGTAGGGGTCCGGATCTCGGTTCGGGTTGAAGCGGGTCGGGCTGTGCGCCTCGACGAATTTCAGCATCTCGGGTGCATGATCAACGAAGGCGGCCCAGAGTGGTTCCTCCCGATTGTGCCAGCCGTCGGGAGAGGCGGCGCGGATATATGCCATCGCGGCATCTCGGGAATCCTTCAGCCCTTGCCGTGCCATGTGGTGATGTCCCGGCACCCAGATGCACCCGCCGGACATCGCCGTCGTGCCGCCTATGACCGGCGCCTTCTCCAGCACAACAGTCTTGGCGCCGTGCACGCTGGCGGTCAGCGCCGCGCTCAACCCGGCCGCACCAGTGCCGACGACAACGACATCGAATGTCTCACTCTCACCCATGGGTATCTTCCCGAACTCCGCCAAGTGATCCATGTATGGCATGATCGCCAAAGAGCAGTCTAATACCTAGGCGCGGTGATAAAGACCCCTGCCATGGGTACGATAAAAGCACCCTATCGGTGTCCCTAACGCCAGGCCCAGACCGGTTCACCGAGGTGGGCGACCCGGGTCTGGCGGCCATACAAGCCGACCTCGCGAAACTGATAAACCATAGCCGCCGTGGGGGCATGCAGCGCATCATCATCGCCCATCAGCAGGCGGATCACCGGGCGTTCACTTTCCGGGATCTCGACGAATTCAGGCGAATCCGGTCGGTTCAGTTCCCGGAAAGTGATGCGGTGTATGCGCGCCACCTCATGCGGGTTGGCCTCCATCTCGGCATCCGTGCCGGCCCAGACCACGATAGGCGTGATCAGGTAGCCCGATTGTGTCTTGTAGTCGTCCAGCAGGCCAATGACGGCGTCTTCCTCCAGGTGCAGGTTCACTTCCTCGCGCAATTCCCGCAGTGCGCCCTGGATTGGGGTCTCACCTTCATCGATGCGGCCGCCGGGCAGCGCGAACTGGCCTGCGTGGCTGTTCAGGCGCGAGGTTCGCCGGGTCAGAACGTAGGCGCCCTCGCCATTGTCGTCGCGGACCAGGGTAATCGCCACGGCGGCATGTTTCAGACCTTGGGCCGACGCTGGGGTCCGTGTGAAATCGCCGAGGTTGGCGGCGATCCGGGCCCGCATGGCATCGTCATAGTGGTAGTGCATGTTTTCCATGGTCGACCTGTTTTGCCTGAAACTGCACGGATATCGGCCCGATTTCGATTAGGTTGTCAACAGGGTCGAAGTTCAAACTGACGCACTGCTGGAGCTTGCTGTTGAGCCGCGGCGACTGTATCACTGCCATAGCAACGGTGGGAGGAAACAAGAATGGACGTCGCCTGTGGCCGTGAAGTGACCGATCTGCACGTCTTCCTCCAGGCCTGGCTTACTGGCACGGTGCCGCGGGATGCGGCCACCTTCGCCCGGTTCGGGGATGTTATCTGCGACAGTTTCTTGATCATCAGCCCGCTCGGCACCATCACCGATCGCGCCGCCTTGCTACCTGAGTTCGAAGCCAGCCACGGCGTGCTGGCCCCCCAAGCGGCCGATTTCCGCATCTGGATCGAGAATTGCCGCTGCGTGCGCAGCCTGGGTGATCGGGCGCTGGTGTTGTACGAAGAATGGCACAGTCTCGGGGATGCCACCTCGGCCCGCCTGACAACCGCCCTGTTCGAACGCCACCCGGCCGCCCCGAACAGCGTCACCTGGGCCCACGTCCACGAAACCTGGCTGCCCGGCCACGCCCCAGCGGCCGGAGAACGATACCCGGAGCCCGCGCCGGGCTGATATCAGCATTCGGGCCGCGGGCGTCAATGCGCCAACATTGGAATTTCAGAAGTCGTGCCTGGACCCGAGAAGGCTGCCAGAGGGCGAAAGTCCGATTTTATACAGCATGATCTAGGAGCTCCCGTCCAGACCGTCGAGGAAAGTCCGCAAGGCCCGGCTGCATGATCCGGCATGGGAAAACGGCAGGCCATGCCTGGCGTTGGGAAATATCTTCAGTTGTCCGTTGGGGACCCTATCGTACAAATCGGCCATGATGGGCACAGGGATAAAGGGTGAGGAATCTGCGTGCAGCAATAATGTCGGTGCTGCGAGATCAGGCAACCGGGCACTCAGATCAGCCCCTACCAGGGCCCGCAGCAGAGCCAGAACCGTGCCGCCATCGGCGCTGGCTTGCTGTTCCCGATACCAGAGCCAAATCTCCGGCGCCAAGGCGCCTTCAAAAAAGCGGCCCGCCATCATCTGATCCGACCAGGCGCCCATGCCTTCGCCGTTGATCACGGCATCCCAATTGTTCACATTCTCGATCGATCCACCAATATGGGCGCCGTTGCTGACGGTCAGACTGAGCAGACGATCGGGATGATCAAGGGCGAATTGCAGCGCCACGGTGCCGCCGACGGACTCCCCTACCAGGTGAAACTTAGCGCAGTCCACTGCATCCGCCAGCGCGATGATGTTGGCCGTCAAAGCGGCAATGGTGATAGCGTCATCGCCCGGCTGGGATTGGCCGTGTCCCGGCATATCAAAGGCAACCAGTCTATAGCGCTCGGTCAGCGCCGCCGTCCAGCCCAGCCAGCAGCGCCAGTTGGCGCCCACGCCGTGGTGAAACAGAATTGTCTCCGGCGCCTCAATCCAGGGCGGTGTCAGATCGATGACTTCGTAATGGATATTATGGGTACCGGATTTCAACTCGCTCATTGCTTGACCTCCATGGGAAGCGCGGGATCGTTGGCCCATTCGGAAAGGGAATTGTCATAGATGCCGACGTCATTGTGGCCCAGCAGGGTCAAGGCGAAAGAATCTACGGTCGCCGCGACACCGCCGCCGCAATAGGTCACCACCCTTTGTCCCATGCCAATGCCGGCCTCGGAGAATTTATCGCGCAGCCGGCCGGCATCCAGAAAAGTGTTGTCATCCGCCAGCAGGTCCAGCGCCGGCAGGCAAACGCTGCCCGTTATCCCGCCGGGGCGGCCGTAGTGGGCTTTTGAAGTACCGTCGTGTTGCGGGCGGGTCAGGGCGTTGACGACCATTGCATCATCGTCGGCCAGGGCAGCGAGCACGGCATCCTTGCCCACGATCAAGTCCGGTTGGCGCCGGGCGGCCAATCCACCGGCGGGATACTGACAGGGTTCCGTTGAAACGGGCCGCCCTTCCGTCTGCCATTTCTGCCAGCCGCCGTTCAGAATGGTGATATTGCCCACGCCAAAGGCATGCAGCATCCACCAAATCCGCGTCGCCCAAGAGACGGCGGCGGTGGAATAGAGCACCACGCGGCAGCCATCGCTCAACCCCTTGGCGCCCAGAACATTGGCGAACGCATCGGCGTCGGGCGTGGTGAAGCGGAATTTTCCCGTTGGATCAGATAGATCCGCCTGCAGGTCCAGATAACCGGCGCCCGGAATATGGCCGGCTTCATAGTCGGCCAATCCACTTTTGACCATGAAGACTTTTTCCGGGTCCGGGATCAAATGGGTTGTGCAGTCGTAGACCCGAATATCCGGATCGCCCAGATGTTCCGCCAACCAGTCCGTTTCCACCAGCAATTCCGGCCGCGCATAGCCCATCGTAGCTCGCCTCCCCGCCTAATTTTCGCGATAGCATTTCCGAATTGGAAATGCCCCGATCTTTTAGAATAGAGCAATTTTTCCAATCACTTAGAATCGCCCCGTTTGGTTTGGGCGATTCACAATTGATCGGAATTGCTCTAGCATAAGGCATTATTGGAGGACGCTATGAAAATTTGCATTATCGGTGCCGGCGCCATGGGTGGCTTGTATGGTTGCCGCCTGCTGCTATCCGGTCAGGACGTTCAGTTCATTGAAAAAAACCAACAGGCCGTGGACGCGCTGAATAACGGCGACTACCTTTTCGACGGCATCGATGGTGAACACCGCATCAAAGCCACCGCAGCGACCAGCGCCGGTGGCATGCCCGCCGCCGATATCGCCTTCATCCACACGGATACCAACAACACCCGCGCGGCCGGTGAACACGCCAAGGCGGTGCTGAAAGCGGACGGTTGGGCCGTGACCTTCCAAAACGGTGTGGGCAATGTGGAAACGCTGTGCGAAGTATTGGGCGAGGAGCGGGTGGTCGGCGGCATCAGTTATCACAGCGCCGCATCGCCGGAACCGGGACACGCCACCCATACCAACGCCAACAAGACCTGGATCGGCGAATTGACGGGCGGCGGCAGCGCCCGGGTGGAACAGCTGCGTGATCTGCTGGCGGGCGCAAAGTTCGACCCGCATATCGCGGACAGCATCCAATCCGTGATCTGGACCAAATTCATGCTGAACTGCGCCGTCAATCCCATGTGTGCCATCACCGGCCTACGCTCGGGCGAAATCGGCGACGATGCGGCTGCGATGGAGATGCAGGGCCGGATCTTGGATGAAACCCTCGCCGTGATCGCCGCCAAGGGTATTGCCCTGACCGATCCCGACCCCAAGGGTTCCGTCAATCGCATCGTCGGCAGGACTTTCAACAAGCCGTCCATGCTGCAGCATATGGAAGCCGGCCTGCGGACGGAAATTGACAGCATAAATGGCGCCGTGGTGCGCGAGGGCGCGGCACTAGGTATCCCCACGCCGTACAGCCACGCCTTGACCATGCTGATCAAGGCCCGCAACGGCCACATGATCCGTACCTTGCACGAGCCGCCTGTCGACTACGATGCGCTTGAAGCGGCGGCGGCCAAGAAAACCTAGTTCATTTTTCGAAGGAGCCCGCTATGCCCACATCCATTCTCGACGCCACTAAAATTCAGTCCCGCATTGTCATCCCCATCATCAAGGCGCTGGAGAAGGAACTAGGCAAGGAACGGGCCCACAAAATTGTCGGCCAGGCCATCGCTGAATCCTATGTCGACTATCGCGAACGCCTGGGCTACGAGTTAAATGAACATCCCCGCAATGAGGGCGAAAACGAAGGCAACGGACCTGCCTTTCCGGTTGAGCGGGATGTGGTTGAAGACACGGACGTGGCTTTCGGACACAACATAACCGGCTGCGCCTTCGCCGATTATTTTCGTGCCATTGGCGAACCCGAAATCGGCGCGCTGATGACTTGCGGCGTCGATTTCGCGGCGGAAGACCGCATCCGTCCGGATTGGGAATTCAAACGCAGCCAGACCCGGATGCAAGGCGCGGATTTTTGTGACTTCCGCTGGCAAAAACGGGCCACTTAACCGCGAATCGACTTCGGACTATTCCGGGTTAGCTCGCCATTTCCCGCAATCGCTCATAGACAAAATCGGGAACTTCGATCTCGCCCGCCGACAAGCGGCGGCGGCGTTCAGCGGCGGAGCGGTCAAAGGGCATGCGAACAGCCTCGCCGCCTTCAATCGGACGGGCGGCGCGGACGGTCTCGGCGTATGCCGTCACCTGGGCGCGATAATCCTGCTCCGGCATCATCAGATCCGGCTTCATGGTGATGATGACAAAGCCGAAGTCGGCCAGTTCGGGAGGCTGAATGGGGGAACCGGCCAGGACACCCAGTAATTGCACCACATGGCCCAGGCCCGATCCCTTATGCCCGCCCCAGGGTGTGAAAGCGCCGGCAAGGGCGGCGTCGGGATCGCGGGTCGGATTGCCTTCCGCATCGAAGGCATGGCCCGGTGCCAGTTCGTGGCCATGGCGTCGGGCCAGGACAGCCTCGGCATGCATGATCGACGAAGTGCCGATATCCCAGATAATAGGATCGCCGGTGCTGGGAAAGCCGAAACAAATGGGGTTGGTGCCAAAGCGCCCCTCGACCGCGCCATGGGGCGCCACCCACGGCGTAGCGTTCGAGGCAATCATGGTCACCAAGCCTTCGGCCGCCGCCATCTCGGCAAAAACAGAAAGCATGCCCGTATACCAAGTCTGGTCCGCACCGACCATCGCCAGCCCGATCGCCTTGGCTTTTTCGATCGCAATCTCGGTCGCCTTGTAGGCAACGACGTAACCGAGATTATCGTTGCCCCGCAACCGGGCCGATACGGGGGTCTGATGCGCGACCTCCACCGCCGCTTTCGGCGCGCCGGTGCGCTGCAGACGCTCAACAATCGAGATAACGCGGGCCAGGCCGCCATATTCGAGGCCTCGCAATTCACAATCGATAATATGATCGGCGATGATACCGGCATATTCGCTGCTATGCGCGTTGGCGACCATCACCCGCACGACAAGTTGGCGGGCTTCGTCAATCGAAATACGCATGCTTATACTCTGCTTCAGGTGTGGCGGGCGATGAAGGCTTCGAAAACCTCGACAATATCGTCCACCATAAGCTGTTCGGCGGGCATTTGCCGCTGCTCCATCGGTCGTCCGACCTCCTCCCGCAGTTCCTGATTGGTCATGCTGCGGGCCCATTTGGGGTCATGCTCGGCAAGTCGGTCGAAAAACGCGGCGCTGTCGGAGGCGGCACCCGCATAAAACAGCCGCTTGATGCCGGCCTGATACATGGTCGCCACGCACATGGAACACGGCTCGCCCGAAGTATACATATCGGCGCCGCCCAGGTTGGTGACCTGCAGCTTGCGGCAAGCGTCACGGATGGCATCCACCTCGCCGTGGGAGGTCGGGTCGAACGTGCCGTCGGCCCGGTTCAGCCCCTCGCCGATGATCTCGCCATCCTTAACGACTACCGCGCCATAGGGCAGCGTGCCCGGTGTATCGACGCTTTCCCTGGCAATCTCTATGGCCCGGGCCATGAATTTTTCGTGCATGTGGCAATCCTCCCATTTCGATACAATTCAAACATGCCCCATGGGATTGGGCCAAGGTAAATCTAATCCTCGCAGAAACGCGCCAGGATGCGCCGCTGCAAATCATCGCGAACCTGTCGGAAAGCATCCAACATGACCTCGCGCGTGCCATCGACACCGGTGGGATCCAGACTGGGCCAGTATTCCAATTCCACCGCCATGGTGCGGGTCAGTTCCACCGCCTTGTGCTGGGCTTCCGGTGTCAGGCTGATAACGACATCGAAAGAAGTATCTTCCAGATCATCGAAGGTTTTGGAATTGTGCAGGGAAATATCAATATCGATTTCAGCCATGACCGCGATAGCGAAACCATCGACGCTCCCCTGACGCACACCGGCGGAATCCACATAAATGACGTCACCGAACAGTTTCTTGGTCAGACCCTCGGCCATGGGCGAGCGCACGGAATTATAATTACAAGCGAACAGCACACTGCCAGGCCGGCGCACCACGAACGTCAGCCCCGCATTTGCAAAATGCAGACCAGGGTGAACAACCGTCTGGCCGTCTCGTTGTCCACGGCGATTTTGCCGTCCAGGCGTTCGCGCAAAAGGTCGGAGCCATCGTTATGCAACCCCCGACGCCCCATATCGATGGCCTCGATCTTCGATGGTGAAGCGGATTTAATGGCCTGGAAATAGCTTTCGCAGACCGTGAAGTAATCCTTGATGATCCGGCGAAACGGCGTCAACGGGATGAGCACGCGGGTCAGGGGCGCCTCGTTCACATCGCAGATGTCCAGGGCCAGGCGGTTTTCCTCCATGCCCAAAAGCACGTGGTAAGGCCCCTCGAAGGTGCCGGCGGGCGCAAAACTGTTTGATTCCAACAGGTCATAGATCGCCACCCGCCGCTCGTGCTCAATATCGGCTGAACGGCGAATGACCGTTTTCTCGTCCAGGGTTATCTTGGCGATGCGTTGCCTGTCCGACATGGCCGGGGCCGGATCTACTTATTCAGACGTATGGAAATGGCCCGGGCATGGGCGGACAGCCCCTCCGCCTCCGCTAGGACCATGGCGTCCGGCCCCAAGCGCGCCAACCCATCGCCATCGCAGCGGATGATAGAACTGCGTTTCATGAAGTCCAGCACTGACAGACCGGAGCTGAACCGCGCGCCGCGCGCGGTGGGCAGCACATGGTTCGGGCCTGCGATGTAATCGCCAATTGGTTCCGGGGAATTTGCGCCCAGAAAGATGGAGCCGGCGTTTCGCACCCGCGCCAACATGGCCTCGTCATCGGCAAGCGCGATGGCCAGATGTTCCGGCGCGATGCGATCAACCAGGTCCACCGCATCGTCCCAGTCTTCCACGATGATGACACAGCCGAAACGGTCCCAACTTTCCGTGGCGATGTCCACTTTCGGCAATTCAGCCAACTGCACCGTGACCGCCGCCACAACCCGCTCGGCGAACGCTTCATCATCGGTGATCAGGATCGATTGCGCGGCGGTGTCATGCTCGGCTTGCGACAACAGATCCGCGGCAATCCAGGAGGGATCATTGTCCCGGTCCGCCAGGACCAGAATTTCCGACGGTCCGGCGATCATCTCGATCCCCACCGTTCCGAATACCTGGCGTTTCGCCGTCGCCACATAGGCATTGCCGGGCCCAACAATTTTATCCACCGCTGGAATACTCGCCGTACCGTAGGCCAGGGCACCGATGGCCTGGGCCCCGCCGATACGGTAGATCTCTTCCACACCGGCAATTTTCGCGGCAGCCAGAACCAGGGGATTAAGCTGTCCATCGGGGGCTGGCACGGCCATGGCCAGGCGCGGCACGCCTGCGACTTTGGCAGGAATGGCGTTCATCAACAAAGATGACGGGTAACTTGCCAGGCCGCCTGGCACATAAAGACCCACGGCCGCCACGGCGGTCCAGCGGTGCCCCAGTTCAATGCCATTGGCATCCGTGAACCGATCATCGACGGGCAGCTGGCGGGCATGGTAGGCGGTGATCCGTTCGTGGGCATGTTCAAGCGCCCGGATCTGATCGCCGGGCACTTCGCCCATGGCTTGGTCCAAGGCCGCCCCCGGCAGCCGCAGATCGGCGACAGTGAAATCCACCCGGTCGAACCGCCGCGTGTAATCAAGTACGGCATCATCACCGCGGCTTTTCACCTGGGCCAGGATCTCCGCCACTTGCTGGCTTACATCCACCGCCCCCTCGCGCTTGTCCCCTAGAAAGGCATCAAAGCGTTCCGGAAAATCGCTCTGGCGGCTATGCAGTCTGAGCGGCATCGAGAGCCCCCTGAAACCGTTCAATCCAGCCCGAAAGGTATTCCGGCCGGGTCTTGGCCGCCGCCCGGTTGACAATCAGACGCGAGGTGACATCCGCGATACGCTCCACCTCTACCAGACCATTGGCGCGCAGGGTCTCGCCGCTGCTGACCAAATCAACGATGCGACGGCACAGGCCCAGACTGGGCGCCAGTTCCATCGCGCCGTTCAAGTGAATGCATTCCGCCTGCACACCGCGGGCAGCAAAATGACGGCGGGTAATTTCGGGGTATTTCGTGGCGACGCGAATATGGCTCCATCGACCGGGGTCGTCCGCCGCCAGCATTTCAGCCGGTTCCGCCACCGCCATGTAACAGCGGCCGATTTCCAGATCCAACGGCGCATAGATTTCCGGATACTGGAATTCCATGAGCAC
>JABIRL010000093.1 GCA_018667855.1 Rhodospirillaceae bacterium
AGGCCAATCGAAGAAGGACTCCATCGTCGCCGTCCTGGGAAGCTGGCAGAAACTGACGGCCGTCTCGTCGGTTGCTGACCCACCACCGGATCCAGTCGTGGCGGGAACCAAGTGCACTCCAATGCGAAGCGGTGCTACTCCAAGGAGGCCGATCGCTGGCGCCGCCGCCGCAACGCGGAGCACCAGTGTTGGCGTGGCCGTCGGGGGCAGATGGGCGAGGTTGGGGTAGCGCAGGCTGCACCCGAGGCTCAGGTTCCCAACCGCGAAGCCATCGCCGCGTTTCAGGAGAAACGCCCGGCGGACTTCACCAACCTGCCGGCGGAATAAAGCCGGTCTGGGCGGCTGGCCTAGGCAGCCAATTCGGCGGCCCAGCCGGCAGGTACTTCGATCTGCAGGGACATCAGCACCTGGGCATAGGCCTTGGCCAGATTGTCGGTGTTGAGAGAGGCCATGCCGCCACCGCCCAAGGCTTCATGCAGAACGAAGTTCATGCCGCCGATGCCCGGCAGATCGAAACGCTCCACCTCTCCCTCGCAGACGTGGGCGAAATGGGCTTTCACCCGCTCAATCGTTACCTGGGCCCGCAACACGGGCAGATAATCCGCCCGGCGGGCGATCAGGCCCACATTGGCCTTGTTGCCCTTATCGCCGCTGCGCCCGTAACACAGCCTGATCAGGGGCACGGAAACCGTCGCTCCCGTCAACGGTTCGGCTGGGACGGGCTGGGTCGTCTCGGAGGCGGAGGCGGTGAAGCCACCCTGGGTGGGTACGTCGCAAGGAAATGTCTGATCGCCCACCACCACGCACGCCGGCACCGCCGATTTTTCCGCCAGGAACGAGAACATGCGCACCACGGGGCCGGGGGTTGGCCGGCCGCCACCAAAACCCATGGTGCCCGGCGACATGGAGGTGCCGGCGGGGGCGAATTCCCGGGCGAAGATATTCAAGGCATCCTTGCTTGCATGGCGCACCGCCAGCTTCATCACCACTTCGCGGGTATCCAGCATGCCATTGGCGCCGAACATGTCCTCGGCACCCACCGTCTCAATCCGGGTTTCGCTGTAGTCGCCCAGGTTGCGGGCCGCGAACATCTTGCGGGTGCGGGCCAGCACGGTTTCCGCCGTGCGCCGGGCCTTGGCGGGCGCATCCATGCCGCCGATCACCAACAACGCCTGGTTACGGTAACCGTCCTGGAATGTGGTTGAAACCTTGTAGGTGGAGGTAGGCGGCAGACCGCGGGCGCCCGTCACCCGCACCAGGTTTTCGCCGACTTCCGTCATTTCCACCTGGGTGAAATCACAGGTTACGTCCGGGCAAAAATAGGCGCCGGGATCGCCAATCTCGTAAACCAGTTGCTCCGCGACCGAGCCGAAACAGATCAGGCCGTCGGTTTCGGGTGGTTTGGACAGCACAAAGCTGCCGTCGGCTTCCACCTCGACGATTGGATAGCCAATGTTTTCCCAACTGCCCACGCGCTGCCAATCGGTGAACAGGCCACCGGTGCATTGCGGACCGCATTCGATGATATGGCCCGCCAGGGTGCCGGCGGAAAGTTGATCCAGGTCTTCATCGCGCCAGCCGAATTCATACATCAACGGCCCCAGGGTCACGGCGCTGTCGACACAACGCCCGGTGATGACAATATCGGCCCCCTGGGCCAGGGCATCGGCGATGGGCCGGCCGCCCAAATAGGCGTTGGCGCTCATGATTTCGGGGGGAAAAGCTTCGCCCGAGAACATCTCGCGGACCCGGTTGGCGCGAAATTCATCCGCCCTGTCGGTCAGATTATCGCCCAGAACGACACCAATGGTCAGATCCACGCCGGCCTCGTCAATCAGCTTTTGCAGGGCGTCGCGGCAGGCCAGGGGATTGATACCGCCCGCGTTGGTCACCACCTTGATGCCTTTTTCGGCGATATCGCGGATCAGACCGCGCATGGTGACGGCGACGAAATCGGTGGCATAGCCCGCATCGGGCCGTTTGGCCTGGGCCTTGGCCAGGATCGACATGGTCACCTCGGCCAGATAATCGCTGACCAGGTAGTCAATGTTGCCGTCATGCACCAATTGTGGCGCGGCCATGGAGGTATCGCCCCAAAACCCGCTGCTGCAACCAATCCGCACTGTCTTGCCGGTCATCATCGCCTCCTCAAAGCAATCTTCCCATAGGCATCTTAGAGCAATTTTCAATTAATTGGAGTCGCTAACGCGACCCAAGTGATTGGTTCAATTGCTCTATCTTA
>JABIRL010000249.1 GCA_018667855.1 Rhodospirillaceae bacterium
ATGTTGATCTAAAACCTGTGACCCTGCCTGAATCGGGCCTGGTGCTTTCAACCAAAATGGCTGAAATGATCGGCGCCAAAAGGGGCGAAATGGTGACTGTTGAGACCCTGGAAGGACGGCGTCGCATCGAACAAGTGCCGGTAGCTGCAATTGTCGAGGAATATATCGCAGCGCCCGCCTTTATGCACCGGGCCTCGCTGAACAAGGTTATGGGTGAAGGACGGATGATATCCGGCGTTTATCTGCAGGTTGATCGCCATCATACGGACAGATTGTTCCTGCAGCTGAAAAACACACCCGCCGTTGCCGGTGTCACACTACAGACCGCTGCTCTTGACGCGGTCCGGGAAACCATGGCGAAAACCCTGGATATCATGATTTTGTTCTATGTCTTTTTTGGTGGTCTGATCGCTTTTGGCGTTGTCTACAATAGCGCCCGGGTTTCACTTTCCGAACGAGGCCGGGAATTGGCATCGCTTCGCGTTCTGGGTTTCACCCGGGGTGAAGTGTCGTATATCCTGTTAGGCGAACTGGCAATTTTGACAATTGCCGCCCTGCCCTTTGGCTGCGTATTCGGTCTCGGCCTGGCGTCCTTGATGGTCGCAAACCTGAATACGGAGTTGTTTCGCGTCCCCATGATCGTGCAACCGGGCACCTATGCCATGGCCATGGCGGCGGTCATTGTCGCCGCCGCCATATCCGGTCTTATCGTTCGCCGGCGCATCGACCGACTTGATTTGGTCGCCGTTCTGAAGACAAGGGAGTAAATGTCATGTTATCCCCCTGGCCCCGGCGCCTGATTTATTCCGTAGTAGCTCTTGGCGTGGTTGGTGCGTTTGTCTATGTCTTCCAGCCGCGGCCATTGGCCGTGGAGTTCGGGCGGACCTCGGTCGCGCCAATGATGATCACCATTGATGAAGAGGGGCGGAGCCAGGTCAAGAATATCTACGTCGTGTCCGCACCGATCGCGGGCCGGAAACTGCGCATTACCAAAAAAGTTGGGGAAAAGGTAGTTGCCGGAGAGACGATCTTGGCCTCGATCGAACCCAGCAGGCCGGCCTTTCTCGATATTCGCTCAGCGGCGGAGGCCAAGTCACGGACCAAGGCCGCGCAAGCCGCCCTAACCCTGGCGGCGGCGGAGCTGCAGCGCAATCTGGCGGAGCTCAAATTCGCCCGCGCCGACTTCACGCGCGCCGCGGTTCTGGTCAAACGGGGCACCATTTCGAAGCGGGAGTTGGAACGGGCCGAATTGGGTGTCAAAACCAAGGACGCTGCCGTGGCCACGGCTCGGGCCGGTCTGCGGGTCAAGCAGTTTGATCTGGAAACCGCCAATGCGGCCTTGATCGATCCGGGCATGAATGGGGGACTGACCGGGAAGGCCTGTTGCATCAATGTTCGCGCCCCCATAAATGGACAAATTCTGCGTGTTATCCGGGAAAGCGCAGCCGTCGTGGGCATGGGCACGCCCCTGGTCGAAGTTGGTGATGCCAGTTCCCTTGAAATCGTGGTCGACCTACTGTCTTCCGATGCGGTGCGGGTGCAAGCCGGTGATGAGGTCATGATTGACGCTTGGGGCGGCGGCAAGACCTTGCGCGGCCAGGTACGCCGCGTGGAGCCGACAGGTTTCACCAAGATTTCTGCCCTGGGAATTGAAGAACAACGGGTCAATATATTGATCGACCTTACCGGCTCACCGGAAAACCATGCCCGCTTGGGCCATGGTTACCGTGTCGAAACCCGCATCATTGTCTGGCGCAACCGGGAAACCTTGCAAATCCCCATGAGTGCGCTGTTCCGCAAAGGGGAAGACTGGGCTGCATTTGCCGTCATTGATGGGACGGCGCGTTTGCGGCCGTTGAAAATCGGCAAGATAAACAGCGAACAAGCCCAGATCGTTGAAGGCCTGTCACGGGACGAAACGGTCGTACAACATCCCAGCGATTTACTCACCGACGGCCGGGCGGTCGTCCAGCGGTCCGAATGAAGTTATTGCGCGTTCAGGAACCCCATCAAGGCTGAGGTGAAGCCGTCAGCCTGTTCGATATTGGATAGATGCGCGGCATCTTCCAGGACCACCAGCTGGGAACTGGGAATTTGCGCCTGCATGGCCTCGGAAGCCGCAACCGGGGTGCCCATATCCTGGGCGCCGACGATGATCATCGTCGGGATATCGATGGCGGGCAGTTCATCGAGATAATCCAGCGTCCGCAACGCATGGCAGCAACCGATGAAACCGGCCGGCTTGGTGGCCAGAAACTGCGCTCGGATGGCCTCGACCGATGACGGCGCCTGTTCCAGATAAGGCGCGGTGAACCAGCGTTCCATGGTGGGATCCGCCAGGGGCTCCATGCCCTGTTCCGAGACGATGGCAATACGGTCGCGCCAGCTGTTGCGCCCCTCCTCGGGCATCCGTGCGGATGTATCACAGAGCGTCAGGCTTTTGAATCGGCCGGTCTGGCGCAGGGCGATATTTTGTCCGATCATGCCGCCCATGGACAATCCCACCCAGTGCACCTGATGCATTTCCAGGCCATCCATCAATGCCAGCGCATCATCGCCCAACATATCAAGGCTGTATTCCCCTTCCGGTGCGGCGGTGCCGCCGTGACCCCGGGTGTCCATGCAGACCACCCTGAATGATTCCGCCAGTTTGGGTAGCTGCGGCGCCCACATAACGGAGGAAGAGCCAAGCGAATGGCTGAGCATCACCACCGGCGCGCCCTCGGGCCCGAAAACCTCATATTCAATGCTGATTCGGTTGCCCAGGAATTTCATGGCCGATCCTCCTATTGAATCTGGTTTTCGGGTATGGGATGCGCCTTCATTTCGATTTCGATGAAGACCACTTCGCCGGGGCCCGCATTGATCACATTATGGGACACGCCCGCGGGGCGGCAGTAGGAAACCCCGCTGGTCAAAAGCGACCGCGCCTCACTGCCGTCGGGCGAAATAATCAACAACTCGCCATCGGTCTGCGGCACCACGACATAATCCCATTGATGCACGTGGGGTGTCGTCTCGGCCCCCGGCGCGAAACGGAATTCGGTTACCCGAACCCGGTCGTTGTCTTCCTGCACCGTTCCGACGGCGGCGGGGCGCTGGGTTTGTTCCGGCATGTTCAAATCTCCCTAAGGTACCAACTCTAGTGCAATTCCGATCAATTGTGAATCGCCCAAACCAACCGGGGCAATTCTAAGCGATTGGAAAAATTGCTCTATTCTTAAAGATCAGAGCATTTCCAATTCGGAAATGCTCCGGCACGAAACACCGGCCCAAGGGCACTTGTGAGGCCGGGCCGCATGGGGCAATGTCGGGCCATGAATGATGCATCAAAACAGACCGTCACGGGCGGCGATGTCCTTGTTGATACCTTGATCGCCCATGGTGTCGATACCGCCTTCACCGTATCGGGAGAGAGTTTTCTGGCCGTGTTGGAAGCGCTGCGCCGCAAGCGGAACCAAATCCAATTGGTGACCACCCGGCATGAAGGCGGCGGCGCCTTCGCGACCGAGGCCTATGGCAAACTGACCGGTCGGCCCGCCGCCCTGTTCGTCTCACGCGGGCCGGGCGCCACCAATGCCGCGATCGGCGTGCATACGGCCAAGCAGGACAGCTCGCCCATGTTGTTGTTCGTCGGCCATATCCCCAGCACATCCCAGGGCCGGGAAGCGTTTCAGGAAATCGATCAGGCCGCCATGTTCGCCCCTATCGCCAAGGCCGTGTTGCAGCCCAATACGGGCGCGCAGATTGCCGCCGTAACAGCCTGCGCTGTCGCGCTGTCCACGGCGGGACGCCCCGGCCCGGTCGTCGTCGTGCTGCCGCGCGATCTGACCGATGGAGCGGTAGACAGCCACGACGTTCCGGCCTTCAGCGCACGTCCCGCCGTCGCCCCCGATCAATCAGCCCTGGATCAGGCCGCCGCCAGGATCATGGCGGCGAAACGGCCGCTGCTGCTGTCCGGTGAAATTGTCGCCATTCAAGACGCCACCCGGGACCTGATGGCACTGGCGGAGGCCATGGGCGCGCCGGTCATGACCACCTATCGGCGCCAGGATACCTTTCCCAACGAACATCCCGCCTACGCCGGACATATGGAAATCAACCGCCTGCCCTATCAACAACAGGCACTGGAAGACGCCGATTTACTGATCGCCGTGGGCAGCCGCATGGACGGTATTACCTCTGCCGACGGTACCGTGCCGGGGAAGCATCAGGCCTTGTTGCAGATCTATCCGGAGGGGGAGGTGCTGGCCCGCTGCCAGGCCGACCAGACGCTGTTATCCGATCCGGGTGCGGCCTGCCGGGCCTTAGCGGGCTGTTTACAGCCCATGGATACGGCCTGGCGCGACGGCCTGCATCGATCCTATCTGGACAGCAGCGAACCCGGCGCGGTCGAAGTCCGGGGCGCGGTCGATCTGTCGCTGGTGGCAAAGGATGTGCAGCGGCTGGTACCACCCGATACCGTGATCCTGACCGACGGCGGCAGCTTCGCGCGCTGGATCCATCGTTTCTATCGCTTTGGTCAGGCCCATACCCAGGCCGGCCCCGTTTCGGGGGCGATGGGTTACGGCGTGCCCGGCGCCATCGGCGCCCGTCTGGCCCGGCCCGATCAGGCGGCCATTGCCTTTGTCGGCGACGGCGGCTTCATGATGACGGGGCAGGAACTGGTCACGGCGGTGGAACAGAATATCGATCTGGTGGTCGTGGTCTGCGATAACAGTGTGCACGGATCCATTTTGGAGGGACAGCGCCAGCGTTTCGGCGTCGAACAGATTTACGGCACCCGGCTAACCAGCCCCAACTTTGCTGACCTGGCCCGGTCCTACGGTTGTGCCGCCTGGACCGTTCGCGACAGTGCGGAATTCGCCGACGCCTTACTGGGGGCCATGTCCCATACCGGCCCGGCATTGATACATCTTTTGACCGATGACCGGGACATCGCCCCCTTTGACAAGGGCCCGGACGCCGTCTAGCGGCGGGCAAGCAAGGACTGACTCAGGAACAAGGGCGCGGTCAACGCGATCGCAGCGGCGGTGAAATAAATCGGCGCGGCGGCCGTTCCGCTCACATCGGCGGACCAGCCGACGACGCCGGGTACCAACCCCATGCCGCCGTAGAAAAACGTGTACAGGATGGCATTGCCCTGGGCCCGATTGGCGGGCGTCATCAACAATGTGGCCCGGCCGATGATGATACCCGCGGGCGCGGCGGCAAACAGGCCGATGAGAAGACTTAATACAAATGGTTGGTCGATCAAAGGCATGGCGCCGGCACACAGGGCGGCGGCCAGGCAGGATATTGTTAGAATCAGGCCGGGTCGCCCGGTCCGATCGGCCAGAAAACCGCCTATGGGCAGGGCTGGCAAGGCGGCCCAGCTTGCCAGGCTGATGGCGGTACCCGCCGTGGCGACGTCCATACCCCGTTCAATCAACAAAGCCGGGCCAAACGAAAGATAAGAAAAATAGGCGGCGTTATAGACGGCCCAGACCAGGCCGGCATAGCAAATCACGCCAACCTCGCGACGGGGAACGTGAAAGCCGATGCCGCGCTTGCCCACCACCTGGCCACCGGGCGGCGGCCGGTAACAGATCCAAACAGCCACCATGGCAGCGAAACACGCCAGCGCTGTAATATGCATAACGATCTGCCAGCTCCACAGTTCCGCCAAGGGCGCCATGGTTGTCAGGGCGATGGCAATGCCCACGGGCCAGCCGCTCAACAGAATGGCCATCGCCGTGGTAACGGTCTTTTCGTCGAACCATTCGGCGACCATCTTTAGCAGGAACATGCTTTGCGCCACCGCGCCTGCACCGGCCAACAACCGTCCGAGCGCCAAGGTGAAGAAATCATCCGCCAACCCTGTGATCACGCCGCCGACGGCCATGACCGCGACGCCGAACAGCACCATGGTCAGGTCCTTGAACCGGCCCCCCAACATGGCGCCGGGGATGGCAATGATGATGCCCGGCAACATATAAAACCCGACCAACGAGCCGATCTGAGCGAAATCCAAACCAAGGTCCGACGCCATGAACGGCGTGACAGAGGCGACGGCCTGAAATTGAAAGCCCATGACCACCCGCACGACGATCAACAGGGCCAGGATCGCCCACCGGTTATTCAACATTTAGGGAAAGCCACCGCGCAATTATTTGGCGTTTGTCGTCTTAAAATCGACAGCGATGGTGGGCAGGTTCTTGTCCAGGCGTTTCAATACATCTTCGGTGATGTTGAGGCGCTGATCAAAAACCAGCACGGCCTTGCGCGCCAAGGTGATGGTAATCTTGCGCTCTTTCATGATTTCCGCCAACACCTTGGCCATTTCCTTGCGCAAGGCCCTGGTCGCGCCAGCCAAGGCCCGGTTCAAGACACCTCGCCGCTGTTCCGCCTTGCGCCGAAAATTAGAGATCTTGTTTTCCAGAAGCCGCCGTTTCTCGCTGATCGCTTCAGGCGAAAGTATGGTGCTTTGCTTTCGCAATTTTTGTTCATCGACCTGAATGCTTTTGCGTTCCGCGGCAATTTTCTCTTCAAAGGCCTTGCGCCGCGCCTCAACCGCCACGCGAATCCCTTTGGCGGCGGTGGCACTGCGCAACACCTGTTGTACATCCAGCACCGCGATGACCGGGTCCGTGACCGCCCCCGGCCTGCCATCCTTTGTGTCCGCCGCCACGGCGGTGTCCGCTACCCAAAGTAGCGACAAGACAAATATGGCGGTGAAGCCGCGAAATATCATGCACGTGATTCCTTCGTTCTTTCACAACCTTAACCCAATCCAGGCAAAGTTGGTATCGATGTTGGAGGCAATTCGTGAAAGGCTTCAGTCGCGGGCGATTTTATTTTATACTTAAAACATAATTGCCCAAACCAAGGGAGCCGAAGCGCGTGAAAGCCAACATCATCGGCGGCGGGCCAGCCGGGCTATACTTCGCAATTTTGGCCAAAAAGCAACACCCGGACGACCAAATCACGGTTTATGAGCGCAACCGGGCGGACGATACATTTGGATTTGGGGTGGTTTTTTCCGACGAGACCTTGGGTTTTTTTCGCGACGCGGATGGTGAAAGTTACGATGAAATCATCAATCACTTTGCCTATTGGGACGAGATAGAGACCCGGGTAAACGGTCATGTAATCCGCTCATCCGGACACGGTTTTTGCGGCATGAGCCGGATGGGCCTGTTACGGATCCTGCAGCATCGTGCCGAAGTGCTGGGTGTCGAAATACATTACGAGACCGAGATCACCGACCTTGTCCCCTATCTGGACGCCGATCTGGTCGTCGCCGCCGATGGCGTCAACAGCTTGATCCGGGATACTTATGCGGACTCATTCAAGCCGGTTATCGACTATCGCCCAAACCGTTTCGTCTGGTTGGGCACCAATGCGCCGCTGGAGGCCTTCACCTTTATTTTCAAGGAAGACCGCCACGGCATCTGGAATGTGCATGCCTATCAATATCAGGACGACCTGGCGACCCTGATCATCGAAACTACCGATGCGACATGGCGGGCGGCGGGTATGGATAGCGCGAGTGAAGCCGAAACGGCCGCCTTCATGGCGAAGCTGTTCGCCGAAGAACTGGGCGGCGCGAAGGTTCTGACCAATCGTTCCAACTGGCGGGCTTTCCCCAATATTCATTGTGAAAGCTGGGTGCATGAGAATGTGGTGTTGATTGGTGACGGCGCCCATACGGCGCATTTTTCCATCGGCTCGGGCACTAAGCTGGCCATGGAGGATGCCATTGCCCTGTATCAGGCCTGCGAAGCGGATCGCGATGACCTGGCCGGCGCGCCGCAACGCTATGACATAGCCCGGCGGGAAGAAGTGGAACGCATTCAGCACGCCGCCAACACGTCCCTGACCTGGTTCGAAACCGTAGCCCGGTTCTGGGATATGGACCCGATACAATTCAATTTTTCCATGCTGACCCGATCGAAACAGATCACCTACGAAAATTTGACCCTGCGCGACCCGGCCCTGGTGGCGGACATGCGGGAATGGTTTGCCGCACGGGCCGGCGCGCCGGCCGGCACGGTACCGATGTTCACGCGGTTGAAGCTGCGGGACATGGATCTGGAAAACCGCGTCGTGGTCTCGCCCATGTGCCAATATTCCGCCATCGACGGCCTACCGAATGACTGGCACATGGTGCATCTGGGCAGCCGCTGTCTGGGCGGTGCCGGCCTGCTGTTTACCGAAATGACCGCCGTTGATGAAGCCGGCCGCATCAGCCCCGGCTGCACCGGTATCTATAACGAGGCGCAATGCCGGGCCTGGGCCAGGATCGTCGATTTCGTGCACACCAACAGCCAGGCTAAATTCTGCCTGCAACTGGGACACGCGGGGCGCAAGGGTTCAACCCAACTGGGCTGGCAGCAACCGGACCATCCGCTTGAAGCCGGCAATTGGCCGATCATGGCGGCATCCCCCCTGCCCTATTTTCCCGACAGCGCCACGCCGCGCGAAATGAACCAGCAGGATATGGACGATCTGGTCGCGGCCCATGTACGGGCGGCGGAATTCGGTCTGACAGCCGGTTTCGACATGCTGGAAATCCATATGGCTCACGGCTATCTGCTGGCCAGCTTCATCTCACCCCTGACAAACCAACGGACGGATCAGTTCGGCGGCGGCATCGAAAACCGCATGGCCCTGCCCCTGCGCGTATTCGCGGCCGTGCGCGCGGTCTGGCCCGACGACAAACCAATGTCGGTGCGCCTGTCCGCAACGGATTGGTACCCGGGCGGATTATCCGCCGATGACCTTGTGGCGGCGGCCGTCATGTTGAAAGAGGCCGGCTGCGATTTGATCGATGTATCAGCCGGGCAGACGGTGCCAGATCAACAGCCGGTTTATGGCCGCATGTTCCAGACGCCGTTCGCGGATCAGATCAGAAATGAAGCCGGCATTCCCACCATGGCCGTAGGCAATATCACCACCGCCGATCAGGTCAACACCATTCTGGCCGCGGGCCGGGCCGATCTGGTCGCCCTGGCGCGGCCCCATCTGGCCGACCCGCACTTCACCCTGGATGCCGCCGCCCGGTACGATCACACGGGACAAACCTGGCCCCAGCCTTATGAAACCGCGCAACCCCAGGCCCATGCCGTGGCCAGCCGGCAGCGCGAGGATATCGAGGAATTGCGCCGCCTGGCCCGCCCGGCCAAGCCCAGACCGACACGTTAGTCGGGGCTATTCGAGAATTTCGTCCAGACGTTCGCGGGCATCCAGCATTTCGTTGAGCAATTCGTAAACGACCTCCCTGACGGAAATTTCCTCCTCCATATCGCCAACGATCTGGCCCACCGGGTAGGTTAGGAATTCCTTAGCCCGCACGCGCTCGACCCGGGTCCTGCCTTCCTGCCACCACAAATAATTCTGGGTCGGGGCCGGCAGGGTCGCGGGCGCGCCCGGTTGTTCGTAAGCTTCGGAGAATTTGTTGCGCAAGGTGCGGCAGGGCTTGCCGGTTACGGTTGTGGTCAGTATGGCGTCGGAGGCCTCGGCCTCGAACATTTTCTGTTTGATTTCCGGCGTGACCTCGCTCTGTGCCGTTTTCAGCCACAGAGAGCCGGTCCAAACCCCTTCGCAGCCCAGCACCAAGGCGGCCGCCATTTGCCGCCCCCGCCCCACGCCGCCGGCGCCCAGAACGGGCATGGGGGCGACGGCATCGACGATACTGGGCCACAGTACCATGGATGAGACATCGCCCGTATGTCCCCCGGCCTCGGTCCCTACAGCGACAACGAAGTCGCAACCGGCCTGGCGGTGGCGGATGGCGTGTTTCGGTTTGCCGGCCAAGGCGCCGACCTTGATGCCGCGGGCATGGGCGCGCTCCACCAGCTCGACAGGGGGCGAGCCCAGGGCGTTGACGATCAGCTTGATGGGATGCTTCATGGCGGTTTCCACCATGGCCAGACTTTCGCTGGGGGTGAAATTGATGCCCTTGACGATCTCCCGCTTGATCTCGTCCGCCTCACCCGGGGGCAGGGGCGGCACGCCGGACGCGTCCAGCATGTTGCGCACGAAATCCACATGCTCCTTGGGCAACAACTCATCAGGGTTGAATTTTTGACTGGCGCTGTCGTCAAAGCGGCTGGGCATCAGCACATCGATGCCATAGGGCTTGTCGCCGATATGCTCATCGATCCAGTTCAGCTCTTCCTCCACCCGCTCCGG
>JABIRL010000334.1 GCA_018667855.1 Rhodospirillaceae bacterium
GCTTTGGCGCGCCGGAGGACGCCAAGACCCGGCATCTGGTGGCCGGCGTGGTCGCCGGCGTTGGCGGCTATGGCAATTGCGTCGGCGTGCCGACCGTGGGCGGAGAAGTCAATTTCGATCCGGCCTACAACGGCAATATCCTGGTCAACGCCATGACCGTGGGCCTGGCCGATGCGGATCGCATCTTCTATTCCGCGGCCGCCGGCATCGGCAACCCGGTGGTCTACGTGGGTTCCAAGACCGGGCGCGACGGCATTCATGGCGCCACCATGGCCTCGGCCGAATTCGACGACTCCACGGAAGAAAAACGCCCGACCGTACAGGTGGGCGATCCGTTCACCGAGAAGCTGTTGATTGAAGCCTGTCTGGAATTGATGGCGACGGATGCCATCGTGGCCATCCAGGACATGGGCGCGGCGGGCCTGACCTGCTCCTCGGTCGAGATGGCTGACAAGGGCGGCGTCGGCCTGGATCTGGATATCGATCAAGTGCCGCAGCGGGAAGTCGGCATGACGCCTTACGAGGTGATGCTGTCGGAGAGCCAGGAGCGCATGTTGATGGTGTTGCGCCCCGGCGCGGAAGGCATCGCGCGGAAAATATTCGAAAAATGGCAGCTTGATTTCGCCGTGGTCGGCAAGGTCAGCGATACGGGCCGTTTTATCGGTCGTTCGGCGGGCGAAGTGGTGTTCGATATCCCGGTCCGTCCCCTGGTCGATGAATCGCCCGAATACGAACGTCCCTGGGTCAAGGGGACGGCGCCCGCGCCAACCGCGCCGGTCACCGCGCCCATGGATCATGTGGCGGCGTTAGGGGCTTTGCTGGCGGGACCCGATTTGTCTTCGCGACGGTGGGTTTGGGAACAGTACGACCACACGGTGATGGCCGATACCGTACGCAAACCGGGCGGCGATGCGGCCATCGTACGCATCCACGGCAGCAATCGCGGCCTGGCGGTGGCAACCGATTGCACGCCCCGTTATTGCCGCGCCGAGCCCGAGACTGGCGGCGCCCAGGCGGTGGCCGAGGTTTGGCGCAACTTGACCGCCGTTGGCGCGCGTCCTTTGGCGATCACCGATTGTCTGAACTTCGGCAACCCCGAGCGTCCCGAAATCATGGGCCAGTTCGTGGGCTGCATCCAAGGCATGGGGGACGCCTGCAGGGCTTTGGATTTTCCCGTGGTTTCGGGCAATGTCTCTCTCTACAACGAGACCCACGGTCAGGCCATTTTGCCCACTCCCGCGATCGGCGGGATCGGGGTGTTGGATGATCTGGAGCGCTTCGCCGATCTGGCTTTGCGCCGGGCCGGCGATACGCTGCTGATGGTTGGCGAGAGCCAGGGTCATATGGGGCAATCGATCTACTTGCGGCAGTTACTGGGCCGGGACGATGGACCACCCCCCGCCGTGGATTTGGCGGTGGAGCGGCGCAATGGTGATTTCGTCCGTGCGCTGATCGCCGAAGGCGTGGTTGATATCTGTCATGATCTCTCCGATGGCGGCCTGCTGGTGGCAGCGGCCGAGATGGCCATGGCAGGCGGTATTGGCCTCGATCTCGACGGCCCGGACGATGCAGGGTTTTGGTTCGGCGAGGATCAGGGCCGTTACATCCTGTCGGTACCCGATACGGCCCGCCCGAAAATCGAATTACGCGCCGGGCAACAAAATGTTTCTTTGCAAACCATTGGCCGGACGGGTGGCGAGGCGTTGACCCTGAACGCCGGTCCGCCTATATCCATTAACGAGCTGCGGCGTTTGCACGAGGCTTGGTTGCCTGGTTATATGCAAAACGCCTGATTTAAGGAGACGACATCATGGCCATGGATGCTGCCGAGATCGAAAAGCTGATCAAGGAAGGCATCGCCGATGCCCAGGTTACGATTGAGGACCTGCGCGGCGACGGCGATCATTATGCGGCCATGGTGGTGTCGGCTGAATTCGAGGGCAAGTCCCGGGTACAGCAGCATCAGATGGTGTATCAGGCCCTGCAGGGGCGCATGGGCGGGCAATTGCATGCCCTGGCTCTGCAAACGGCGGTGCCGGGCGCGGAACAGTAAGTTATTTTCATTTGGCGGGCCATGGGGGACCGCCCAAAGGCAAAGGAACCAAACAATGAGCGACAATCCTGTTTTCGATTCTATCCAAAGTGAACTCGACGGCAATGACGTGGTGCTGTTCATGAAGGGCACGCCGGTCTTCCCGCAATGCGGCTTTTCATCCATGGTGGTGCAAGTATTGAGCCACGTCGGCGTGAAATTCAAAGGCATCGACGTATTGGCCGACGACGATGTACGCAACGGCATCAAGGAATTTTCCAACTGGCCGACCATTCCCCAGCTTTATGTGAAGGGCGA
>JABIRL010000335.1 GCA_018667855.1 Rhodospirillaceae bacterium
CCACCGCGATGCCCGAGACCGGGGTCGATATTTACATGGGCACCGGCGGTGCACCGGAAGGGGTCTTGGCCGCCGCTGCGTTGCGCTGTATCGGCGGCAATATTCAAGGCCGTCTGCTGTTCCGCAATGATGATGAACGGGGCCGCGCCGCAAAGGTTGGTGTCGAGGATCTGAACCGCAAATACGAAATCTCCGATCTGGCCTCGGGCGATGTGATCTTCGCGGCGACCGGTGTCACCGATGGCAACATGCTGCAGGGGGTGCGCCGCACGGCGACATCACTGACGACGGAATCAGTTGCCATGCGCGCCCGAACCGGCACGGTGCGCTGGATCCGCATGCAGCACCCCATCGGCGGTTAAGCCATGAACCAGCCGGTGGCTGCGGTACCGGTGGACGAGGGCAAGGCCCTGCTGGGTGTGACGCAATCACTGTCCGGACGCGTGTGGCGTCAGCGCGCAGCGGATGATCGCGTTGCGCTGGCCCTGTCCCAGCGTCTTGGCGTGCCCGATATTGTGGGCCGGGTTCTGGCCGGACGGGATGTGGGGATAGATGATGGCGAAGGTTTCCTAAACCCGACCTTAAAGTCCGCCTTGCCTGATCCATCCTGCCTGCGGGATATGGACAAGGCGGCCGGGCGGCTGGCGGATGCAGTCACGGGCGGCGAACAGGTTGCCGTATTCGGTGACTATGACGTGGATGGCGCGACCTCGTCGGCGCTCCTGCACCGATATTTCCGCGCGATCGGGGTTGGGCTGGAGGTCTACATTCCGGACCGGCAAAAAGAAGGCTACGGTCCCAATGCGCCGGCCTTGCTGGAACTACAAAAACGCGGCGCGTCCGTGGTGGTGACGGTGGATTGCGGCATTGCCGCATTCGAACCCTTGCAGGCGGCGGCGGATGCGGGCCTGGACATGATTATTGTCGATCACCATCAGGCGGAACCGCGCTTGCCCACCGCCCATGCCGTGGTCAACCCCAACCGTTTGGACGATGACAGCGGCCTGGGCCAATTGGCCGCCGTGGGTGTCAGTTTCCTATTGGTGGTAGCCCTGAACCGCGCCCTGCGCCAACGTGGCTGGTTTGCCGAACGGTCCGAGCCGAACCTGCTGCAATGGCTGGATTTGGTCGCCCTGGGCACCGTATGCGACGTGGTGCCGTTGACCGGATTGAACCGAGTTCTGGTGGCCCAGGGACTGAAGATCGCCGCCGGACGCAACAATCCGGGACTGGCTGCGCTCAGTGACCTGGCCAAGGTTGATCAGCGGCCGGGCACCTATCACCTTGGTTTTGTCTTTGGCCCGCGCCTGAATGCGAGCGGACGGGTCGGCAATTCGCATTTGGGTTCCAGACTGCTGGCCACGGACGATCTGGACGAGGCCCAGGCCATCGCGGCCAAATTAAACGAATACAATCTGGAACGCCGTGAGATCGAGGCGGCAATCCAGACCCAGGCAGTGGATCATGTGGAATCGCATGGCGGTGGCCAACAGCCACTACTGTTCCTGTCCGACCCCCGCTGGCATCAAGGCGTCATCGGCATTGTCGCTTCCCGTCTGAAGGACCGTTTTCGCCGCCCGACCATCGTCATTGCCATTGACGGCGATATTGGCAAGGGTTCGGGTCGTTCGGTGCCCGGCGTTGATCTGGGCGCCGCCGTGACAGCTGCCAAGCAGGCCGGTCTGTTGCTGGCCGGCGGCGGTCACGCCATGGCCGCCGGTCTGACGGTGGCGGTGGATAAGCTTGGTGAATTGGAAGATTTCCTTACCGCCCGTATCGGGCAGGCCATGGCCGGGCAACCGCAACGGCACGAAATCAGCCTGGATGGCGCCTTGGCGGTGTCGGGCGCCACCCGTGATCTGTTCGAAACCCTGGAAGGCGCGGGCCCGTTTGGCGCCGGCCATCCCGAACCACGTTTCGCCATCGATAATGCGGAGGTGATCAAGGCGGATCTGGTGGGCCAGAATCATGTGCGCATGGTATTGGCGGGCGCCCGCGGCGGCCTCCTGAAGGGTATCGCATTCGGTGTCGCCGACAGTCCCCTGGGTCAGGCCCTGTTGTCGTCCCGTGGCCGGGCCTTGCATCTGGCCGGGCATTTGCGGGCCGATGACTGGCAGGGCCGCCGTGGCGTGCAGTTGTTTATCGAGGATGCGGCGTTGCCGGAAAATCAATAGTCCCGTAGCGATAAAAATCAGAGATCACGCTTGCTTTTCGCCGCTGATTTAGCTACTTCCTCCCTCATCGCCACCCCGTAGTCTAAAGGTTAGGATGTCGGTCTTTCACACCGAAGATGCTGGGTTCAAGTCCCGCCGGGGTGGCCATTTTCTTAAATTCTTCCGATCCGGTTAGCCGTCCCGGTCATTCCATTGCGGTTTGCGTTTTTCGAAGAACGCGTTCAATCCCTCATATCCGTCGCCATTTCGTGTGGAGTCCGCGACCATTCTGGCGCCCTCGTCCAATACCTTTGATAGAGTTTCGCGACCGACCTGGGCCACCAAAGCTTTGGTTTGAGCAATTGCGGTCGGTGAGTTGCCTTTGATCTGGCCGAGAACCTGATGTAAGGCGGCGTCCAGCGCTTCGCTGTCGGCGCACAGGTGGCTCACCAGCCCGGCCCGAAACATCTCCTCACCATCGACAACGGCGCCGGTGGCGGCCAATCGTCGGCAGAAATGGGGGCCCAGGCGCATGGTGACGAAGGGAATGATCTGGGCGCCCGGCAGGCCGATGCCCGTCTCGGGCATGGCGTAGGTGGAGTTCAACTGGGCAATCACGATATCGGCGACGCAGGCCAGGCCAAAGCCACCGCCTCTGGCCGCGCCCTGGACAACGACGATGACGACCTGGGATGCCTCATTGACGGTGGTCAAAAGTTCGCCGAAGCGGCGATTGACGTCGAAAAGTTTGTCATTCTCGCCGGCTGCCGGCGGCGCGACCGTGTCCGTGATGTCCTTCAGGTCGCCGCCGGCGCAGAAATGTTTGCCGGCTCCGCGCAGGATCACGGCGGCGATGTCCCGACGTGACTTCAGAATTTCGAATACCGACGACAATTCCATTGCCATGGCGACGCTCATGGCGTTCCGGGCTTCGGGCCGGTTCAAGGTGATGGTCAAATGGAAGCCGGTCCGGGACAATGTCAACCATTGGCAATCGGGAAAATTCGCCGTCATGTCTTGGTTCCTTTGATAATTCGAGGCTCATTTTGCCATGAAATGTGTATTACGCCGCGCACAATTTGGTCACGCATGTGTATGATGGCAGCAAGTATCAGCGTCATCCGGGATCTGTGTCATGAACGAAATCAAGACGGAATTTCTGTTTGAAATGTCTGCCGAGTTGAGCGGTATGCGTGACTTGGGGCAAACCCCGGTCGGCAACAGGCGCGTTGCCGAGGTGGGGGGCGGCACGTTCGAGGGTCCCAGGCTACGCGGCAAGATCTTGCCGGCGGCGGCGGGGGATTGGTTGATTTTTCGCCCCGACGGTGTGTTGCAGCTGGATGTGCGGTTGACCTTGGAAACCGACGATGGGGCCTATATCTACATGACCTATCGCGGCGTGCGCCATGGCCCCGAAGATGTCATCGCCCGCCTGAATGCCGGCGAGGATGTGGATGCATCGGAATATTATTTCCGTACCGCGCCGTTTTTTGAGACGGGAGCGGAAAAATACGCCTGGCTGAACAGCATTATTTGCGTCGGCACGGGGCATCGTCTGCCCGCCGGCCCGGTCTATCGAGTATTTGAAGTCTTGTAGGGGCAGCATTTTGAATAAGGTGAACGTTGATGTACGCAAGGTTGTCGGCACGGGCATAAAGCTTTTGTTGATTTGTCTGGTCGTCGGTTGGGTCCTGTCCGTGATAAATTTCGACGCTCTGGATTTTATCCGCTTCTTTTCCCAATCCCTACGTAACGCCGGTGAACTGGCGGCGGATGCCGTGCGCTGGGCCGTGCCCTACATTCTGTTGGGCGCCGTGGTGGTGGTTCCGTTCTATGTTTTGAAGTTTGGTTTGCAGCTATTGAAGGGGCGCAGAAAATAATGCCGCAGATTTCAGTAACCCGCGACGGGCCTGTCGCCATCCTGACCATCACCCTGCCGGATCAATTCATGACCGACGAAATGGTGGATGAGCTGAATGCGGCGACCGAGGAACTGGACCGGGATGAAAGCTGCCGCGCCATGGTCTTCACGGGCGGCGAGGAAGGCGTTTTCATCCGTCATTTCTCGGTCAAGGTCTTGGAAGACATGTCCGATCAACTGCGGGCGCGGGGTCTGACGTTTTCGGATCAAAGGCTGCTGGAAAATGATCGCAACATTGATGTTCTGTTCCGGCGCATGGCTACCACGCCGAAGATCACAATTGCCGCCATCAACGGTTTTGCCATGGGCGGTGGCTTCGAATTTTGCCTCTCTTGCGATCTGCGCATCGTCCAGGATGGCAGCCATCATCTTGGCCTGCCCGAGGCTAAGTTGGGCATTCTGCCTGGCGGCGGCGGTACCCAGAAACTGGCCCGCCTGATCGGTCCGGCACGGGCCCTGGAAATGGTCGGACGGGGCCGTACGGTCCCGCCGCGGGAGGCCCTGGACCTCGGCCTGGTGCATGAAGTCACGGATGGCCCCGTATTGTCCCGCGCCCTGGAACTGGCGCGGGAATACGCCGCGATCGCGCCATTGGCTTTTGCCCATATCAAGCGCCTGATTAGGGGGGAGGCGGAAAAACCCCTGGAACAGGCCCTGACCATGGAACGCACTTTATTCCTGGACTTATTGGTATCGGACGATGCCAGCAAGTTGATGAAGCGCATGAATGACGGCGATCTGGATATCCGTGACGTTCCCCAGGGGGATTGACCGGCGGCCCGAACTCAAACGGGATTTCTTGCCCAGCCGTCCAGTATGGCCCGCAAAGCCGCGACAAAAGCCAGGGGCTGATCCAGCATGACATGATGATGGGCAGTGGGGATCTCGACCACCGGCGCCTTTGGGCCCATCACGGATGACATATAGGCGACGGTCCGCCGCGAGACGATGGCGCTTTTTTCGCCATAGATTAGCGCCGCGCGGCATTTCAGCGCCTTGAGTTCTTCCTGATAGGGCTCGCCGAAGCGCCGCGAACCCATGACCTTGAAATCAAACTTCCAGGTCCAGCCGCCGTCCTGCTCCTTGATCGAAGTGCGGGCGATGAAGTCGGTGATATAGATGTTCTCGCAGGGCTGTTCCGGCATCAGACGGAACCGTGCCAGGGCGGTTGCCTGGTCGGGATGAATTTTCGGCCCCGATTTCGGCGCCGACGGTGGCCCGCCGCCCAGGGGAGTATCGTCGGGGTCCTGCACCGGCGAATCCGCGATCACGGTTCCGGACAGGGTTTCGCCATGTTCGGAGCCGTACTTCATGGCGATAAGGCCGCCAAAACTGTGGCCGACAACCACCGGTCGTGGGCCAAGGTGGGCATCTTCCAGCACCGCGCCGACTTCGCTGGCCCAAATACTGGGCAAATAGGTCTCCCGCGTGCCACTGTCCCCCATGCCGGACAGATCGATAGCGGCAACTCGATAATGTTCGGCGAAAAAGGGCGCAATGAACCGCCACCAATTGGCGTGCGCGCCGCCGCCATGAATGAACAACAGGCCCGGACGGTCATCGACCAGGGCGCCGTCATTATCTTCAAACCATGTGAAATAGTGGATGGAACAGCCATCCACATCGACAAATCGGGAATGGACCGGCGTCTCAATCGCCGCTTGGAACCACTCGGGTGCATTGGATGATATTTCGTTGGTCATTAAATAAACTGTTATTGAAAAAAGGTGATTGCCGCGCGCGGCTCGGCAATATGCTCCCGAATATTGCGCGAGACAAGACGCCTATCGTTTACGGCATGTCATGCATTTCGAATAGCCGTTATGATAGCCGATGATCCGACCTCTCAGGCCGCCCTAGGTCTGGCCCCGCCGTTTGGAATTTTTTCCCGCCATGCGAGATCTGCTGCGAACCAAGCTTCCCGTCGCCTTGCCGGTGATGCTGACTATTCAATCCTTCGGCACCATGTGCAGCTTCGCCGCCGCGGTAGTGGCGGTGCGGGCCTCGACCGACCTTGGCGTAAAGGCTACCAGCATCGGCATTTATATGGCCGTGCTCTACATTGTCGGCATGTTGGTGGGACTGGGCGCCGGCAGTTTGCTGGCCCGTTTCGGCGTTATCAGGACCTGCCAAGTCGCCTTGCTAGCGGCGGCCCTCGGCCTGGTCGTCACGGCGGCCGTACCGGTTTGGTGGGTGGCGGTTGCTGGCGCCGCGTTGATCGGCATCGGAATGGGGCCGCTTAATCCGGCCGGCTCCCGAATTCTGGCCCGGCACTCGCCAGCGCGCTGGCAGCCTTTGGTCTTTTCCATCAAACAGACCGGCACGCCCATGGGCGGCATGCTGGCCGGGTTGCTGCTGCCGCCGCTCATGGCGCTCTATGACTGGCGGATCGCCGTCGTGGTGATCGGAGCCATCCCGTTGGTCATACTGCTGGGACTGCAGTTCATACGAAACGATCTGGACGACGACCGGGACCCCGAATTTCGAATTAGTGTCGCCGGTGTGGCGGCTTCCCTGCGCGTGATTATCACCTCCAGGCCGCTCATAACCCTTGCGGTGGCAGGTTATTTCTACACATTCACACAGATGGCCATTCTGGCTTTCATTGTGATCTATCTGGAACAGGAAAACGGTCTTTCCACCGAACTCGCCGGCGGCATATTCGCTATTATCCACGGCTCGGCCATTCCCGCCCGGATTACCTGGGGAGCCGTCGCGGGCCGATACGTCAGCAGCTGGGTTCTGCTTGGCCTGATCGGCATCATGATGTCGGGCAGTATCGTCGCCATGAGTTTCTTTACGCCTGATTGGCCGTTCTGGCAGACGGCACTGGTCGCGGTCACGCTGGGAGCCAGCACCAACGGCGTGCTCGGCCTGTTGCTGGCTGAATTCGCCCGTCTGGCGCCATCCGATAAGGTTGGCGATGTCGCTGGCGGCGGGCAGTTTTTCCTTTTCTTCGGGATCGTCAGCGGACCGCCGGTATTTGGCGCTTTCGTCGAATTTGGCGGCGGCTATACCAACGGTTTCTATCTAATCGCTGCCACATCGCTGGTCGCCGGTTTATTCCTGTTGCTGACAGCCCGGCACCGGCAAATTTTCTAACCTCGGACCTGGCGCGGCTCGTAAATCGCCGTATGGTCGATCCGGGCGATGAGACGATCGCCGCCCGCGATGACAACAGCGTCCAGTTCCGCGAACAAATGGCCCTTGCGCTCATAATTATCGGTGACGAAGGCCCGGACGGAGAGAGTCTCCCCTACCTTTGCGGTGGCAAAATTCTGAATGTCGCTGCCCACGTGGATCCACGGGCCCAGCACGACGTTTTCCGCCAGGGCGCGATTGCCGAAGCGCGAGATGACGCCGGGATGGACCAGCCCCTGATCGGCATAGATCGCCAGGCTCTCCCGCACATCCAGCAGATACTGGGCCGCGAAATCCGCTGTAATAGGCATTTCGTAAGTGCCCAAAAGAGCCCCTTTGGGCAATGCCGCGGCCGAGGCCGGGGGGCGTTCACCGGGCAGGGAAGCTATTGGAAAGTCGGCCAAGTCCGGCGTCGTGGCTGCCGCCTGCGGCAGGCGGGCCGTGCCCTGGGCGCAAAGCTGCCCGGCGCTGGTCACCGTGATAGCGATGGCGTTGTCATCTCCCGAAACGGCTTCGGTCGTGACCGTGGCGATGGCACCGTCATAGACCGGCTTCATCAATCGGCAGTCGGCGGAACCTCTTTCCAGCCAGTCCCGGCCCCAAAGTTCGACCGCCGGATGGGTCAGATAGGCGTATACATCGACGCCCGGTACGAGACCGCCCGCAAAGCCGAATTTCCTGGCGACGGTGTCGTCATGGATCTTGTTTTCAGATGCCTTCGATGTGTTGTAGGCCTCGATGTCATAGGCGGCCAGCTCGGCAATGGCGGTCATGGGAACTCTCCTCAACTTTCCTGTCTTCAACTTTCCAGCGCGTCACGAAAACGATAATAGGCCCGGGTCGCTGTGACGGCTATACCGCGCAGACCATGCAGGGGCAAAGAGCGCACCGGAGAGGTGGGAAATGTATATGTCGGATCGGTTGTTTCCAGCGCCCGGTCGGCCATGATCTTGCCCATCATGGTGGCCATGGCCACGCCCCGACCGTTAAAGCCCAGACCGGCCCACAGACCGGGCGCCAGCTCGTGCAGGTGGGGGTAGTGGTCGGTGGTAACGGCGACCTTGCCGTTCCAGGCGAATTCAAACGGTACGTCGCCAGCTTCCGGCAACAGGTCGCGGATCCGATCGCGCAGACCCTCGTAAATTTTAGCCGCGCCGCTTTCATAGGCCGAGCCGCCACCGCCCATGATCAGGCGGCCTTGGCCATCCTGGCGAAAATACCACAGCACCCGGTGGGTATCCGACAGCACTTCACCGCCGCCCAGAATTTTGCCGCGAATGTTCTCCCCCAAGGGAGCCGTCGCGACCTGTACGCTGAAGACTGGCACCACGGACTGCTCCAGGCCCGGCCACAGGCCGTCCGTATAGCCGTTCGTGGCCAGGATCACCTTTTCGGCGGTTAAGACGCCTTGTGGGGTCTCCAACCGCCAACCCTTCGCCTCCCGCCGCAGGGACTGGACCAGGGACGAGCCGTGAATGCGCGCGCCATGTTTCTGCGCCGCTCGGGCCAGACCGCGGGCATAGCCAAGGGGCTGCACGCCGCCGCCCCGTTTGTCGATCCAGCCGCCGTGGTAGCGGCCATCGCCTAGGCGTTGGCTCAATTGGTCCTGCTCCAGCCAGGCCACATTGGCATCGCGGGCGGCCCAATCGTCGTGGCGCAGGCGCAGGGTCGACAACATGCCCTTGGTGTGTGCGGCCTGGATCCAGCCTGTCTGCTGGCTGTCGCAATCGATATCATGTTGGCGGATCAGATCG
>JABIRL010000308.1 GCA_018667855.1 Rhodospirillaceae bacterium
GCCCGCGCCGCCAACAGCGATGCGGACATCAATTCGCTGCTACGGGGCGGCGCGACCTGGACCGTCGGGGGCTAGAAATTAGGGTAAGCGCGGTTACCGTTTTCGGTTCTGTCGCCAATTCGACTTAACTGATTGGTGCGATTGCTCTATCTTAAGGGGGATGAACGCATTCTAATCGAATGTGTTCAGTACGACGAAAAATAACGCTGGAAAAGCGGGGGAGGAGCTGTCCATGCCCATTCGCGTGGCTATCGTGGGCTCGGGCCCAAGTGGGTTCTACACGGCCGAGGCGCTGGCCAAATCGGATGCGGATTGCGAGATCGATATGATCGAACGCCTGCCCGCACCCCATGGTCTGATCCGCTATGGCGTGGCGCCGGATCATCAGACCACGAAGAACGTTTCGCGCAATTTTAACAAGACCGCGGCACGGGATGAATTCCGTTACTACGGTAATGTTGATATTGGCAGCGATGTCAGTCTGGATGACTTGCGCGGCATGTATGATGCCGTGGTCTTGGCCATCGGTTCGCCGGAAGACAATAAGCTGGGCATTCCCGGCGAGGACAAACAAGGTGTTATCGGCTCCGCCGCATTCGTCGGCTGGTACAACGGGCATCCGGATTTCGTTGAATTGAACCCCGATCTGGCGTCCGCCAACGTCTGCGTGATCGGTAACGGCAATGTTGCCATTGATATCGCGCGGCTGCTGGTGAAGACCAGGGAGGAGCTCTCGCCCTCGGATATTACCAACGACAGCCTTGATGCCTTGCAGGCTTCATCCGTGACGGATGTCTTCATGTTGGGCCGTCGCGGCCCGGTGGAGGCCAAGTTCACCAACGTTGAACTGCGCGAGATGGGCAAGCTGGAAAACTGCGCGCCCCAGATAGACGGCTCAATCATTCCCGACGCCGTGCCCGAGGATGAGGACATGTCCGACCGGGACCGCCGCCTGCGCGAACGGAACCTCGCGACCTTGCGGGAATTCGTGCCGCGCCAGCCGGATGAATTTGAAAAACGGGTGCATTTCCAGTTTTACGCCGCGCCCCGGGAAATTCTTGGCGGTGACAAGGTTGAAGGTGTCCGCCTGGAACGAACCGAAGTTGTCGATGGCCGTGCCGTGGGAACCGGCGAATTTTTCGAGATCGAGACCTCCCTGGTATTGCCGGCGGTGGGGTATCGGTCTTCCGGCCTTGAAGGCCTGCCGTTCAACGATGACTGGGGCGTGGCCATCAGCGACGAGGGCCGTGCCGGCGAGGGCCTGTACGTGGTCGGTTGGATCAAACGCGGTCCCACCGGTGTCATCGGCACCAATCGGCCCGATGGTCAAGAGGCCGCCAGGCAAATTCTGGAAGATATCTCCGAAGGCACGAAACCGGGACGGGCGGCGCTGGAAGCGGCCCTTGCCGCAAAGGGTACCCGGATCGTCAATTATCAAGATTGGCTGCGCCTTGATGCCCACGAAAAAGCCGAAGCCCGGGACGGTGCGCCCCGGGAAAAAGTCATCACCGTGGCCGCCATGCTGGAGGTTCTGGACGGCGGTTAAGCCCTCGCGTAGGCTTGCTCCATGGCAAGCTATTTTCGACCGACCGACCTGTCCCATGCCCTTTCGGCCCTGGCCGAGGGCAATCTGACCGTTATCGCCGGGGCGACGGATTACTATCCCGCACAGGTTGGCCGACCCGTCGATCATGATATTCTCGATCTTAGCGGTCTCGAAAATCTATCGGGCATTTCGTGCGACGATGATCATTGGCGCATTGGCGCCATGACGACCTGGCGCGATCTGATTGATGCCGATCTGCCACGTTGTTTCGACGGTTTGAAAGCGGCTGCCCGTCAGATCGGCGGACCGCAAATCCAGAACACGGCGACCATCGCCGGTAACCTGTGCAATGCTTCGCCGGCGGCGGATGGTGTGCCCCCACTGATGAGTTTGGATGCCCGTGTCGTCTTGCAGGATCTGGCCGGCACTACAGAGCTGCCCCTCGCGGAATTCATCCAGGGTAATCGTCGGACGGCTTGCAACCCACGACAGTTATTGACCGAAATACTGGTGCCGAAAGCACTGGAAACCGGACGTTCGGGTTTTATCAAGTTGGGCACACGCAGCTCTTTGGTTATCTCCATCGTGATGGTGGCTGGCCTGGTGATATTGGATGAGGGCGGCCACGTGCGACAGGTTCATTTATCGGTTGGGGCGTGTTCGGAAGTTGCCCAACGGCTATCGGATCTGGAAGCCGACTTGATTGGCAAACCTCTGTCGGCGGATCTTGTAAAGACGGCTCATTTCAGGGGACTAACGCCGATGGATGATCATCGCGGCACGGCGACCTACCGGTTGGAAGCGGCGGAAACGCTGATCAAGCGGCTGTTGGGGACATTGAACGCATGACTGCGGAACGCGTGCCGATGAATTTTTTCCTCAATGGTTCCCGGCGGGAGGCGGCCCTGCGGCCCATGGCGCGGTTGTCGGAAACTTTGCGGGAGGAGTTTGGCTATACCGGCGTCAAGGTCGGTTGCGATGCCGGCGATTGCGGTGCCTGCACGATTTTGCTGAATGGCCGCCAGGTCTGCGCCTGTCTGGTGCCGACCGCGCGAATTGACGGCGCCATGGTCGTCAGTGCCGATGGCTTGCAGGCGAATGGTTTCCTCAGCCGTATACAACACGCCTTTCTGCGCCACGGCGCGGTGCAGTGCGGGGCCTGCATCCCCGGCATGCTGACAGCGGCGACGGAGATCGCCGCCGCCTATGAAAATCCAACGCGGCAGCAAGTCCTCGACGGTCTAAGCGGCGTGCTGTGCCGCTGCACCGGCTACCAGAAAATCGTTGATGCGGTGATGGACGCAGGCCGCGACCCGGATTATTTGAAAAACCCCATCGGGCCGGCGGGGGGTCCAGCCGTTGGGGCCCGGCTGCCGCGCACCGATGCCATCGCGAAACTTGACGGCAGCGCCCAATTCGGGGCCGACGGCATACCAACCGACGCCCTGTGGCTGCGCGCGGTGCGATCACCCCACATGGCGGCGAATTTCACCCTCGGCGACATGGCGCCGCTGTTTGAACGTCATCCTGGCTTGCACAAGGTGCTGACGGCCGCCGATGTGCCGGGCAACAAATGCTATGGCATATATCCGGATTTGAAGGACCAACCGGTTTTCGCACTGGATCACGTGCGCTTTCGGGGCGAGGTGATCCTGGCCTTGGTGGGTGAACGTGACACGCTGGACGCCATTTCCAATGATGAAGTGCCCGTCACCTACGACGTGCTGGAACCGGTCATTGGCTTGGATGCGGCCTTGGCCGGGGATGCGCGGCAAATTCATCCCGACAAGCCCGGCAACGTTTTGATCGCGGCGGACCTGCGCAAGGGAGCCGGCGACCCCGCCGAATGTACCCATTCGGCGGCGGGACAATGGCAAACCAGTTACGTGGAGCACGCCTATATCGAGCCGGAAGCCGGTTTCGCGCGGCGGCGCGGCGAACGTCTGGAAATCCATGTCACGACGCAGACGCCTTATATGGACCGGGACGAGGTTGCCTTGATCATGGATCTGGCGCCCGAACAGGTACGCATTGTCCCAACCGTTTGCGGCGGCGGCTTCGGCGGCAAGCTCGACCAGACGGTGCAGCCGTTGCTGGCCCTTGCCGCCTGGTTGCTGGAGCGCCCGGTGGCCTGTGTATTCAATCGCCCCGAAAGCATGATGGCGACCACAAAGCGTCATCCGGCCCGGGTCAAGGCTCAATTCGGCTGCGATGGCGATGGCCGCCTGCAGGCTATGAAAATGACGGCGGATTTTGATACCGGCGCCTATGCGTCCTGGGGCCCCACCGTGGCGGGCCGGGTGCCGGTTCACGGTTGCGGGCCGTATCTTTGGCCCCATGTCACCATCAATGCCAGGGCCGTGCATTCAAATGGGCCATCCTGCGGCGCGTTCCGGGGCTTTGGCGTCCCCCAGGTCGCCTTGGCGCATGAGGCGTTGATGGATGATCTTGCCGAGAGTGTCGGCATGGACGCTCTGGAATTTCGCCACAGGAATGCCTTGCGGGCGGGTGATCGTACGGCGACGGGCCAATTGCTGGTGGCCAGCGCCGGTCTGGATCAGTGCCTGGATGCCCTGCGGCCCCACTGGAGCGAGGCGCAAGAGACCGTGCGCCGCCATAACGACACCCATGCCAATCAGCGTTTGGGCGTTGGCTTGGGCTGTATGTGGTATGGCTGCGGCAATACCGGCATGAGCAATCCCTCCCATGTCCGGGTAACCTTATCCGCCGATGGCCGGGTGACCCTGTACAATGGCGCGGTGGATATAGGACAGGGCAGCTACACCATCATGCGGCAGATCTGCGCCGATGCCCTGGGTCTATCGGTGGATGCCATCGAACAGGTCACGGGCGATACCGATCTGACCCCCGATGCGGGTAAGACATCCGCCTCGCGCCAGACTTATGTCACGGGCAAGGCGACGGAACTGGCCGCGCTGGACCTGCGGCAACAGATCCTTCGCCTGGCGAACGCCGAGGAAAGCGCGCCGCTTAGCCTACGGGACGGTACCTTGATGGTGGGGGCGGCGGAGGTTGCTCTCACTCGTTTGACGGCAGACGACAACAATGCGGTATTAACCGGCGAAGGCATCTTTGATCCACCGGCGACGGCGCTTGATCAAAATGGCCAGGGTGAACCCTATGGCACCTATGCCTTTGCCGCCCAAATGGCGGTGGTCGAGGTTGATATGGAACTGGGCACCACAAAGGTGCTGCGGGTTGTCGCCGCCCATGATGTGGGCAAGGCCATCAATCCCACATTGGTTGAAGGACAGATCGAGGGCGGCATCGCCCAAGGTCTGGGCCTGGCCCTGATGGAGGAATTCCTGCCCGGCCGGACCGAGAACCTACATGACTATCTGATCCCCACTATTGGCGATATGCCAGCGATAGAGGTCATCCTGGTGGAAGATCCCGATCCCAACGGCCCGCAAGGCGCCAAGGGTGTGGGCGAGCCGGGCCTGGTACCCACGGCGCCGGCCATATTGGCGGCGATCAAGTCGGCCACCGGGGTTCGGATGCACAAAGTTCCGGTCACGCCCGACCGTTTGCGGGCGGCCATAATTACGAAAGAGAAAGCAAAGGTGACTGCGGAATGAGCGATACGGTTCGATGCGATGCCTGTCCCGTGCTCTGCCGTATTCGCGAGGGCCGCGCCGGCGCCTGCGACCGTTACGCGAACGAAGGTGGTGAATTGATCCGTTTGGATCCCTTGCTGGTGGCCCAGCGCACCTTGGATCAGGACGGCGCCATGGTGCCGTTCCTGCAAAATGCCGAAGATTGGGATGGCAAACTTGTGGCCGGCGCCGAGAGTTTCGTCACGGGCGTGGGCTCTACCACCACCTACCCGGACTACAAGCCGGCGCCGTTCATTGTTGCCTCCAAACCCGACGGCGTCGATATGGTCACCGTGGTTTCCGAAGGTATCTTCAGCTACTGCGGTCTGAAGGTGAAAATCGATACGGATCGCTTTCTGGGCGATGAACAACAGGCGGTGCGTTGCCAGGGCGAACAGGTCGGCCACGTCAGCACCGCCGAGTACGGCAGCCAGATGCTGGCGCTGGGCGGCGTTCGGCACCTGACCGGAGGCAGCAAGAAAGAGGGCACGGTAACCTGCCAGATGATGTTGGATCTGTGCCAGGGCAAGGGGGTCGAGCTGACGGTGGATGACGGCGCCAAGGTTGTTGTCCAGGCCGGCAAGCCGCCTATTGTCGATGACGAACAGGAAGTCCGCATGCGGGTTGGCTGCGGTTCCGCCACCATCGGTATGTTCGCCCCCCAATGGCACGGCCTGGCCGACGAGGTCGTGGTGGTGGACGATCATATTACCGGTGTCTTGAGCGAACATCAGGCCGGTAAGTTCCTTGATATGCCGACCGCCGGCGTGCGCGTGCGGGGCCGGCGCTCCACGCCGGGGCGTTATTTCCAAGTTGCCGGCCACGGGGACGGTTGGGGCGGCACGGACATTCATGATCCCCTGACGATTATCGACCGCATAGAGGGCAAGAACGCCTGGCCCGGACTGCGTCTGTTGATGGTCAGCACCACGGGCGAGGATTTCGCCTATTTTTTGCTGGATAATGATCTGACGCCTCAAGCCGCCGCCATGCCGGCGGCGCTGCAAACCGTGGTCGACCGCATAGCCGAAAATTGCGAACCGGCTCTATGCAGCGTGTTGTTCATGGCGGGAGCGGGAGGTTCCCTTCGCGCCGGCGTGACGGAAAATCCCGTGCGCCTGACCCGTTCCGTGCGCGACCGCATCACCCGGGTCAGCTGCGGCGGCGCGCCGGTCTTTATCTGGCCCGGCGGCGGCATCACATTGATGGTGGATGTGACGCGCATGCCCGAAGGTTCCTTCGGTTATGTTCCCACGCCGGCCTTGGTCGCGCCCATCGAGTTCACCTTGCCCCTGGCCGACTATGAGGAAATGGGCGGTTATATGGATGCGATCCGCGATGTGGACGATGTTCTGGCACAGGATAAAACGAAAAGCCTGCCGTGGCGGGGCGAAAATCCCTGGCCGCTGAAGCCGGGTGCTGATTAGTGACTGATCCCTTGGTCAGACAGGGAGAAGACGGCCGGCTGCTTTTGCAGCACGGCCCAATTGATCTGATCATTGAATTGTTTGGTTCGAAAGATGAAGTCAGGCAGGCCTATGTCCAAGCAACAGCATATTTCCGGGACTTGCTGGACGGTCTGGTCGAGGAACTGACCATGCTGCGCCGTCCTGTTGGCGCCGCTTACCCGATGTTTCAAGGACCGGTGGCCCAAGACATGGCGCGGGCGGTATGGCCCCATCGTGACGATTTCATCACCCCCATGGCCGCCGTCGCTGGCGCCGTGGCGGATGCTGTTTTGCAGGCCGCCATCAAGGATCGAACATTGGAAAAAGGCTACGTGAACAATGGCGGCGACATCGCGCTTTACCTCTCACCCGGCGCCAGTCTGAATGCGGGCGTCGCTGCAGATCTGCAAACGGGCGGTCTGTCGGGTCATGTGCGCTTGGCCCATGATATGGCGGTGCGGGGCATTGCCACATCCGGTTGGCGCGGGCGCAGCCATTCCCGCGGTATAGCCGATGCCGTCACCGTGCTGGCGGGATCGGCGGCAGAGGCGGATGCGGCCGCCACGATGATCGCCAATAGGGTCGATGTGGTGCATTCTGGTATTGAGCGCGTGCCCGCGAACAGCCTTGATGCCGATAGCGATTTGGGGGACATTTTGGTCACGGTGGCTGTCGCGGCGTTGCCGGAAGGGCCCCGTCGGGCGGCGCTATTGTCGGGCGTGGATCGGGCCCGGCGGCTGTTGTCACGGGGCATTATTCAGGGCGCGCTGCTTAGCATCGGTGATCAGGCCGCGACCGTCGGCAACCTTGCCGAAGAGGTTTTAGGGGAAAAGTTGCCGGATGAGGGACACCTATTGTGAGTAAAATTATTGGTTGCGATGTGGGCGGTACGTTCACGGATCTGATCCTGCTGGACGAAGCGGTCGGCGAGGTCCGTATCGCCAAAGTACCAACGACACCGGAAAATCAGGCAATCGGCGTCATGGATGCGATCGCCGAATCCGGGGTCGATTGTGCCGAGTTGTCATTATTGATCCACGGCACGACCACGACCACCAACGCCTTGCTGGAAAAAAAATTCGCCCGCTGCGGCCTGATTACGACCACCGGATTTCGCGATGTGCTGGAATTGGGCCGTCGTACCCGGCCCAATCCCTACGGCCTGATCGGCAGTTTCGAACCCTTGATCAGCCGCGAATATCGCCTTGAAGTCGACGAACGCATGGACGCGGACGGCAATGTGGTCACCGCGCTTGATGAAGACGGCGTGCGGGCGGCGGCTGAAAAGCTGGTGGCGTTGGGTTGCGAAAGCCTGGTGATACATTTCCTGCACGCCTATGCCAATGACAGCCACGAGAAACGGGCGGCCGAAATTGCCGGCGCCGTTTGGCCCAACGATCACATTACGTATGGCAGCGCTATTCTGGCGGAATTTCGGGAATATGAACGCGGTGTCGCTGCGGCGGTCAATGCCGCCATACAGCCAGTCCTGACCCGTTATCTGGAACGTCTGCGGGATGAATTGAATAATGGCGGCTATAGCCGTGATCTGCTGGTGATGCAGGGTAACGGCGGCACGGTATCCTCTGCCGTGGTCGCCAAAAGCGCCATCAACACGGTGATGTCGGGCCCGGCATCCGGCGTTATGGCCGCTGCCTTCACGGGCGCGCGCAGCGGATTTGAAAATATCATCAGCTATGACATGGGCGGCACGTCCTCGGATGTGGGATTGATCGGCGGCGGTATACCGGCGGTATCGTCCGAGTTGCAGCTGGAATACGGCATGCCGATCCATGTACCCATGGTGGACGTGCACACGATTGGGGCGGGTGGTGGTTCCATCGCCTTCATCAACGATGCGGGAATTCTACAAGTCGGGCCGCGCTCGGCCGGGGCCGAACCCGGGCCCATCTGTTATGGACGCGGCGGGGTGGAGCCGACCATCACGGATGCCAATCTGGTTTTGGGCCGCCTCAACCCCGAGGCCCTGCTGGCCGTTGACGGTGCAGTGTCCATGGAACATGTGCGCCAATGCATGACGGATGAAGTCGGCACAGCCCTGGGCCTGGATGCCGAAGGCACGGCGGCGGCCATTCTGCAAATCGGCAATGACCGCATGGCCGGGGCCATTCGCATGGTCAGTCTGGCCCGCGGCCACGACCCCCGTGATTTTGCCTTGTTCGCCTTTGGCGGCGCTGGGCCCCTGCACGCCACGGCCCTGGCGGCGGAGTTGGCCATCCCGAAAGTTCTTATTCCGGCCCGCCCGGGCATTACCAATGCCATCGGTTGCGTTGTGGCCGATGTGCGCCACGATTATGTCGCTACCATCAATCAGCCCTTGGCATCGGTGGATATGGATCAGGTGCACGCCATCATGGCCGGACAAATCGCCGAGGGCCGGGCCATGATTGAAGCCGAAGGCGTGGCGGTCGAGGCGGAAATCCTGGTACATGCGGCCGAGATGCAGTTCCAGGGACAAAGCCACATGCTGCGCATCCCGCTGGAAAGCGTCACGGTCGAACGGGAAGCGATCCAGGCGGTGTTCGAGGAGGCCTATTTCAATCGTTTTTCATTGCATTTGCCGGAAATTGGCGCGGTCCTTGTTACCTTGCACACAGCGGTCATCGGCCGGCGGGGGGAGGTTGCGCTGGCGTCCCTGATGGACGCTGATTTGCGGGTGGACAATGTTGCTGCGGCCGAGACCGGGCGCCGTCAGGTTTGGTTTCCCGGCGGCCGGCTCGATACGCCCATTCTGGCGCGGGACGCCCTACCCATAGGAGCGCGGTTTTCGGGCCCGGCCGTTTTGGAACAATTGGACACCACGATCGTTGTCGAGCCGGGCAATGACGTGGAGGTCGATGATGCCGGTAATCTTTTGATCCATGTGCCGCCGGCTTTTCGGGGATGAATGAAATGACAGCAACAAACAAACCGGAACTTGATCACGTCACCTTGGCGGTCCTGCAAAATGGTCTCAATCAGGTCTGCAACGAAATGGATCTGGCCTTTCAGCGCGCCGCCTTCAGCCCCGTGATCGCCGAGGCCATGGACCGTTCCGACGGCATCTATCACCGTGACGACGGCGCCCTGATCGCCCAGGGGGAGCTGGGTTTGCCGATATTTGTCGGGACCATGCAGTTTTCCACCCGTACGGTCATCGCTCAGGCCAAGGATCTGCGGCCGGGCGATATCTATATCGTCAACGATCCCTATCTGGGCGGTACCCATCTGATGGACGTGCGCATGGCCATGCCGTTCTATTACAAAGATGAAATTTTCTGCTGGCTGTCCAACACCGGCCATTGGCGTGATACGGGCGGCGCGGTACCGGGGGGGGTTTCCGCCACCGCGACGGAAGTGGAAC
>JABIRL010000336.1 GCA_018667855.1 Rhodospirillaceae bacterium
CATATAGTCGGACTCGTGGGCCCGCGACGTCCACAGCTTACGGCCGTTGATCAACCAGCCGTCGTCCGTGCGCTCGGCCTTGGTCTTGGCGGCGAACAGATCGGAGCCTGAATCCGGCTCGCTCATGCCGATGCAAAACGAAACCTCGCCCCTGGTGATGCGCGGCAGTATATCCTGCTTGATCTCTTCCGAGGCATATTTCAACAAAACCGGGCCGCTTTGGCGGTCGGCGGTGAAATGTTTTCGGGTCGGGGCCCGGGCAAAAAGAAACTCCTCGTTGATCACGTAGCGCTCCAGGAAGCTGCGTTCCTGGCCGCCATATTGCTTTGGCCAGGTGATGCCGATCCAGCCCCGTTCGCCGACCTTGCGGCTAAACTCGGGGTTGTCGCGTTCGCCCCCATTGGGATCGAAGGTACCGGCGGCGACTTCCTCTTTCAGAAACTGCCGGACTTCCACGCGCAGGGCCTCGGCCTCCGCCGGCAGGCGCATGGGATCGAATTGAATTGCAACTGACATGGCGATGTATCCTTAAGCGGCGGTCAGGCCGCGCAGAAAGCCTTCGCTGCCCTTGGCGGCGACACGACGGCCCAGTTCGGCGGCCCATACCGCTTCATTGTCGAAATCATCCCGCCATGACCACAGGCGTTGGACGAACCGATGCAGAATATGTTCCTTTGTGAAACCAATGGCACCGAAAGCCTGATGGCCGATTGCAGCACCTTGACCGGCGGCTTCGCCGACCCGGATCTTGGCTGACGCCACATCCAGGAACAAGCCGTCGTCGTCCCAGCTCTGCAGATTTTCTATGCTGTAGGCCGTGGAATTTGCGATGGCGATGGCGGCGGCGGCTTCCTCGCCCAGACGGGCCAGGTTTTGCTGCACCGCCTGAAACTTACCGATGGGGCGGCCGAATGCCACGCGCTCTTCGGCATATTGCACCGCGATTTCCAAAATCGACTGCAAGGCGCCGGCCATTTGCATGGCCCGGACCGCCGCTCCCATCATGTTCACAGCGGCCGCGTCGACACCGTACCGTAGATCGGCGATTTCGAGCGGCGTGACGCCGTCGAAATTGACGGCATTCAACGGCTCCCCCGCCAAATTTACACCGTCCCGGCAGACACAATCGGCCGGGTTGACCAAGGCCACCTTGTCGCCGGCCAAAACAACCAGATGATCAACCGCGACGGCAAAGGAAACGGCCCGGGCGGTGCCGGACAGCTTGCCGTCCGTCAGGCTGATCCGGTCGCCGCGCCGTGTGGGCGCAAGGGTCATGGTCCCGCCCGGCATGACAATGCCACCCTGACCCAGCAACCAGCCTGCCAGCAGTGTCTCGGCCAGGGGCAGCGGCGCGGCGAATTCGCCCGCCACCCGCAGAACGGCAAAGCCCGCGCCAATGCCCGCGCCTGCGCCGCCCAGTTCGTCGGAGACCCAGGCGGTGGTCAGGCCGGAGTCTTCCAAGGCCGACCACAACGGCTGGCGCCAGGCATCATCCTCGGCATTGTTGACGGTCTGCGGGTCGCCCAGGTCCTGAAAGATGCGGGTCGCGGCATCCCGGACCAGGCTTTCGGCTTCGTCCATGGTCTACCGGCCCTTAAAGTTGGCCACGCGCCGTTCCGAGGTGGCCGCGACGCCTTCCTTGAAGTCTTCGGTCACACGCAGGACGTTTTGCACCTCGAGCTCGTGATCCGTGGCCGCCTTGACCCGCTCAGCCAGGCCGGCCCGCATGGTGGCCCGTGTTTCGACGACACCCAAGGGTGAAGCTTCGGCGATTTCTCCAGCCAGTTCCATGGCCGCGCTACGCACCTGATCCAGGGGTACCAGGACATCCGCCAGGCCCATCTTGAACGCTTCCTCGCCTTTGATGCGCCGGCCCGTGTACATCATCAGGTTGGCATTCTGCTGACCGACCAGGGCCGGCAGGGTGTGGGTCAGGCCAAAACCGGGATGGAAGCCAAGCCGGGTGAAGTTGGCGCTGAAGCGTCCCTCCGGGCAGGTCACCCGGAAATCCGGCACCAGGGCCAGGCCCAGACCGCCGCCGATAGCCGCGCCCTGAATGGCGCCGACGATGGGTTTTTTGGTGGAAAACAAGCGCACGGCCTCGGCGTACAGATGCGTTTCCGGCTTCGGCTTGTCTTTTTCAAGGATATTTTGACCCGAACCGTCGCTGAAATTGGCGCCGGCGCAGAACGATTTGCCTTGTGCGGCCAAAACAATGGCCCGGCACTCCGTATTCTCGCCCAGTTCATTGCAGGCATCGGCCAACTGGAGGATCAGGGCGCGATCAAAAAAGTTATGGGGCGGGCGTTGGATTTCGATCAACGCCACGTGGCCCGTCAGGGTTACTTCAATATCGTCGTAGTCAGCCATGTCTAAGTATCCTTTGATCTTAAGAAGCGAGGGTGCATTTGCCGTTGCGGACGACCACAAGGTCGCGTTCCTTCAAGCGGCACTGGAACGAGACGACATTACCGTCCCGCCACATATCGGTGATGATGGTTTCGCCGGGGTACACAGGCGCCGAGAAGCGCACGTCAAAGCCCCGGATCATGGTGTGGTCGTAGCCGCATATGGTTGTCAGAACGGCCCGGCAGGCAGTGCCATAAGTGCACAGGCCGTGCAGAATGGGTACCGGGAAGCCGACCTTCTGCGCCAGCACGGGATCGGCATGCAAAGGGTTGCGATCTCCGCTCAAGCGGTACAGCAGGGCCTGATCGACACGAGTTTCCAATTCGCAGGTAACATCGGGGTCCCGTTCCGGCGTCGGATGGGGCGCGGGGCCATTGCCCGTGGGTCCGCCAAAGCCGCCGTCGCCCCTGGCGAAGATGGTGCTGCCAACCTTGAACAGAGGCTCGCCGTCGGATTTCAGGCGTACGTTAATCTCGCTCAGGACCAAGGCGCCCTTGCCCTCGCCCTTGTCGTAGGCTTCCGCGACATGGGCATCGGCGATAAGGGTGCCCTCGGGGGGCAAGTCACGGTACAGCTCCAGCCGTTGTTCCCCATGCAGGACCTGTGTGTAGTCCCAACCGCTTTCCGACAGCAGACTATTGCGGGTCAGGACAACGGCCAGTGACGGCACGGTTTTCAGCCCGCCGCCCTCAAAGACGTAACCCAGCTCCTTTGCGTCCATGGCATCGCGACCGAAGCCGATGCCAAGGGCGTACAGCATGGTTTCCCGATCGCCGTAGGAAAATTCCATGCCTTCTTTTTTCAGGGACATCAGATGATCGTAGTTCATGGCCATGGCCGGAGACTCCTTTAGTACGCGCCTTTTTTACGCAGCGTGAAACGAAACAATATCGTCACTCCCGCGAAAGCGGGAGTCCATTCCACTGGCATCAGGCATGGATTCCCGCTTTCGCGGGAATGACGATGTGGCGGATGACGTGGATTCACTTTTCATCAAAGTCAAAGCGGATCGGAAGTGAACACGGTGCGCGCGTTGCCCAGATCCGTGGTGTTGCCGCGGAAGGCGGGAAAGGCGTTCGACAGCATGGTCGAGGGCGTCCAGCCTTCCGTATTGGCGATGCCCCGGGTCGGCCGGGGCTGGTTCCAGATGTAAACTTCGTTGCCGCGAATGGAGAATATCTGTCCCGAAAGATCCTTGGCGTCGTCCGCCACCAGGGCCACGCCCAAGGGCGCGATCTGATCCGGACGCATGCGGGCCTTGGTCAGTTCCATGCGCTTGGCCGTCGCCTCGTCCTTGATGGGAATGGTGCCGATCATCCGCGTCCAGGCGGAGGGCGAGAGGATATTGGAGCGTACGTTCTTGCGCTCGTTCTCCATGGCGATAACCCGGCTGAGGCCAACGATGCCCATCTTGGCGGCGGCGTAGTTGGTCTGGCCGATATTGCCGATCAGGCCGGAGGTGGAGGTGAACAGCACATAGGCGCCATCTTCCTGATCGCGGAAATGGTTGATGGTGGCGCGGGTGACGTTGAACGAGCCCTTAAGGTGCACGTTGATAACCGCATCCCAGTCTTCCTCGGACATCTTGTGGAACATGGTGTCGCGTAGAATGCCGGCCGGGGCGATGACGCCGTGCAGGCCGCCAAAACTATCCATGGCTTGCTCAAACATGTGCTTGGCGCCGGACATCTCGGCCACGCTGTCGGAATTGGCGACGGCCTCGCCACCGGCGGCCTTGATCTCGTCAGCGACTTGCTGGGCCGGGCCCGCTTCCCCGGAATCATCTCCCGCAATGGAGCCGCCCAGGTCGTTGACCACCACCTTGGCGCCTTCGCGGGCCGCCAGCAGGGCATGCTCCCGACCAATTCCGCGGCCACCGCCCGTGACCAGAATAACCTTGCCGTCAAGCACACCCATATCTCGTTTCCTCCAATTTGCTATTGGCGGGAAATCTAACGCTTGTTTGCCTGACTGGGAAGCCCTGGCGCCATTTTCCGGCGAATTCCGCTAGTTTCCGGGTTTTCCGGCGTTCGCGATGGGCTGGACGAACTGCAGTTCCGTATCCCAGGGCAGGAAAATCCAGGTGTCCTGACTGACCTCGGTGATGAAGGTATCGACCATGGCGCGGCCTTCGGGCTTGGCATAGACGGTAGCATAATGCGCCTTGGGCAGCATGGCGCGGACCACCCGCGCCGTGGCGCCGGTGTCCACCAGATCGTCGATGATCAGTACGTCCTCGCCGTCTTCAACCACGCCCTTCAGGACCTCCGGTTCGGCCATGTCCTGGTGGTCATAGGTCTTGATACAAATGGTATCGACCAGTCGCACTTCCAATTCCCGGGCCACGATGCAGGCGGGCACCATGCCGCCCCGGGTAATGGAAATGATCTGCCGCCAGGGGCCGATTTCCGCCAGGCGCCAGGCCAATGCCTTGCTGTCCCGATGCATCTGGTCCCAGGAAACGGGAAATCCCTTGTTATAGCTTTCTTCCATGTGCCGCGGCCCCATTTGGCTTGTTGTCGAATTCCTGTAATCTAATCCCGATGCGGCGCGGTGACGAGCCGCGATTGCCGCGAGGAGAAATCAAATGTCCGACGTAGCCAGTGCCAATACCGCCAGTGAAGGCACCGAAGCCACCTTGAGTGAAGGTCTCCGCGAGAGGTTGCGGGCCCGCACGCCAAAGTCGGCGGCCCAGAACCAGCGCGGCGCAGAGGTGCTGGCCATGGAAGTCGTGGCCACGGTGGACATGCCCCACCCGATCTATATCGAACAGGCCTCGGGCGCCCGGATGACCGATATCGACGGCAACAGCTATATCGATCTCTCCATGGGGTTTGGTCCCCACGTTTTGGGCCATCGTCCGGCGGTGATTGAGGAGGCGCTGGCCGCGCAGATCAAGCAGGGCTGGCATTTCGGCATCCACAATCCGCTGCAGGAACCCCTGGCGCGGTTGATCCAGGATGCGGGCGGTAAGACCGAG
>JABIRL010000337.1 GCA_018667855.1 Rhodospirillaceae bacterium
ACTTCAATCCGGTGCAGTTACCGCCCGGCAGCTCGTTGGTGGTACCGAAGGACCCCGCACCGCTTGATCTGTTTACTTTGGTCCGCGAGGTTTCGTCCCTGATCAGCCAATTGGCCGTCACGGCTGCCTCCCTGGCAGTCATCAGCCGCGATTAAGGTTGATCGGATCGCAGCAGAAAATACGGCTTGGATGATGTTGAAACCGGGATCCGATAGATTGGGCCGCAAATGGCTCCGTCAATTGGCGAGCCTGACCGTGACAGCGGCCGTCGCCGGGCTACTAATACCCCAATTGAGCCATCCAGGCCGGGCCGCCACGCCACAGGCTGAACGTGCGCCGAACTGGGCCACCGCGAATGACTTTGGCAGCGTCGGTTTGTTACAGACACGAACCGCTCGCTTTCGCGACGACGGCGACCTCGATGTCGGTGCCGTCTTTATGGATCCATATCGCCGCTACTATATCTCCTTCCAAGCCATGCCCTGGCTGGAAGGCACCTTTCGTTATACCGAGATTACCAACCGTTCATTCTCGATTGGCGGTCTGGCATCGACTGAGGATTATCAGGATCGTGGCGCCGACCTGAAATTTCTATTGTGGGACGAAAGCCGGTTCATGCCGCAAATCGCACTCGGACTGCAGGACGGCATCGGCACCGGTTTGTTTTCAGGCGAATATCTGGTCGCCTCAAAAAGCTATTACGATTTGGATTTCTCCTTCGGCATGGGTTGGGGCTATTTCGCCTCGGGCAGTGAAATCAAGAACCCGCTGACCACCTTTTCCGATGTCTTTGCCACGCGTAGCAGCGGCAGCGGCCTTGGCGGCGAGGCCAACCTCGGCGACTATTTGTCCGGCCCGAGTATTGGCTTGTTCGGCGGCGTAGCTTGGCGCACTCCGGTCAAGGGCCTGTCCTTGAAGCTGGAGACCAGCACCCAGGATTATCAATCCGAGCCTCTGGGCAACACCTTTAAACGGGATTTGCCTTTCAATCTTGGCGTTGTCTACCGGCCCTTTCCCTGGCTCGAATTTTCGGGCGCCTACGAACGGGGCAACATCGCCATGTTCCGCGCCTCCGTGCGGGCCAACGTCAATGATCCCGGTTTGCCAAAGACTGATCCGCCGCCACCGAAATTGGTGCCCCGCCCGGCGAAATCTGAAAGCAAGGCGGTGCTGAAAGGTGATCCTGACTTTACCCTGGCACCAAAAATTGCCAGCCGTCTCGTCCAGCCCGGCGACCCGGAACCCGTGGCACCGCAAGCGCGCCTGGCGCGGCACGGGTCCGGCGATACGAACATGGTCGAGGCGCTCTTCGCGGGCTTTGAGGCCCATGCGATGCAGATTTCATCCGTGGAGACCCAGGCGGATGAAACCAGAATATATCTTGCCTCGGGCCTGAGTGGAGCGTCGCGGGGACGTCAGCTGGCGGCGGCCCAGCTGGCCGCGGCGGCCCTGCCCTCGGGCAGTGGCGGCATCACCTTGATTGAGCGCCGCGCCAATACGGTTATCCATCAGGTTACCCTGAGCCGACGCGAACTCGAACGCGGCGCCATAATCGACTATCTGTTCGACAGCCTGGAAGCCAAGGGCTTCGCCATCGACAGCATCGATTTCAGCCATTCCCGCGCCCGACTGGTGATGAGCCGGGTGCCGGAGCTGGATGGCGATGTGGAACGCGCGGCCGCCGAAATCGTCTTCAATGCCGTGCCAACGCCCGTGCAGCAGGTTGAGATCGTGCAATTGGCGGCTGGCAACAGGCAACTGGAACGGAGCCGCGCCGTGGTGCGCCGCTCGGACGTCCAGCGCGCCGCCCGGATTGATCAAATGTTCGATGGTCTGGAAGCAAACGGCTTCACGGTGGAATCCTTGGAGCTTACGAAAGGCGAGGCGCGGGTGTATCTCTCCGCCGTGCGGACGGGCGAAGGGGCAAAGCCGCAAGACGATTACGAGGCCGCGGCAAGGCTGGTTGCCGAAACCGCGCCAAGGGAAGTTTCCTCGGTCGAGATCGTACGCCTCGACGCCGGCGTCGAGGCAACACGGGTCAGCCTGCGCCGCTCGGCCAAGGCTGGCTTAAGCGCCGGTGGAGCCGAGAAGGCGGCGGATGAATTCGTTCCTGATTTGACGGACAATGAAAAGAATGAGTTGGCGCTAAAGATTTTCAAGGATCTCGAAGCAGCCAACTTCACGGTTGATAAATTTGAGATTACCAGGGCCAAGGCCACCGTGTTCGTCACGCCCACGAAATTCCGTGAACATGCCCGCAATGTTGGCCGGGCCAGCCGTGTTGTTGCATCTTATGCGCCCGCCAGTGTCGAGGAAATTGAAGTCGTCACCATGAACGCCGGGCTGGAAACCGCACGGGTTTCCATCATGCGTCAGGATCTGGAGGCTGCGGTTCTGCGCAAGGGTAGTCCGGAAGAGATCTGGAGCCACGCGACGATTTCCGGTCCGCAACCATCGCCGCCATTCGGCAAAAGCCGGCCCGACGATGTTACCGTGGTCAACAATCCACGTCGCTATCCGACTTTATCCTGGGACGTTCGTCCAGCCCTGCGCAGTCATATTGGCGGTCCTGACGGTCTCTATCTCTATCAGGTCTGGATGGCCTTTACAGCCTCGGCGGAGCTTTATCGTGGCGTCTTGTTTACCAGCACATTCGGCAAGAATGTCGTCTCAACCCTGGATGAAATTACCCTTGAATCCGACAGCCTGCTGCCCCATGTACGCAGTGATCTGAAGCGCTATAACGAAGAGGGCGCGGACGGTAATATTGTCCGCCTACAGACCGAGTATCTGTTTCAACCCGCGGAGAACTGGTTCGCCCGGGCCTCCGCCGGCTTGTTCGAAACCATGTTCGGCGGCGTCGGTGGCGAGATAATGTATCGCCCATATGGTTCGCGTCTGGCGCTTAGCATTGATGCAAACCGTGTGCAGCAACGGGACTATGACCAACGTCTGGATTTTCTGGACTACAAGGTTACGACCGGCCATCTGAATATTTACTACAAGATGCCGTTCATGGGCCTGTTGGGTGAGATCCACGCGGGGCAGTTCCTGGCCGGCGACCGCGGCGCGCAGTTCGCCGTGGTCCGCGAATTTAAGTCCGGCATCGCAGTCGGCGCCTGGGCGACTTTCACCAACGTAACG
>JABIRL010000347.1 GCA_018667855.1 Rhodospirillaceae bacterium
ACTATCTATTTCAACATGGTGTCGCGGCGGTATTCGGCCCCGGCACCAACATCCCCGACGCCGCCGCGAAAATTCTCTCCCTGCTGACCAAGGCCCGCGCCGCCGCCTAAGAAAGCCATCCCGAGGAGCCATCATGACAGACGCCAAGGTACAACTGCTGCTCGACCGCGATGATATCAGCCAGGTTCTGCACACCTATGCCACCGCCATCGATACCCGCGACTGGGAGCTGCTGGCGACCTGCTTCGCCGAGAACCTGGAAGCGGATTTTCGTGCCTTCGGCGGCCGCGAGGTGGTCAAGGGCCGGGATGCCTGGGTCGAGATCATCAAGGGCACCATCGCCGGGCTGGACGCCACCCAGCATCTGACCGCCAACCATGTGCATCAAATCGACGGCGACACGGCCACCCTGACCGCCTATCTACAGGCCCTGCATCGTCTGGACACCGCCCGCAGCGACCCGGAATATACCGTCGGCGGTTATTATGTCTGCAACATGGTGCGCGGCGAAGAGAATCAAAATGGCGGTTGGCGCATGCAGCGCTATACCCTCAACGTCACCTGGCATCGGGGCAACCGGGACATATTGCGCCAGGCGCAACGTCGTCTGAAAAGTAGCGCCTGAATTATCAGCCAAGGAACCAGAGAATATGAAAGCCTTTGTTATCCCGGTCACGCCGTATGCGCAAAATTGCACCGTCATGTGGTGCGAGGAAACCATGAAGGGCGCGGTTTCCGACCCCGGCGGCGATATCGATAAGATACAGGCGGCCATTGAAGATCAGGGCATCGTTGTCGAGAAAATACTGCTGACCCATGGCCACCTGGACCATGCCGGCGGCACGGCGGAACTGGCCGAGCGCCTGGGCGTGCCCATCGAAGGCCCCCACCCGGATGATCTGTTCCTGATCCAGGGCCTGGACGAACATGGGACGAAACCGGGTTTTGAAGGCACGCGGTCGTTTACGCCGACGCGCTGGCTGCAGAATGGCGATACAATCAGTTTCGGCAACGAAACCATGACCGTGCACCATTGCCCCGGCCATACGCCCGGCCACGTGGTATTTTACGGCGCTAAGGACAAGGTGGCCATCGTCGGCGATGTGCTGTTCCAGGGTTCCATCGGGCGATCCGACCTGCAGGGCGGCGACCACGACACCCTGATCCGCTCCATCCGCCAACAACTCTGGCCCCTGGGCGATGACACCACATTCGTCCCCGGCCACGGCCCCCTGTCCACCTTCGGCCAGGAACGCCAGTCCAACGCTTTCGTCGCCGACCACCTGTTCGCCGAATAAATCGAATTAGTAAACTGTCACCGAAATTCCCCTCGCGCCGCCGGTCTATTCCAACGTCACCATCAATACATCGGCGGGGCCGTCCACGGCGCGGGTACCATGACCTTTGCAATGTGTGTCTTCCATGAGCAGGCAATCACCGGGATGAAAAATGACTGTCGTGCCATCACTTGCCGAAACCTCAACGGTTGCAGATAGAACCACACAATACTGACGGCTAGGCGAAGGATGGGCCTCATCTTGCCAGCCCTCTGGAATTTGGAACAAGACGAAACGATCTGCGTTTATTGGCGCGGCGAAGTCGGCTGGCGGGGCCGGAGGTGCGTAATTTACTGAGGTCAATGGTACCTGAACTTGATTGATGTGGCTCTCGCCATCGTCATCGGCCCAGAGACGCCAATGGGTGATAGATCGATCCATCGACTAAACCTTTCGATTTCAGCAGCACAATGTGCCGTAGCCTATGCGAGTTTCAATCGGTCCGAAAGAATTACGGTTTACTTTGTTCAATTTTACGGCGTCCGCTGGCGGCTCCAGTCCTTCGGCAATGACAGCACCTTCGTCGCCGACCGCCTGTCCGCCAGTTAGCCCCGTTTGGCGTAATCCACGGTCAGCCAGCGTTCGGGGCGGATGAAGACCTTGATGGCGTTGCCCCTGGCGTAGCTTTCCGCTGATCCAGCAGCGTAGTCCTTGCCGGCTTGCTCACCCAGATAACGCTGGGCCATGGGTTGCAGATCCGCCAATAGATCCGACGGTGTGATATCGGATACCGGGCCTTCAACGGAGACATAGGAATAGGGCGATGAAGTTTCCTGCACCAGCATGCTGACCCGGACGCCAGGTTGCAGCAACTGGCCTTTTCGGGCCGTGCTTTGGGTCAGAAACCAGATATCGCCGCCCGGCACATAATCGTACCAGACCGGGCTGCTTAGCGGGCCCTTGTCCGCCTCGGGGATGGAAAGCACACCGATCCAGGGTCCCGCCAGGAACGCTTCCCGTTCCGCCGTTGTCATATTGAACGCCATTGCCGCCTCCGCACTTGAAGAGATTTACTTGCTGCACGATGATAGCCGGCAAATTGCATCCATATGCAAAATAACAACATCACTCAGCGAGGAAGAGTTCGCCATGGTTTACGATCCACGCATGCCCGCACCCGATGTTTGCGTCCTGGGACCGTTGTTGGAGAAATGGGCGAAGATAAAGCCCGATCAGACCGCCATAATTTTCGCCGATGGCGAGAGTTGGAGCTGGTCCGAAGCCCTGGCCCTGACCCGCCGCGCCGCCAAGGGCCTGCAAGCCATGGGCGTCAAGGCGGGCGAACATGTGCTGTCCTGGCAGCCCAACGGGCGGGAGGCGATCCTGACCTGGTTCGGCCTGGATTATCTGGGCGCCGTCTATGTTCCCATCAACACCGCCTATAAAGGCGGCTTACTGCAGCATGTGGTGCAGCTGTCCGATGCCAAGCTGATGGTCTGCCATGCGGGACTGGCGGAGAACCTGAACCATATCGACACGGGCAATCTGAAAGACGTGATCATTACCAATGGCCAGGCCAGCCTGGACAACCTGGTAACACATGATGCCGCCGCCCTGCTGCCCGCCGATGACGGTGTCGAACTGGAACCAGCGGTGGCGCCGTGGGACACCATGTACATTATCTTCACCTCCGGCACCACGGGGCCGTCCAAGGCGGTGCTGTCGTCCTATGTGCAGACCTATGCCATGGGGGCGGAAGCGAACGATTATCTGGGTGAAAACGACCGCATCCTGGTTAATCTGCCCCTGTTCCATGTGGGCGGCACCTTGTTCGTGATGATCACCCTGTACAATGGCGGCTCGTGTCTGATCGACGACTGCTTCCGCACCGACGAATTCTGGAACACCATCCGCCGGCACGAAATCACCTACACCTGCTTCGTCGGCGCCATGACGCCGTTCCTGTTGAAACAGCCGCCGTCCAATCAGGACAAGGATCATACCCTGCGCGGCGTCGTCACCATTCCCTGGAATGAAGACTCTCTTGCCGTCGGCGAACGCTATGGTCTGGAGATGCGGACGGCCTTCAACATGACCGAGATATCCTCGCCCATCATCTCGGGCGTCAATCCCCC
>JABIRL010000078.1 GCA_018667855.1 Rhodospirillaceae bacterium
CATCACCCGCATGGCCGTATGTCCCGTGCCAATGCCCAGAAATATGCGACCGGGCGCGATGCGGTTGATGGAGGCGATGGAATGGGCCGTGACCGGCGCCAGACGTGTTCCCGCGATGGCGACACCGGTGCCAAGGCGCAGGGTCGAGGTATTCTGCGCCGCCAAGGCCATGGTGGCATAGCAATCAGACCAGATCATTTGGGAATCCGGGATCCAGCCGCAGTCGTAGCCCAGATCCTCCAGATAGGGGAATATCTGCCAGTCATCAATCTTGGTCGCCACCATGCCGCCGAATTTCATAAAACCTCTCCTAATCAATACCAATACCGAAACGCCGCGATGGCCGCAAAGGCATACAGCGCGGCCAACACATCATCCAACATTATACCCAAGCCGCCGTGGACGCGACGGTCGGCCCAACTGGCCGGCCATGGCTTGGTGATATCGCATAGCCGGAACAGCACGAAACCTGCCAAATAATACATATGGTCCAAGGGGGCGGCGATCAAAACCAGCCATTGCCCGGCCACTTCGTCGATCACCACTACGCCAGGGTCCGTGCCGCCGCCGGCTTTTTCATAGACACCGCCGGCCCAGCAACCCACCGCAAAGACAACGACCGTGGCCGCCAACAATGCATAGGGCCCGCCCATGGCGACGATGGCCCAGGCAAATGGCAATGCGGCCAACGAACCCCAGGTGCCCGGTGCCGGTCGGATCAGGCCGACGCCGAACCAAGTGGCCAGCATGCAGGCCGGGTGGCTTAAGGGCAGGGCCGGTTTGTGTTCGTTATCGGACATTCAAATGGGCAGCCGGACGGTGGCGGTAGCCTGGGCGGCGATGCCTTCATTGCGGCCGGTGAAGCCCAGGCGTTCCGTCGTCGTCGCCTTGATGCTGACCCGGTTGCTGCCCAGGCCCGAGATGTCCGCCAGCCGGGCCGCCATGGCCTGGTGATGCGGGGTGATTTTCGGGCGCTCGCATATGATCGTCAGATCAAGATGCGCCAGTTTTCCGCCCAAGTCCCGCACGCGATCCACCGCAAAGGCGACGAAGCGGGCGGAATCCGCATCCCGCCATTCTGTCTGCCCAGGCGGAAAATGCCGGCCGATATCGCCATCGCCAATGGCGCCCAATATGGCGTCCGTGACGGCGTGCAAGGCTACGTCGGCGTCACTATGGCCCGCCAATCGCGCCGTGTGAGGTATATCGATACCACACAGCCGGACCGTCTCGCCCGGCTCAAACCGATGCACATCGAAACCCTGACCGACCCGCACATCGAAAAGCCGTGCCGCATGGGCCGCATCGGCCCGGGCCAGATCTTCGGCCGTGGTAATCTTAAGGTTTTCCGCCGCGCCAGCCGCCAGGGCCACGTCCAAACCGGCGGCCCGGGCGAGGGCGGCATCATCCGTATAGGCACCGTTCCCTTCCGCATCCTGGTGCGCTGACAGGATGGCGGGAAAACTGAACCCCTGGGGCGTCTGGGCCTGCCAAAGATCATCCCGCGCCACATCATCGACGATCATATGTCCGCCGCCGCGTTTCAGGCTGTCGACCACGGGAACGGCGGCAATGGCGCCATCACGGGTTTCCAGGGCCGCCAGAACATTGTCGATCACCGCGCCCGAGACGAAGGGCCGGGCGCCGTCGTGAATCAATACCTGATCCGGGCTCAATTCAGCCAATCCCCGCAGGCCGTTCAGGACCGACTGCTGCCGGTTATCGCCGCCCGTTATGGGGGGCAGCACGTCCAGGCCCTGTGCGGCCGCCTGGTACAGCTCCAGATCTTCGTCACGAATGACGGCGGCCACCGCCTTGACGGCCGGATGATGGCAGAACGCAAGCAGCGCGTGGCGCAGCACGGGAATGCCGGCCAGGCTTTGATATTGCTTGGCTATCGCGCCGCCGAACCGTTCGCCACGGCCGCCCGCAACCACCAATGCCACGGCGATTTTCTTCTCCTGCTCTTCCATGGCGTTAACCTAGCATGCCTTCATTGCCGATGCCGCGCCAATGAGGGCTTGGTGGCGTACCCGCCTGTGATATTAACGCGACGCCGAATAAGCATGGGATTAGTCGATGACGAATGTGGATGTAAAGATTGAAGACCGGGATGCCGGCCGCGTGGCCTGGGTGCGCATGGACAATCAGCGTCGTTTGAACGCCGGTTCCATTGAACTGGTTGATAAGCTGAAGGCGGCCGTTGAAAAACTGGCCATGGACGATGATTTGCGTGCCGTCGTCTTGACGGGCGCCGGTGATCGGGCCTTCATGGCCGGTGCCGACCTGAATGATTTGGCCGGGCTGGACCCGCAAAGCGGCCGGCGGTTTATCACCCAGTTGCATCTCGCGGCCGCCGCCATCCGCGGCTTGCCGGTGCCGGTGATCGGTCGTCTGCGCGGCGTATGCATGGGCGCAGGGTTGGAGTTGGCGGCCGCCTGCGATTTTCGGGTCGCCGACGAGAGCTTCCTCATGGGCATGCCGGAGGTGAAAGTCGGCCTGCCGTCGGTGATCGAGGCGGCCCTGCTGCCGGGCTTGATCGGTTGGGGCAAGACCAGGGAATTATTGCTGATGGGCGGCAACTTCGACGCCGACGAGGCCCTGGATATGCACTTCATCGAAAAGCTGGTGCCGGCGGCGGAACTGGATTCTTGGGTCGAGGTTTGGCTGGACCGCATACTGGCGGCGGGCCCCGTGGCCGTACGGGCGCAAAAGGCCCTGATCAGCCAATGGGAGGAATTGGGTCTGGATGCCGCCATCGAGGCCGGGATCGAAACCTTTGGCAACGCGTTCGAGACGGATGAGCCGAACCGCATGCTCGTATCCTATGTGAAACCCAAGATTTAGCGCCGGGTCGGATTGGTCATGGCGCGGCAACATTGGGTATTCGGGTATGGCTCGCTCATGTGGCAGCCCGATTTTCCCTATATCGAACGGCGTCCGGCACTATTGCGCGGCTGGCACCGCGCCCATGCCTTGTGCAGCACCTTTTCGTGGGGCTCGCCGGAGCGGCCGGGATTGATCCTGACATTATTGCCCGGCGGAAGCTGCCTTGGCGTGGCGTTCCGGGTGGCGCCGGGGCATTGGTGGCAAACCCACCGTTATTTACGCAAGCGCGAAGCCGCCTACCGCCATATCATGATTACCGCCGAAACGAGCCGGGGCGACGTATCGGCCCTGACCTTCGCCGCCGATCCGCGCCATAGCAGGTATATCGGTAAACAGCCCCTGCAACGCGGCGCCCGCATGGTCGCTCAGGGCGAGGGTGGAAAGGGTACGTCGCGAAGTTACCTTGCCGGCACCATCGCCGGCGTACGGGCCATGGGTGGTCAGCCGGAGCCTTCCTTGCAACGGTTATGGGCGGCGGTCCAAGTGGCGGTGCGGGAAGACAAGGCAAAATAGATCGCGGAAAAGCCACTCCCCGAGATTTTAGGTTATTGCCCGCCTTCACCCCTAAAGCGGCGGTCATTGTCCTTGATCCAGCGCAGATCACGTTCCACGCAATCGTTGAAAACCTTACTGCCCTTCGCGAAGCCAAGCCGCAGGCAGCGTTCTTCGTACCATGTTGGTTGCCCCTGCAGGCACGCGGCAAGTAACAACGCAGCTATGATTACGAACAATGGCCTCGCCATATTGGTTCTCTCCGTTTGGATTTCGGTCATGGTAAACGTCGCCTTAATGAAAATGTAGGGAATTCTTTATCCCTTGGCGGCCATGATGTGCAGCACCGGAGGGTTCACAGATGCCGTGCTTGGCCATGTATTTGGTTCGGTTTTTTGCGGTCTGCATGGCATCAATTTTAGGATCCAATCATGTGGTCTAGAACCGCGGTCATAACAAACAGCTTACTTCGGCGCTCGGGCCTGGCCGACCAGTCCGGCGCGACGGCCATGGAATATGCTTTGATCGGTACCGGCATCGGAGTCGCCATCATTGCTGCGCTGTTTAGCATTGGCGACGAAATAGTTCGGCTGTTCGAACTTGTTCAGACCACATTGGATGGCGCGACGAACTAACTGGCGACAAACTAATTGAAGCGCCAGGCTGCTCAGCGAGAGAAGCTTTCTTCCAGGGCGTTATCCAGGGCGCCGGCCAATTTTTCCAGACGCTCACGGTCCCGCAAATACAAAATTCGCCCCTTGCGTTCGACGATATTGCCCGCGGCCAGTTGCGAGACGGAGCGGGCCACGGTTTCCCGCGTGGTCGAAGCCATGGCGGCAATCGCCTTGTGGGTCGGCAGGGCGCGGATCAACCAACTGCCCGGATCGACGGGGCTTTCCTCCGCCAGGCGGAGCAACTGCCGATAGACCCGCTCCACGGCGCCCAGGGTGGAAAGATCCATGATTCGTTCATCGCAACTGCGCACAATGCCGGCCAGGCGTTGCAGAACCCGCACTGCCAGTTCCGGATGGCTGACGATCTGCTCGATAAAAAGCTGCGGCGAGAGTGATCCCAGCAGGCAATTTTCCAGCGCCACGACGCTGGCGGAACGCGGCTGTCCGTCGATCGCCGATAATTCGCCAAAAAAGCTGCCGGCGGCCAGACGGGCAAGGGCGATTTCCCGTCCGGTCATGGAAAAATTGACAACCTGCAAGGCGCCCTCGGCGACGAAATAAACGTCCCGGTCCGAGCTATCCTTGTCCAGAATTTGCTCCCCGGTCTGATAACGCCGCCATCTGCAACGTTTCTCCAGATTGCGCTTTTCGTCGTCACTAAGGCCGTCCAGCAATACGACATTGGCAAGTCTGCTTTGTTGCTCGCTCGACACGATTGTGCGGCCCCTGTGCCTGCCCTCTTTGGCGGCTATAGCTTAACTCCGTTGTGGCCAACGGGCTAGTGTTAACCAATTCAAATTCAGCTAACCGCCGAATAACATATTGTCGCGGTCATACAGCCGCGCGGCACAGTATAGCAAGCCCGCCGCGACCAGTGAGGTGGCGATCATGGAGACACCTATGTGGGACCAGTTCGCTGGTTCCTGGCGCATCAGACGGCCGATCAGCAGGATCTGGCCGAATGTGGGGATGGTCATCATCCAGATTTGCGCTTTGACAGGCACGAAGACCAGGATCATGCCGGGCAGGGATGGCAACAGCGGCAACAGGCCAAGATAAGTTTGTGTTTCCTTGTAGCTGCGGGAGACGGTGGCGACGATGATCTGCAGGCCGACCGCGAAACCAATCAACGGCAGGCAAAGCAGCGCAACGCCGACGAAGGCACCAAGATCCGGACTGATCTTGATGCCGTATTCCCCCGCCGCGACCAATTCAAACATGATCTTAAAGGCCAGCAACTGCACCACCACGGCGGTCAAGGTAAAGGTGAAGGTGGCCAAGGCCTTGCCCAGCATGAATTCCCATCGGGCCACGGGATTGGCCAATAGAGGCTCCAACGAGCCGCGTTCCCGCTCGCCGGAGGTGGTATCGATCGCCAGGTAAACGCCGCCGACGAAAATCGTGAAGATGATGAAGGGGGGCAGCATATTCAAAAAGAAACCGGCCAGATTGCGTGACCGGCCCACGTTGATGGAACGGATATCCAGGGGCGAGGCGACTTCCGGCGCGATACCGTGCGAACGTAGTCGTTCCTGACCCACATCGCGGTCATAGGCGCGTAACAGTTCCACCACCCGGCTGACTTTGATAACCGTGGTCAGGCGCGTGGCGTTGACCACCATATGCAGGGCGGCGGGCCGCTGGGCAGCGAAATTTTCGGCATGCCCCTCGGGGATGACCAGCACCGCATCGGCCTTGCCGGCGCGCACTGCCCTGTGGGGATCGGCGGGCGCCGGACGAATGGTAATGCCCTTTCCGGCAAGATGTTCTATCAGACCTGGTGCCCGCTCGGCGCCTTCCACCGGCAGGGAAAGCGAGCTTTTGGATTGGCCGCGAAACATACCGCCCACGAAACTAACCAGCATGCCTAGTAGCAATGCGCCGATGACGGGATAGATCAGGGCCAAATACAGGCTGCGCCGATCACGCAGATTGTCGATGCTTTCTTTTTGAAAAACAATCCAGACGTTACGCATGATCGCCACCAATGCTGCTTGCCGCACCTTTGGTCACGGCGGCCAGAAAGACCTCTTCCAAATCACCCTGACCGGTGGCCTGGCGCAGCTCTTCCGGTTTACCGTCGGCGACGATGACGCCGTCGGAGATGACGATGATGCGATCGCACAGCGCTTCTACCTCGCTCATGATATGAGAGGAAAACAGCACACAACGCCCCTGATCGCGAATTTCCCGGATCAATTCGCGCACGGCGCGGCTGGAGGCGATATCCAGGCCGTTGGTCGGCTCGTCCAGCATGACGTTGGCCGGCTCGTGCACCAGGGCGCGGGCAAGGGCGACTTTCAGGGTCTGGCCCTTGGAATAGCCCTTGGACCGGCGGTCGGCGAAATCCTCCATCCCGAGGCGTTCGATCAGACGATTGATGCGGCCCTCCAGCTCAGCCCCACCCAGGCCGTGCAGACGGCCGAAATAGCGCACATGTTCCCGTGCCGTCAGGCGTGGATAAAGGCCTCGATTGTCGGGCAGCACGCCGATCCGGCGCTGAACTTCCAACCGTTCGCGGCTGACATCGATACCGTCGACCAAGGCGCGCCCGCTGTCCGGCCGCAGCACCGTATAAAGCATACGCAAAGTGGTGGTCTTGCCCGCGCCGTTGGGCCCGATCAGTCCGGTAATTTCGCCATCCCGGGCCGAGAAATCAATGCCGCGCAAAACTTCGGTACCATTGAAACTTTTACGTAGGCCCTGAACTTCGATCATTTCGGTGACCTTTGTCGATTTCTAACAAGAACGGTTGTGCCGAATTTGCAGCACAATCGGGTATTAGCCGGGCCGTGGCAACTGTCTGGTCGACATGGGCGGGGCGGCGTGGAAGGATTTATGTGATTCTCCGAGGTGCCGCG
>JABIRL010000338.1 GCA_018667855.1 Rhodospirillaceae bacterium
TATTGCTGCCAAATTTCAAGCCAATATTCGCTGCCGGGCACACCTTTGGCGAAGTCAAGCGGGAGATCGCCGTCCGCACGGCGGCAAAACATTTAGGCACTGAAGCATATGTCTCACTTGGCGCGGTACGGTTAGTGAAAGTATTGGTCATGGGCGAAGTGCGTGAGCCTGGGCAGAAGCAATTGACGGCGTTGGGCACCGCCATTGACGCCATTCGGCTTGGTGGCGGCATCAAGAAGACCGGCAGCGTACGCCGCATCCAAGTTCAACGCGGCGACCAGGTCTTCTGGATTGATGCCTACGATCTGCTGTTTTCAGGCATGGCGGCGCGGGATCTGGCGTTGCGCGACGGTGACCGGGTCATCATCCCATCCCTGGGCCCGACCTATGCCATGGCGGGAGATGTGAAGCGGCCAGCGATCTACGAAATGCCAGAAGGCAAGCGCACTTTGAGCTTGGCGGAGGCCCTGCGAATGTCCGGCGGCACGATACGGCCAAGGGGCAACATCTTTCATCATCTGAGCTTTCAGGAGTCCGGACATCAACAGCTAAATGAACATAATAATCTTGCTGCCAAGGTTCAGGACGGCGACATCATCCGAGTTAGCCGCAGCCAGAACATCCAATTGGGTGTGGTCGATATCCGGGGACATGTGCAGGTGCAGGGCCGGCGTTCCTTGGCGGCAACGGCTAGTGTGGCAAAATTGCTCGGCGATGCCAGCACATTCAAATCCGACCCCTACCTCTTGTTCGGCGCGCTGGAAACAACGGACCCAAAAACCCGCGCCAGGCGGCTGTTTCCACTCAACCTAGAAAGCATTCTGCATGGCACGGAAGATTACGCCTTGCGCGACGGTGATCGCCTCATTGTCATGGGCGGCAAGGATATTCGTTATCTCTCGTCCGCCAATGTACAGGATGTAGTCAGCCGCCGCATTGATGCCGAGTTGCGGCAACGGGATTTGCATGCGGGTGGTTCGGACAATAAAGCAAATAATGAAGCCGTCGAGAATCCGCTCGACGACCCCTTATCGACAATCCAGCAAGCCTTGGCCAGTAGCGGTAATTCAGCGCAGTCGCCAACCGGGACCACGACAAAAGAGAGCGGCGATGGTGCAAGTCTGGAGGAATCTTTGCAGCGCACCTGTGCCGGCATGCGCCAATTGTTGGCGATTGTTTCGGTTAATTCCGCCAATCGCTTCGCCAATGCCGTCAGGACCATCGACGCCGCCGGCATGGGACGGGTAAATCAGCAGGATTGCCCACAAATTTTTGACGATCATGGCGGCCTTTTGGCCCTGGCATTGGAACATGCGGTGGCGGTGAATGGAGAGGTCCGCAGACCTGGTGCCTATCCCGTGGTCGGCAATGTAAGCCTGACTGAGCTTATCGCGGTCGCCGGCGGACTCAGCCGGGAGGTTGACCTGACCCGCGTGGAAATTTCCCGCTACACGCCCGACTCGCTGCAGGGTTCAGCTAACACATCGCGCGGCATGGCCAATTTAGCCGAGATCGGCGCCGACAAAGTGATGATTGGGCCAGGCGACGTTGTCCGTTTCAACCCCGTCGTGACCGACCGCGATACCGGACCGGTTCTGTTGGTGGGCGAGTTTACCCGGCCGGGTCTGTATGAAATTCGCCGTGGCGAGAGGCTCTCGGAAGTCATCGCACGCGCCGGCGGCCTAACTGCGCAGGCCTATCCTTACGGTGGCGTCTTTACCCGCCAGCGGGTCCGCGCCGCCCAGCGCGCCGGCCTGCAGCGGGCCCAGCGGGAATTGAGCTCGTCCCTTGCCGTCGTCGCCGTGCAGCGCAACGTCAATCCGACCTCGGTGCTTGCCTTGCAACGGTTTGCAAAACAGTTGGGCTCGGTCGAGGCGTTGGGCCGGGTGGTAACCGAAACCGACCCAACAGTGCTGCAGGTGCGGCCAGAGTTGGACGCGGTCTTGGAACCGGGTGACCGTTTGTATATGCCGAAACGGCCAAATTTTGTCACCGTCATTGGCGATGTGCTGAACCCCGGCGCCATGCAGTTTATCGCCGGCACGACGGCGGACCAATATATCCGTCAGGCCGGCGGCTTCCAAAGA
>JABIRL010000332.1 GCA_018667855.1 Rhodospirillaceae bacterium
GGCGGGAAGGGGAGGAAAACCTATGGGTCATGGATCATGGCCCCTTGGGCTATCTATCCATCGCGGCCCATGGCCATGCCGACACGCTTTCATTGTGGCTGCATATCGCCGGCCGCCCGGTGTTGGTGGATGCAGGCACCTACCTGTATCATTCGGGCGGTCCCTGGCGGGAACATTTCCGCGCCACCACCGCGCACAACACCTTGAGCATCATGGGGGTGAATTCCTCGACTATTGCCGGCGCCTTCAACTGGTCCCACAAGGCCCAGGGCCGCCTGCTGAACACGGTGGTGGGGACCGATCACTGGCTGATCGAAGGCGAACATGACGGCTATGAAAGCCTTACCGGATACCACCATCGCCGCCGCCTTGAACGTCTGGGGAACGATGGCGTGCAGTTGACCGACAGCCTGCACGGCAGCGGCTTGGAAGAACCGGTCGAAGTCGGCTTTCTGGTGGCCCCCGGCCTGGAAATTCATCGCGACGCCGATGGCTGGCTGGTGACCGAGAATGGCCGCCGCCTGTTGCTGATCGCCCATATGGGCCGCTTGCACGGCTGGGTCGAGGATGCCTTGGAAAAACCCATGCGCAGCTGGCATTCCCCCAGTTTTGGCCACCGCCTGCCGGCGAAGCGCCTGGTCTTCACGGGCCGCATGGGCGCGGGCGATGCCGCCGTCTTTAATTTCAAGACCCGGTTTTGAGCATGGGCGGACAACGCATCACGTTGCTGGGCGCGCCGCTGGATCTGTTGAGCATGAGCGAGACGGTGGCCCGGGCCGAAGCGGCCATGCAATCAGGTCAACGTCTGCAGCAAGTGGTGATCAATGTGGCGAAACTGGTGCATATGCGCAGCGACGCCGATTTGCGCCGGGACGTGATGGAAAGCGATATCATCAATATCGACGGCATGGGCGTCCTGTGGGCCGTACGTTTGCTGGGCTATAAGGCGCCCGAGCGCGTTGCCGGGATCGATCTGATGATGGCCCTGATCGCCAGTTGCGCCCGGCGAGATTTTAAGCCCTATTTCCTGGGCGCCCGCCTGGACGTGTTGGAGGCGGCGATGTCGCGGCTGCGTGCCGAGCATCCCGGATTAACGATCGCCGGTTACCGCAACGGCTATTTCGGGGTGGAGGATGAGGCGGAGGTGGTCGCGGACATTCATGCCTCGGGCGCCCATTGTCTGTTTGTCGCGATCTCCTCTCCTCTGAAGGAGCGTTTTCTGCATCAATACCGGGATCAATTGGGCGTGCCTTATTTGATGGGCGTGGGCGGCTCTCTCGATGTTGTCTCGGGCCGGGTCAGCCGGGCGCCTTTGTGGATGCGCCAGTTGGGCTTTGAATGGCTGTATCGTCTATGCCAGGAACCGCGCCGGATGTGGCGGCGCTATCTGGTGACAAATACGATTTTCTTTTTTCTGCTGCTGGGTGAATTGGCACGCACATGGTTGAGCGGCAAACGGCAATAGACGATAAATCACTGGCGGGACGGCGGGTGTTGTTCCTGGCCGAGAATTTGCCCTGCCCCTTTCATACCCGCGTCTGGCAGGAGGCCCGCACCATCCATGACGCCGGCGCCACGGTCTCCATCATCTGCCCCACCGGGCCGGGGTTCGAGGCCCGTTATGAAGTGGTCGACGGCATTCATATTCACCGCCATCCCTTGCCGCTGGAGGCACGGCGGGCGGCCGGCTTTCTGGTGGAATACAGCGCCGCCATGTTCTGGCAATTCACCCTTACCTGGCGGGTCTTTCTGGGCCGGGGCTTCGATGTCATTCACGCCGCCAATCCGCCCGATCTGCTGTTTCTGGTGGGCGGTTTCTTCAAATTGCTGTTCGGCCGCAAGTTCATCTATGACCAGCACGATATCAACCCGGAACTCTACGAAGCCAAATTCGGACGCCGGGATTTCTTCTATCATCTGTTGCTGCGCTGCGAGAAGCTGAGCTTCCGCCTGGCGGATATTTCCATCGCCACCAATGAAAGCTACCGCCAAATCGCCCAGACCCGCGGCGGACGGTCGCCGGACGGCGTTTTCGTGGTTCGAAACGCGCCCGACCTGGAACGCATGCGACCGCGCCCGGAAAACGGCGACTGGAAAAAGGGCCGCCCTTACGGCGTCGGCTATGTCGGCGTCATGGGACGCCAGGAAGGTCTGCACCATCTGCTGGCGGCCGTGGATCATCTGGTGCATGAGCAAGGGCGCGGGGACATCCAGTTCATCTGTATCGGTGATGGGCCGGAACGGTCGCACCTGATGCGACAGGCCGAGGATCTGGGCATCGCCGATTATGTGACGTTTCCCGGCCGCTTGAACGATGACGACATGGTCGCCGCCCTTTGCGCCGCTGATCTGTGCGTCAATCCCGACGACTTCAACGAAATGAATGATAAATCAACCATGCTGAAGATCGTGGAATACATGGCCCTGGGCAAGCCCATCGTACAGTTCGATCTGACCGAGGGGCGGGTCTCGGCCCGGGATGCCGCCCTCTATGCCAGACCCAATGATGCGGTGGATCTGGCCGAGAAAATTACCGATCTTCTGGCTGACGCGGAGGCAAGGCAACGCATGGGATCTCGCGGGCGCGAGCGGGTCGAGGCCGAGCTGGCCTGGAAGTATGAAACGCCCAAGCTGCTGGCGGCCTATGCTGCCCTGTGGCCGAAACAATGATGGCCCGCCATATACGCCTTATCGGCGCGATGGCCCTGACGGTTGTTACATTGGCGATATTCAGTCTGCTGGATCGCTATGATTTGGTCCAGGCGCAGATCCTGCGCAACGCGAATTTCGCCAACGGCGTTTCGGATTGGACAGTCAGCGGCAAGGCGGAACAACTACGGCCGATGCCCGGCGGCTTAGTGGTCGAGGGCATGGGCAAGGGGCATGCAACGGGCGTCCGACAAATCGTTCCCCGACCCGAAGGCGCCGAAGTCCTGCGTCTGACGGCCACCGTCCGGCACACTGGCATACCCGAGGGCCTACGCGTTTGGCATGCCATGCGCCTATTGATGGTGCAGCGGGATGGGGCAGGAAAACTGTTGTGGGAGCTGCCCCATGTGGTTGAACAAGAACATGGGGACAGCCCCTGGCGGGCGGTCAGCCTTATCGTCCGGCTGCCCCAGCGTGTCGCCTCGGTGGAGGTGATTGCGGTTTTGAATCAGGTCCCCGGCACCATGGAAGTGCGGGATTTGACCTTGGACGTCATGGCGGAATCCGGGCTGTTCCTGGTCCTGCGCTATTGCCTGTCGGCGGCCTGGATACTGGCGTTTGCCTGGTTGATCTGGCCTCTGCTTCGGGCCGGACCGATGCGCCTGGGCCGGTTGGCGGTCGCTGCTTTGGCCACGATCATACTTGTTGGTGTCATGACACCCCATACTGTGAAGTTGGAGCTGCGCCGGATCGCGCAGGACCTCACCCGCCCTGAAAGCGTTCCGCGCAAAGAAGCCGTGACCACGAAAATCAAGCCGCCGCAGGTCGTGGTCAAGACTGCCAAACCTGTTAAAGCCGCCAAAGCTACTGCGGAGTCCGCAATTCCGATCAGTGAAATCTGGCGCATTGTTCACAAATTCGGCCATGTCAGCATGTTCGCCGTGTTGGCCTTCATTGTCGCCATAACCTGGCGCGGTCTGGCTTGGTGGCAATTGGGATCTTATGTTGCCGTCTTTGCGCTGACAGCCGAGACCCTGCAACTACTTTCACTGGATCGCACAGCGTATCTATTGGACGCGGGGCTCAACCTATTGGGTGCCGGCGCCGGTCTTGCTCTGGCGACTTTTCTGATCCGCTATCGCGAAAAGGCTAGAGCAATTCCGATCAATTGTGAATCGCAGAGCGATTCTAAGTGATTGGAAAAATTGCTCTATTCTCAAAGATCGGAGTATTTCAAATTTGGAAATGCTCTAGGGCCCCGGATCTTCCCACCGTCTAAGGCGCTTGGCCGCTGCGCGGGCAAACCTCAATGTGACCTCTCGCCGCCGGCTGGCATGTAGCGGCGTCGGGTTGTCGGGCGCGGGTCGGGCGATATCGCCGGAATAGGCATCGGCCAGGATCAGGCCCGGTTCGTCGGGCAGGATTTCCACCGGAAAATCCACCGGCACGGCGAAATAGAACAAATCGCAATAGTCCAGATATTCCGGCCATTTCTGATCGGCGCGAAAATCCGCGACGCTGCTTTTTATTTCAACAATCGCGATGCGCCCCTTGCGGTCGATCCCGGCCAGGTCAGCCCGCCGGCCCGAGCGCAGGGTAAATTCCGTCAGACTGTCATAGCCGAGATGGCCCAGAAGGCGCCCCACGCCCCGGGCCAATTGCTGCGCCGTATCATCCCGCGGCGCGGCCATCTAGCCGCGCTTGGTCAAATATCGAGGGTTCGCCAAGGCGATCTTGTCCTCTGACGTTTGCCGCAGATGGGCCAACAGAGCCTCCTTTCGGTCATCCATTTCACCGGCCCGAATGGCTCTGGACAGCTCTTCGTTCAGATCTTCCAAATTGCCATCTCGATCCAACAGGTCCTTCAGGCGATCCAGTTCAGCCGCATCCATGGCGCCGCCCTGGGCGATGGTGCGTTCGACGATAGCCAGGGCGTTGATGGCGACGCGGGTATGGAAGGCCAGTTGACCCTCCACATTGGGTGCTATGTGATCCGAGAGGAATTCGCGCACGGCCTCCACCAGTTCCGCCGCGTTCGGTCGATCGGTTGGCATCTGCCTCTCCTTAGTCCAGCAACAGCATCAGATCGTGTTCGGTTTCCGCGGCCCGGCGGCCAATGGCGGCATATTCGACGCTTCGTTGCTCCCCATCAAGGTGGGTAAAGCCCAGGATCATGCACAGAATGCCCCAACGCAAAGTGCCAAAAACCTGCCAGAAGTGAATTTCATCCGGGCTGATCCGGCCGCCGCCGCCCGCCTCGTAGCCGTCCAGCAACTCCGTGACATCGCCGAAGCCGCCCACCACCTTGTCGTGATAGCCGTAGCGCCAGGACCTAACGCACATCCAGCCCAGATCGGCGCTGGGGTTGCCCAGGTGGGCTGATTCCCAGTCCAACACGCCGGCCAGGCCGTTTTCATCGACCAGAATGTTGCCGTTGCGAAAATCCCCGTGGTTCAGGGTATAGCGATTGCCCGCCGCCTCCAGACGTTCCCGCAGCCAGCGGAAGCCATATTCGAAACCGGCGTGCGGCTGTTGAAAGGAATCCATGATGGTGCGGTAGTGCAGCAACTCCTCCGCCGCCGGCAGCCCCCGCATTTCCGGCAGGGTATCCAGATCAAGCCCATGGAAACAGGCCGCCGCGTGACCGATCTGAAAGGCCAGCTTGGGCCGGGCGTTGGCATAGGCGTCTTCGCGCAGGATGCGGCGGCCCAGGGCTTCGCCCTCCAGGCGATGGGTGAAAAATCCCGGTGTGGTGTGTTCATCGGCTGATAGGAAAAACGGTACCGTGGGCGCCGGTGTTCCGGCGGCGCCGGCCAACTGGATCAACCGCCCCTCGGTCAACCGGTCCACGGCCAGACGGCCTTCGGGGACACCTTCGAATGTTTTGTCCACCTGGCGGTCCATGGGGTCGCGTTTGAGTATGAGGGGCTGGCGTCCGCCGTCCGGTTTCAGGGCGTCGAACGACCAGGTTTCCCGGCTGGCGCCGCCCGACAGGCGGACCAGACCCTCTATCTCCGTACCGTCGCCATATTCCGACGCCAAACGGTCCCGCAGCACGTCCGCCAATTGCTGGTCCGCCGTCAGATCAGGGTTTTGTACCGCTTCCACCATCTAGTCCACCAACTGCAACAGATCATACTCACCTTCCACCGCCCGGCGGCCGATGGAGACTTTTTCGACGGAACGTTCCTTGCCGCTGATATGGGTAAAGGCCAAGGTCATGCAGATCACGCCCCAGCGCATGCAGCCGAAGACCTCCCAGAAATGCAGCGCCTCCCGCGACACGCGACCGCCGCCGCCCGCCTCATAGCCGTCCAGCAGATCATCAACTTCGCCGAAGCCGCCCACCGGCTTGTCGTAATAGCCATAGCGCCAGGCCCGGATGCAGATCCAGCCCAGATCATTCAAAGGATTGCCCAGGTGGCCCAGTTCCCAATCCAGTACGCCGGCCAGGCCGTCGCCATCGACCAGCAAATTACCGTTGCGGTAGTCACCATGCACCAGACCGACACGATCGCCGGCCAATTCCAGCCGTTCACGCAACCAATGGAAGGCGTATTCGAAACCGGCATGGGGCTGGTGGAAGGAATCCACCACGTTTCTGTTGTAATCCAGGGCCTCCGCCACCGGCAGGCGCGGCAGGGCGGGCAAACGGTCGGTGGGAATGTTGTGAAACCGGGCCGCGGCCTCGCCGCATTGAAAAGCCAGCTTGGGGCGGGCCTTGGCATAGGCGTCTTCGCGCAGGATCCGGCGGCCCAGCGCTTCGCCCTCCAGGCGCTGCATGACAAACCCGGCGGATGTGCGTTCGTCGGCATCCAGAAAGAACGGCACCTCCGGCACCGGCACGCCCACTTCGCCGGCCAATTGCATCAGCCGCCCCTCGGTCCAGCGGTCAACGCCCAATTGCACCTCGCCCTCGATCAACTGGGTATCGGTCTGCTCGTCCAGGGGATCGCGTTTCAGGATCAGCGGTTTACGTTCGCCGTCGGGCAACAGGGCATCGAAGGACCAGGTCTCCCGGCTGGCGCCGCCCGAAAGACGCACCAGACCCTCGATCCCGGTGCCGGGGCCGTAAACTTGGGCCACGCGGTCGTGCATGACAGCGGCCAGAATCTCGGTCTGGATTTCGGCCTTGTTCTTTGTGGTGTCAGCCGTCATCGTCTGAAACATACCCGCCACGTCACGCTGAAACAGGTGTACAGGATAAAGGGAGTGGCCTTGGAATGGCAAATGACAACGGTGACGATGCCCGGATTTTGCGTCTGTCGGAACAGGACAATGTGGTGGTGCTGATCCAATCCGTGCCGGCGGGCGAGCGGTTGCGGCTAGACGGCCAGGAACTGGTCATGGCGGCGGGTCTGGATCTGGGGCACAAGCTGGCCTTGCGGGCCGTGCCGGCTGGCGAAACCATCGTCAAATACGGCGCGCCCATCGGCTCGGCCACCGCCGATATCTCGTTCGGCGCCCATGTCCATACCCACAATATGAAAAGCGAATATATCGCCAATTATTCCGAGGATGACCCTTACGAGGCGGAGGACGGATCATGATCAACTCTTATCTGCGCCAGGACGGGCGCAAGGGCATCCGCAATGTGGTGGTGGTCGCCTATCTGGTGGAATGCGGCCACCATGTAGCGCGCAAGATCGCACAGCCGTTCGAGGACCGGGAAGAGCATGACGTGCATGTGATCGGCTTTCCGGGCTGCTTTCCCAACGCCTATGCCGACCGCATGATGCGGGCCCTGACCACCCACCCCAATGTGGGCGCCGCGCTGTTGGTTTCCCTGGGTTGCGAAAGTTTCGACGGCCAGGGCCTGAAGGCTCATGTCCAGGCCTCCGGCCGGCCCGGTGAATTGATGATCATTCAACGGGACGGCGGCACGCGCAGCACGGTCGAGGCCGGGCGGGCCTGGGTGGAAGAGGCATTGACGACGTTGCAAGGCACGCCGCGCGTCGATATGAAACCAAACGAGCTTGTCGTCGGTACCATTTGTGGCGGTTCGGACGCCACATCCGGCCTGACCGCAAATCCGGCCATGGGGCGGGCGTTCGACATGCTGGTGGACCTGGGTGCGGCCTGCATATTCGAGGAAACGGGCGAGCTGATCGGCTGCGAACAATACATGGCGGATCGCGCCGTGACGCCGGAGTTGGGCCAGGCTATCGTTGACAGCGTGGCCAAGGCGCACCGCCACTATCACACCCTTGGACATGCCTCGATCTCCGTGGGCAATGCTTTTGGCGGTCTGACCACGATCGAGGAGAAATCAATGGGCGCCTACGCCAAATCAGGCTCGGCGCCAATTTCGGGGCTTCTGAAACCCGGCGATATTCCGCCCAAGGGCGGGCTATATCTGTTGGACATGGTGCCCGACGGCGATGTGCGCTTCGGCTTTCCCTCCATCAACGATACGGAGGAAATTGGCGAGCTGATCGCCTGCGGCGCCCATGTGGTGATGTTTTCCACCGGCCGCGGCTCCGTCGTCGGCTCCGCCATTTCGCCGGTGATCAAGGTCTGCGCCAATCCCGAAACGTTCGAGCTGTTATGGGACGATATGGACATCGATGCCGGCCGGATCCTGCAAGGCGAGGCGAGCTTGGAAGAGGTCGGCAAGGAAATTCGCAACAATGTCCTGGCCGTGGCTCAGGGCACGTTGACCAACTCCGAGGACCTGGGCCATCAGGAATTCTGCATGAAATACAAACGGTTCGAGCCGATTGGCCCGGAGTGTTTGCCGGCATAGGTGGCGCAAAAAAAGAGTGGCCGGCGCCAATGGCAAACCGGCCACTCAATTCGATAGTTTGTCGGTTAGCCTAGATCGGCCAACACTTGATCGGGATGTTCCGCCGGCACCACGGTGTCATACACCTTGGCGATCTTGCCGTCAGGGTCGATCAGGAAACTGAAGCGGGCCGGGTACGGCTTATCCGCCTGGATAACGCCATAGGCGGCGCCCGCGACCTGATCGGGATCGCTCAACAGGTCAAACGGAAAACTGAACTTTTCCTGAAAAGCGCGGTTGTCCTCGGGCGTATCGAACGAGGCCCCCAGGATCACGGCATTCTTGGCTGTAAAGTCTTGGATTCGATCACGGAACCCTTTGCCTTCAACGGTTCAGCCAGGTGTGTCGGCCTTGGGGTACCACCACAAGACCACATGGTGCCCCTTGTACTGTTCCAGGGTGGTATCGGCCCCCTGTTGATTTCGCATGGAGAAGGCAGGTGCCAAATCCCCCACTTTCGGTAATGCCATTACAGTCTCTCCTTTATTGTCATGGCTGTCTCAAACTTCGAAGGTAAATTCCTGGCCGTCCATGCGCCCGGACCGGCGCTTGCCGGTTACCGATGGCGGCACAGGAGTCGCTGTGGACGTTGCAGTGGACGCCGTCGCACGCGGCGCGCCGCCATATAAGTCGTTCATGCGCTGGCGGTTCTGGTTCAACAAACCATCAAAGGCCGCCGAAAATTCGGATCTTTCGTTCCCTGCCATTGTCGGTGATCCGTCAGGCCGGGGCCTTGCGGCCCTCGTTCCACCAGGTTTCGAACTCTTCCCGCGCGGCGCCGGAAAATCCGGACTCGGCCAGGCCGCGCAAATAGTTCAGCACATCATCGCCGGTGATCACGTCGCCGTACTTGGCTTCGATATCGAACAGGTTAGCCTCGTGCGGGCCCTCCGCCCGATCGCCGACCCCGTCGCGCACCACAATGGTGTAATAGGCATATTGCAGGGAATCCACGGCCGACGCGCGCACGCAACCGGATGTGGTGGCGCCCGTAATGACCAGGGTATCCACATTCTGGCCGCGCAGATAGCTGTCCAGATCGGTGCCGAAGAAGGACGAAGCATAGTTCTTGGAAATCACCAACTCGCCCGGCAGTGGCTTGATCCGCTCATCCACCACGCAGTTGGGCGAGCCCTTGCGCAGAATGCCCAAAGACGGCACCTTTTTCACGAAGACGCCGCCGTCAGACAGGTCCTCCTTGTATTCCACCGTTGTGTAGACGATGGGCAGGCCCGATTTGCGAAAGGCCGTCTGCAATTGCGCCGTCACCTCTAATTGGGAGGAGAAATCGCCGCCCAATGGTGAGCTGGGGTCCGTGAAGCCGACTATGAAGTCGACCACCAGCAAGGCCGGTTTCTTACCGAAGCCGGAAGAAACGCCAAAGCCCTTGCTCTCATAGTCCGCCCGTGTTTCCCGTTCCCAATCCGCCATGTCGGCCTCCCCAAATTCGCCAATTTCGCCAATTTCGGCAATAGTATCAGCTATGCCGTTGACGGCTAGTCACATTATCGCATTGGGCGGGATTTCATGGGCGAAGGGCGAAAATTCACTTCGGTCGCGGCGGCGGGCATAACCTTTCAGGCCGGTTCGGCGGCGGTGGATTCGGCCACCATCATTTCAGCCCTGGTTTTTCAGCTAACGGGCAGTCCCATTCTGGTGGGCGCCGTCACGGCCATTCTGCGGTTCGGCTGGCTGTTTCCCCAACTGTTTGTCGGCTTCCTCGCCCAGCGCGACGGCGCCAGCATGCGCTATTACAAAATCGGCGCCTTTGGCCGGGCCGGCTGCATGGCCCTGTTGGCGCTGGTCCTGGCCACGGGCGCGTATTGGAGCCAGGGGCTGCTGGCGGTTGCCGTCATGGTTTTGTGGACCGCCTACGCTTTCATTTCCGGCATCGTCGCCGTGCCCTACAACGACATCGTGGCCCGCACCATCCCATCCGAGCGCCGAAGCCGCCTGCTGGCGACACGGTTTTTCGGCGGTGGCCTGCTGGCCCTGGCGATCGTCGCGCTGGCCGACCGCTTGGTCGTCGATATGGCATTCCCTCAATCCTATGCCGCCATTATCGCCATGGCCGCTGTATTGATGTTCCTGTCATCGGGGGTTTTCGCCAGCCTGGGCGGGCCCGAAGGGGCATCAAAGCCATCCGCCAAACCGACATTTTTCCAATATCTGCGCGACGGGATTGAAGTATTTCATACAGACCGCCGCTTTCGCCTGTTCGTCTTCGCCCAATGGTGTGGCGGCGCCGTTCTCATGGCCATGCCGTTCTACGTGGTGCAGGCATACGCCAGCGGCTTCGACTTGACCCGGGTTGCGGTCCTGCTGGGCGCGCAGACGGCCGGCGCCCTCGCCTCGAACGCCTTGTGGGGCTGGTGGGGAGACAAACTGGGCAAGGCAAGCTTGCTTCGCGCCGTCGCGTTTGGCCGCATATTCCCGCCGGCTGTAATTCTGTTTCTGGCCTTCGAGCCGATCCGAGAGCAAACCGAGGCTTTGTTTATTTTCGCGGCCGTGTTCTTTGTCCTTGGCGCTTTGGCGAACGGCCTGACCATCGCCGTGATCGGCTACTTGATGGAAATATCCCCCGACGACCAGCGCCCGGCCTACAGCGGGTATTTCAACGCCATCACGGCGCCGGCCTTCCTATTGCCCCTGCTGGCGGGCTTTTTTGCGGCCTTTTTCGGTCTATGGCCCATATTCGCCCTATCGGCGCTGGCGGCCGTATTGCAGGTCTTCTTTGTTAGCTCCATCGGGCGCCATTAGCCGCTGCTTACCGGGTCCAGCCCGGCAATGACAAAAAAGAGGGCATATATCGAGAAGTGTGGGTATGTTGGGAGAAACCGTCAAAAGAGTACCGTTAGGAAGGATGCCGTCATGGATTTGGTTCTTAATGCCGAGGAGCAGGCGTTTCAGACCCAGGTGCGGGAATTTCTCGCCACCAAAATGCCCCCTGAAATTCAGGAGCGGGTACGCTTGGCGCCGTCCTACGTGCCGAAGGAATATACCGGCAGATGGCAGCAGCTATTGTACGAACAAGGCTGGGGCGCGCCGGGCTGGCCGGTCGAATACGGCGGCACCGGCTGGAACGCCATGCAGAAATATATCTACGACGCGGAGTACCAGGCTGCCGATTGTCCCCGGCAGAGCCCGTTCGGCATTTCCATGGTCGGCCCGGTGATCTGCGCCTTTGGTACCGATGCGCAAAAGGAACAGCACCTGGGCCCCATCATCCGGGGTGAGAAATTCTGGTGCCAGGGCTATTCGGAACCGGACTCCGGCTCCGATCTGGCCTCGCTTTCCACCCGCGCCGTGGCGAATGGTGATGATTACGTGATCAACGGCCACAAGATCTGGACCTCCCATGCCCATCATGCGGACTGGATGTTCTGCCTGACCCGCACCGATCCCGATTGCAAGCCCCAGGAAGGCATCTCGTTCATATTGATCGATATGAGCACGCCGGGCATCACCGTGAAGCCGATCATCTCCATCGACGGCCATCATTACCTGAACGAAGTGTTCTTCGATGACGTGCGCGTACCCGTTGCCAACCGCATCGGCGAGGAAAACAAGGGCTGGACCTACGCCAAATTCCTGCTGGGCCATGAGCGCACGGGCATTGCCGGGGTGGGCAAGTCAAAGCGTAAGGTCGAGAGATTGAAGGACATTGCCGGTGTGGAACTGGACGGCGGCCAAAGCGTGCTGTCGGATCCCTCGTTCCGGGCCAGAATTTCCCAGGCCGAGGTCGCCCTGCAGGCGGTTGAATTTACCCAACTGCGTATCCTGGCCCAGGAAAAGGCGGGCCAGCCGCCGGGACCGGAAGCTTCCACCCTGAAGATCGGCGGCACCCAGGTGGAGCAGACCCTGAACGAATTGATGATCGAGGCTATCGGTAATTACGCCGCGCCTTTCCCCGCCGACGCCCAGGATATGGAGCGTAACGAGCCGCCCATTGGGCCCGCCCACGGTGTCGGCCTGATGCAGGAACGCCTGCTGCGCCGCGCCGCCACCATCTACGGCGGCAGCAACGAAATCCAACGCAACATCATCGCCAAGGCGGTGCTGGAGCTTTGAGTCGGGGTTATTGAGTCTAAATTTCCCAATCAAATCCGGAAATCGCCGATTTAGCATTGAAAAATCATGCCGGAATAGTTAGGTGCGGGGCTATGAAAGCGTTCCCATCAGCCCTTCTGAAGGGCTACCACGAATTCAAGAAGTCGAGGTTCCCGCGCGAGAACCAACGCTATCGCGATCTCGCCATCCAGGGACAAACACCGGAAACGCTTGTCATTGCCTGTTGCGATTCACGGGCCGCGCCGGAGATTATATTCGACGCTGTTCCGGGCGAGATTTTCGTTGTCCGCAATGTCGCCAATCTTGTGCCGTCGTACGAGCCGGACGGGGAGTATCATTCCACGTCAGCCGCTCTGGAGTTCGCCGTGCAAAGCCTGCGGGTCAAGCATATCGTGGTCTTGGGCCACGGCCGGTGCGGCGGCATCATGGCGGCATTGGATCCGGCCGCCGAACCGCTGTCACCCGGCGATTTTATCGGCAAATGGATGGGACTGCTGGCGCCGGTGGCCGAGGCCATCGCCACCAAACAGGGCTTGAGCAAGGCGGAGCGGCAAACCGCGCTTGAGCATCAATCCATCGCCAATTCGATCGCCAATCTGCGTACATTTCCCTGTGTCTCCATACTTGAAGGAAGAGGACGTTTGGATATTTATGGCGCGTGGTTCGATATATCGAACGGCGAGTTGTTAGTGATGGATCCGGACACAAACGAATTTTTCGAACCGATCGAAGAGCGGCTCTGATTAGACAAACCGGTCAGACCTCGCGGCCGCCGGCGGATACGGCAATATGACGACGAGGCTTCAATCCGCCTATTCCCTGTGGTATGCTTTTCAATACTGAGAAAAATGGGGACCCGGATCGCGCTCCGGACGGTCCGCATGGGATAACAAAGCGGGACAGGAATGGTTTCTCGAGTTGCTTCATCCGGCGCGCGCGCAACTGCGTTGATCATTGCGGTCTGCACGCTGTTGTCTTGGGGTATGGCATTGGCGCAGCCCCTGGGGCAGCCGTTGGAGCCGGTATATTGTTCGATCGCCAAGAAACCCGGTCTCTGCATGGCCGGAGAGTCCGCCTGCACGGTGGGCCGGAGCGCTGCAAGACCACCGCGAACCGCCCTGCCGCGCCATGGATCGGAAGCTCGCTCGGACATCACCAAGTCATGCCTTTGCATGGCCGGCGACGTTTCCTGTGCCACGGGCCGGGAGTACGAAATCGGCATACCGAATGAATCGCTGTCCCTCTACAAAACCATCAGCTATGTGACCGGCGCCACGGTTACCGACCAGCTCTGGTATCTGGCAATCGCCTCGGAGGCGGCAACGACGGGAGGCGTTTTCTTTGTCGTCAATGCGACGACATCGTCATTGATGACCTATAACTACGAATACTTCTGGAACCTGTGCTGCCGGGCCCCACCGGACGAGGACGGCATCGTGCCGGTCAGCGCCACCAAGGCCATCATCTATCGGGGCCTCAGCATTATCAGGGTCGGCGCCCTGGCTCTTATCTTCGGCAATACCCTGCCGTCCGCCGCGCTCGTGACTTTCGCGATCACGGTGAGCCGCACGGCCGTCTATGTCACCAATGATTATGTCTGGAACCGCATCGACGTGAAGAAGCGCACCGGTCCGCCGGCCACTGAGGACATGATCGTGGTCCCGCCGATTGCCCAGTTGAGCATCCGCCCGCGGGCCTGACCAGCTGGACCAACCGTCCTAACCCTCCGCCTCGGCGCGCAGTTCGACGCGGCGGATCTTTCCCGAGATGGTCTTGGGCAGGGCCTCGCGATATTCGATTTCGCGCGGGTATTTGTAGGGCGCGGTCAAATTCTTGACGAAGTCCTGGATTTCCACGGTCAGCTCGTCCGAGCCCTCATGGCCGGCGGCCAGGACTACATAGGCCTTGACGATTTCGCCGCGCAGGTCGTCCGGTTTGCCGACCACGGCGGATTCCATCACCGCCGGATGTTCAACCAGGGCGCTTTCCACCTCGAACGGGCTGATGCGGTAGCCGGCGGACGAGATTATGTCGTCCGAACGGCCGACGAACCAGATATAGCCGTCTCCGTCTCGGGTCGCCGTGTCGCCGGTATAGTACCAGCCGTGGCGGAAGGACTTGGCGGTGGCGTCCGGGTCCTGAAAATAGCCATCGAACAAACCGGGCGGATAAGGATCCGTGATCTTCACCGCGATATGGCCCACCGTGTCGTCATCGACGATATTGCCGTCGTCATCGATGATGCCGATGTCGATGCCCGGCACCGGCTTACCCATGGAGCCGGGACGAATTTCCATGCCAGGGTAATTGGCGACGATATTTACCGTCTCGGTCTGGCCATAGCCGTCATGGATATCGCAGCCCGTGGCCGCCTTCCAACTGCGCATGGCCTCCGGGTTTAGGGGCTCGCCGGCGCCGATACAATGGCGGATCGAGCCGAGGTCATAGCCGGAAACATCCATCTGCGCGAACAGGCGGTAAACCGTGGGCGGGGCGCAAAAGGTGGTGACCTTGTATTTTTCGATCAGCTTCAGATGCATCTCGGCATCGAAGCCCGGCGCGTCATAGAGCACGATCGCCGCGCCCGCGATGACGGGCGGAAAGATTATGCCCCAGGCCGCCTTGGCCCAGCCGGTGTCCGTCAGGGTCCAGTGGATATCTTCGCGGCGCAGGCCCTGCCAATAATTGCAGGTGATGGTGTGGGCCAGGCCATAGCTGTGATCACGGGCCACCATCTTGGGCATCGAAGTGGTGCCGGAGGTGAAATAGATCAACATCATGTCGTCCGCCTTGGTCGGCGGTACTTTCGAGCGGTCAAAGACATCCGATGCGGCGGCGGAGGCTGTTTCCTTGCAGGTCCAGCCGTCCCGCTCCTCGCCAATGATGATCAGATGCTCCAGCGTCGGGCATTGGTCCCGCACGGCCTCGACCTTTTCGGCATGTTCCGCCGTGACGATGACGATCTTGGCACCGGAGCGGTTGACCCGGTATTCGATGTCATGAGCGGTTAACAGATTAGTTCCCGGCATGGCCACAACGCCGGTTTTCATGCAGCCGTACAGCACATGGTAGAACGCCGGCACACGGGTGATCATGACGAAGGCGAAATCGCCTTTTTCCGTGCCCAGATCCTGCAACACGTTCGCGAACCTGTTCGAGGCCCGCTCCAGATCGCCAAAGGAATGCTCTTCCGCGCTTTCGCCATCCGTGGCGACGGCGATCAGCGCCGTCTTGTCCGCCTCCGCCGCCTGTTTCGAAAGCACGTCGAAGGCAAAATTAAAGTCGTCTGGAATATCCAGCTTGAAATCCGCCCGCGCCGCCTCGTAGTCGAATGTCGCTGCCTCACCGCCCATGATCGATGACCTCCCGTCCGCAAATATTGCCACGGGGGCAGTCTAAACCGTCATCTTCCAAGTGTCTTGCCCGACGGAAATTAGTTTCGGGGAAATCTTTGCCCTTGTCGTATGGCGCTGGGCAGTGAAAACTGGCGCCAATTATTTCCAGCGCGGGAGGGGAGAGCATGAGCCCGAATAATAGTGGAAGACCGACACGGCCGGGCGAGCGTTACCGGCCCCGTCCCTTGGTGACACCCGGCGGCGGCGTGGCCCCGCTAGGGCATAGCGGGCCGCGGGCGGGAACATCGGGCAAGAAAGAAATCCTCTGTGCCTTTGGCGTGGATGTGGATGCGGTCGCCGGCTGGCTGGGATCTTACGGCGGCGAAGACAGCCCCTGCGATATCTCACGTGGTTTGTTCGCGGGCGAGGTCGGCGTGCCGCGCCTGGTCAATCTGTTCGACCGCTACGACATTCCTACCACCTGGTTCATTCCCGGCCATTCCATCGAGACCTTTCCCGAACAATGCAAGCTGGTGGTCGATGCGGGGCACGAGATCGGCATGCACGGCTATTCCCATGAAAACCCCATCGCCATGACGCCCGAACAGGAAATCGCGGTTCTGGACAAATGCATTGATCTGATTGACCGCATTTCCGGCCGCCGGCCAACGGGCTATGTGGCGCCGTGGTGGGAATTCAGCCCCGTGACCAACGAATTACTGCTGGCGCGCGGTATCAAATACGACCACAGCCTGATGAACGACGATTTCCACCCCTTCTATGTGCGGGTGGGCGATAGCTGGACGCCGATTGACTATTCCAAGCATCCGGATGAATGGATGACGCCCCTGGTACGTGGTCAGGAGACGGACCTGATCGATATTCCCGGCAGCTGGTACCTAGATGACCTGCCGCCCATGATGTTCATCAAGTCGGCGCCGAACAGCTTTGGTTTCGTCAATCCCCGGGATATCGAGGAATTGTGGCGGGACCAGTTCGATTGGGTTTATCGGGAATACGATTACGCGGTTTTCACCATGACCATCCACCCGGATGTCTCCGGCCGGCCCCAGGTCTTGTTGATGCTGGAGCGGATGATCGAATATATTACGGCCCATACGGGGGTGAAGTTCTGCACCTTCGATCAGATCGCCGATGATTTCGCCCAGCGCTGCCCTCGCCAGGCGGGCGCCACCACCGCTCCGGCCTAAGTTCATGTGCGTGCCATAATGTGTGCCTTGTGCGGCGTTCTGGGCGGCCGTGGTCATTGGACCGAAAGCGCGGCGGCGCCGGAGGCTTTCGCCTCCCGGGCGGAGGCCCACACGCGGGCCCGGGAACGCCAGGAGAGAACCCGTCTGGTCAATCGGATCCTGGGTCATTACGGCCTGCGTCTGGGTGATTGGTCGGCGGGCGCCCATGCCCTGCGGGGACCAACGGGGCGCACGGCGCTGGTCAATAATCTGTCCGAGATGTGGGCCGCGGCGGATGATCTGGGCCGCCGGGACTGCGATCCCCTGGATCCGGACCTGCTGCGCCACCTGGAGGGGCGGTAGTCTTGGGCGAATATTCCGAACAGACGCCGATCAATATCATCACCGGCTTTCTGGGCAGCGGCAAGACGACCCTGTTGAAGGGCCTGCTGGCGGCGCCGGATTTGTCGGACACTGCCGTTTTGATCAACGAATTCGGCGCCGTGGGCCTGGATCATGAATTGGTCCAGAATGTCACAGAAAGCACGCTGCTGCTGGACAACGGCTGTGTCTGCTGTGCCATTCGCGGCGATCTGCAAGGCGCCCTGCGCGATCTGCTTTCGCAACGGCAAAGCGGTGCGGTGCCGTATTTTCGCCGCGTGGTGATCGAAACTTCCGGTCTGGCAGACCCGGCCCCCATCGCCTACACCCTTTTGGCGGAGCCGGTCTTGCAGCATCACTTTCGCCTGGGCGGGATCATCACGACGGTTGATGCGGTCAACGGCGCCAGCCAATTGCAACGTTTTCCCGAATCCGTGAAGCAGGCCGCCATGGCGGACCGCCTGATCGTCACCAAGACCGATCTTGCAACGCCCGAGGAACGAGATGCCCTGCAAACCAGCCTGCGCGGTTTGAATAAATCCGCCCCAATCATGGAAGTTGGCGAGGGGCAAAGCCAGCCGCCAACCCTTTTGACCGACGATATGTACGATGAAGGCGGCCGACAGCGGGAAATCGAGCATTGGCTGGACGCGGCACCTGGCGATGATGCCCTGGTCCATGACCATGCCGACCATATTCATTCCTTCGCCCTGACCTATGATGTGCCCTTGGATTGGACCGCGTTTGGCATCTGGATGACCATGCTGCTGCACCGCCACGGCGACAACGTTCTGCGCATCAAGGGCTTGTTGAATGTCTCGGGCGTGCCGACCCCCGTATTGATCAACGGTGTGCAACACATCGTCCATCCGCCGTCGCACCTTCCGGCCTGGCCGAACGAAAACCGGCAGTCCCGCATTATTTTTATTGTCCGCGATATGCCCCAGGCGCAAATCGAGCGCTCCCTGGCCGCGTTCAACAAACTGGCCAATCCCGTGGCCGCGCCGGGCCAAGCGGCCTGAGACACGCTGGCGACCGGAATTCATGAAAAACCTGAATGACCATCAGCGCGGGTTGTTAATGACCATCTTCGGTGTTCTTGTCCTGACGCCGGATGCCCTGCTTGTGCGCCTCATCGAAACCGACCATTGGTCGTTGGTGTATTGGCGCAGTCTGTTCATGGCATTCAGCCTTTTCGCGCTCAACGGGTTCATCGAAAAGAAAAATCCCCTAGTTGCAATTCGCGGGCTGTTTAGGAACGGTCTGTTTTGCGCGCTGTTGTTCGCGGGCAGCAATATCTGCTTTGTATTTTCCATCACTCATACCATCGCCGCGAACACCCTTGTCATTCTGGCCTGCATGCCTTTCATCGCCGCAGTTCTGACCGTTGTTCTGATGCGCCGAAATCTGGAATTAAGAACCTGGATGACCATTGTTCTGGCCATGCTGGGCATCGTCATGGTTTTTTGGGGAAGATTTGGCGATGGCAATATCCTTGGCGACGGGGTCGCGGTATTGGCCGCCCTGTTCATGGCGACGACTTTGGTATCCATCAGCCGGAACCCTAAGATCAATTCCCTAGCCGCCATTGGTTTGGGCTCACTGTTGGCGGCACTATTCAGCCTGTTCATGGGTGCGAGCCCCGGCTTGCCATTGCCCGGAGATTTCTTTTACCTCGCCATCAATGGCGGGATCGTGCTGCCCATTTCCATGGGGCTGATTACCTATGGGCCGAAATTAATATCGGCGCCGGAAGTCAGCCTCATCCTGTTGCTGGAAACGGCGTTGGGACCATTGTGGGTGTGGTTGGTATTGAGCGAGCAGCCGCCACAGCAAACCTTTTTCGGTGGCGGCCTGGTGATTGCCGCAATCCTGGTAAATGCGTGGCTGGGATTTCGAAGCAGACCTCCCACCAGGGCGGTGTCATGATCAGGGTGATCAAAAGGCCGCCCCTGGTCGGCCGTCCCGACTTGGACAGATTACCGATCGAGGTCGGTAATGATCCGACCCGGGCCTACCGAATAGGGCAAATCATAGGTGCCGTGATAGGCGGGACAATCGGCGGCGTGCTCTATTTTCCCGCCAATGAACCCCTGTTTGCGATCGCGCCGTTGTTCATCGGCGGTTGGTCATTGGTTTTCGGGGAAATCCAAGTGCGTTTTTTCGCGCCAAGAAAAAAAACCACCTACACGGTCGATGCCCGACAGGTTAGTTGTATTCGAGGCGCGGGCACCGACGTCGAAGAGGCATGGACGGAACCCATATCAAACTACGTGCTCGAACACCGGCAGGATTTCAAGGGCGGAGGGCAGCAAGGCGGCACGAACAGATATTATGTCTTGGAACTGAAACATCTCGTCGACGATACCCGATCCGTAATCGTCAGTATGGAATCCAAGGTCGAAGTCAGCCTCGAGAACCATGAAGCTGTCGCTAAAAAACTCGGCATTCCAGCGACAACGCTCCCCTATTGATCAGGCTTTCGTACCGATGATCTACCAGTCGTTTAGGTGCGGCAGCTTGTTCCAGTGAATCAATTCAGCATTAGTTTGCCAAGGGTGCGATCAAATATCCGTTTGTAACTGCCATCATTCTTCATCGCCCTCAGCGCCACGCTCGCACGGGATGCCAGCGCGCGGTGTTTCTTGTGCAAATAGAAATACCGTTTCCGGGTGGCCAATGGCGGCATTAAGGCGCGAACATCATGCAGCCCGCGCTGATAGGCGATTTGCAGTCCGGAATATTTGGAAAAGACCGCGATATCGATCCGATCGAACTCCAGCAAACTGAATAATGCCTTGGCGTTTTTTACTTTCGTGAGTTCCTTGGCGTTCGTGATATTTTCCTCGAGGATTTTCCAACCTGTGATTATTCCCACATGATAGGGCTTCAAGCTGTCCCAACCCGCAACGCGAATATTCTTTTTTCGCGAAAATGCGACATAGTCGGCCTTGAACAAGCTCTCTTCGAATTGCACTAAATTCGGATATTTTTTTGCCATGCCACCAACCCGGGACAGCAGGCCGTCATCAATACCCATGTTGGCGTTGTATAGAACCCGTTCCGAGGGAAGAAAATTGAGCCTGATTTCATAACCAACACGCCGATACATCTCGCGGGCAACCAAATCTTCGAACCCAGTTTCCTTTGTCGTGGAAAGAGGAGGAAAGTGTTCCGTATTGATAATAAGCGTCTTGGCGGATTCCGACAGGACTGTTTGGACCAGTAGCGCCTGCGAGGCGACAACAAATAAAAGGTATACCGTCGCCACATTTCGAAATTTTGCCATAACGCTAGGCTCTCCAGTATGCCGCGAGTTCCGATACGAACCGGCAATTGCTGGCTCGCCAATGCATAAGCTAGATCGAATTAGCGCCAAAACAATCGTGGCTATCGACCCTTACTGAGGAATAACAATAACTGATCAATGCCATGCGGATGCACCGTTGGCCGGCCAACCACCCGTGTCGTTTGACCGGCGTCCTGTTACGGACGCCTATTGTCGGCGCCTTCTAATCCGAGAGCGAGCCCCGCGGCGGGGCGCTGCGGGTGGTCCAGCCGTCGCGGAAGGCGCGGACCACGTGGTGCAGCAGATAGAACAGAATGGCCAGGATCACCATGAGGATGATTGCCAGCAATTTTTCACCGAAGGCGCCGCCGACGATGGCGCCCCTGCCCACCAGATGCTCGCCCAACATGGCCACCGCCTGCAAGGTGCCGCCGGCGCAGAAAATCACCGCCACCAGGATCGCCACTTGCAGGCTGTCAAACAACAGCGTTTCCACATTCAACACCGCGCCATCGCGGCCGAATTGGCCGCGAAAACTCTGCCAGTGGGAAATGACATAACCGACGATACCCACCAACGAGGCAAACCAGAACACGACGTTGGAGAAATGCACCTGGGGAATATGGGCCACCAGATAAGTTTCAAACGGCTTATAAAAATACAGGAAAATCAGCAATATGATGATCGCGAGCAGGCCAATCCAGAATCTCGGCCGTCGCCCTGCCATTGTTTCTTCCGCCATTTCGCTCCAGCCACGCGGTTATGGGTCCAATTGCGGCGGATGGTACCCGAAAGACAGGGTTTGTCAAAACGCAACTGCGCTAGATTAATTTTGAGGTGAATTCGGGGGCGCAATTGCTGAACAAACCGTATAAAATGCGGCAACAAAAATGGGGAGGCATAATGAGTAGCCGTTTGGGCGTGGATGTCGGTGGCACTTTCACCGATTTGTTGCTGTTCAACGAACAGAATAGTGAATTGCGCCTTTTGAAGACGCCGTCGACACCGCAAGATCAGTCCATCGGCATCATGAACGGCATCTCGCAGTTGATTGCCGAGACGGGCATCAGCCCGTCCGAGATCAATGCATTGCTGCATGGCACCACGGTCTCCACCAACATCGTGCTGGAGGAAAAGGGCGCCAAGGTGGGCTTGCTGGTCACCAAGGATTTCGAACAGGTTCTGCATCTGGCCCGCAGTCAGACACCGGGGCCCCTGGCCGGCTGGATGATCATGGAAAAGCCGGATCCACTGGCGGATCTGGAATTGACCCGCGGCATCCCCGAACGGGTCGATGCCCATGGCGATGTACTGACCCCCCTGGACGAAAATGCCGCCCGCCAGGCGGTGCGGGAGTTGATCGATGCGGGCGTCGAGGCCATTACCATCTCGTTACTGCATTCCTATGCCAACCCGGATCACGAGCGGCGCCTGCGCACGATTGTCGAGGAGACCGGAGCGGATATCCCGATCTCGCTGTCGTCGGATATCCTGCCGGAGTTTCGGGAGTATGAACGCACCCTGGTAACCGTGATGAATGCCTATGTGGGACCGTCCATGCGGCGATATCTGGCAAATTTTGAGGAAAAACTGAAAAGCATTCAGTTTTCGCCGCACGTGAATATCGTTCGCTCCGACGGTGGTTTGATGTCGGTGCGCCGCGCCTCCGATACGCCAGTCCATACCATGTTGTCGGGGCCGGCGGGCGGTGTCTCGGGCGCGGCGTTTCTGGCCACCCTGGCGGGTTACGAGGATGCGTTGGGCTTCGACATGGGCGGTACTTCCACCGATGTCTCGTTGATTCAGAACGGCGAACCGTTGATTTCGCGGCAGACATCCCTGGGTTATTACCCCCTCAAGGTGCCTTCCGTGGAAGTTCATTCCGTGGGCGCGGGCGGCGGTTCGATCGCCCATGTGCCCATGACCGGCGCCCTGCGCGTGGGCCCTGAAAGCGCGGGGGCGGCACCCGGTCCTGCCTGTTACGGCCATGGCGGCGATCAACCAACCGTCACCGACGCCAATCTGCTGCTGGGACGGCTTCCCGCCCGATTGCTGGATGGCAAGATGAGCCTGGATGTAAAGGCGGCCGAGGACGCGGTGGGCAAGATCGCCCGCGCCCTGGGCCTGGATCTGCATCAGGCGGCCCAGGGTATTCTGGATATCGTCAACGAAAACATGTTCGGCGCCCTGCGCCTGGTCAGTGTGCAAAAAGGTCTGGACCCGCGGGATTTCGCCCTGGTGGCGTTTGGCGGCGCCGGTCCTTTGCATGGCAACGCCATGGCCATGCTGGGCAATTGCTATCCGGTTATTGTCCCGCCGACGCCGGGCGTGCTGTCGGCATTGGGCTTTCTGTATTCGGACGTGAAGAACGAATTCGCCCAGACCTATGTGCGCAACGTAGCCGACGCCGATGGCGCCCAGTTGGCCGAAATCTATGCCCGTCTGGGCCGCGAGGCCCGCGGCTGGCTGCGCGAGGAGGGCATTGACGAGGGGCGCCAGGAGCTCAGCTATCAGGCCGATGTGCGTTACTTCCGCCAAGGCTATGAATTCGCCTTGAAAATTAATCCGGAGAGCCTGAGCAACGGCGGTCTGGCCGATCTGGAGGCCCGCTTTGGCGCGGCTCACGAAAGATTGTACGGCTTCCGCCTGGAACAGCCCGTCGAACTGGTTAACCTGCGCGCGGTTGGCGCCGGCCAGGTCGAAAAGGTGCAGTTGCCCAGTTTTGATTTAGAAGCTCCCGATGCCTCGGCGGCGGTGTATGAACAACACCGGGTTTATTTCGACGGCGGCTTTTTGAATGCCAACATTTATGACCGTAAGCAGCTGCGCGCCGGCCATCGCTTGGTCGGACCGGCGGTGGTCACCCAAGCGGATTCGACAACCGTCATCCATCCAGGTCATGTTGGCGTCGTGGACCGGTATCTCAATATTCTGATCTCTCTCGAAGGTAGGCAGGACTAGGCCATGAACGAACAAAATCCAGAGCGCGGGCGGATGTCCCTGGACGATTTGTTGCAGTCCAACAAAGCGCAGTTCGACAAGGTTTTCGCCACTCAGATGGATGAGACAGGCCTGTTGTCTTCCAACCACCGCCCCACCACCGCGGCCGATCTGGAATCCGCCAGCATGGCCGCATCGCCCACTGCCTCGATCAATGTCGATGATGTGACCGCACACCTGAATGCCCGCTATGGCGGCGCCTGGTCCTCGGAAATTCTGGAACACAAGGCCGAACGCGGCGGCGTCAGCGTGTTGGTCAAATTGACCGTCGATGGTGTCTCGAAAATGCAATTTGGCAGTGCCCGGGCCAATGGCGACACGGGTAAGGCCCTGCAACGGGCGACCGACGATGCCCTGGCTAAATGCGCCGCCATGCTGGGGGACGAAATACCCGGCACATCGGACGCGGCGGTGGAGGCGGCAACGCCACGACAGCGTCCCGCGCCGCAGGCGGCCCCCGCCAACCCCACTGCCCGGGCCGCCCCGGGTGGCGGTAAGCTGGATGTTGTCAGCCTAGATCTGATCGAAAATTCCCTGCGTAACGCCCGCCATGAAATGGACGCGGTGCTGTTCCGCTCCGCCATGTCGCCGGTGATCCGCGAACAACACGATGAATATCCCATGATCACCGACCCCAAGGGCCGCATGATTGTCGGACAGTTCGGTTCCTACGTTCCGGAAATGCTGAAGTCTCAGAGCTTCGATCTGGTGCCGGGCGATGTGATTCTACAGAACGACCCCTTTCAGTGCGGCGGCGCGGTCAGCCATATCAACGACTGGATTATCCTGGTGCCGGTGTTCTTCCAGGGCGGGTTGGTCGGCTTCACCTCCATGTTCGGGCATATGATGGACGTGGGCGGCCCGGTGCCCGGTTCCATGCCGACGGCGGCGACCTCGATCTTTGGCGAGGGGTTGCGCATTCCGCCGATCAAACTGTACGAGGCGGGCGTGTTGAATCAGGCCGCGCTTGACCTGATCATGACCAACACGCGCACGCCGGAGATGAATTACAGCGACTTGATGGCGATCATCGCCGGGTGCCGGGCCGGCGAACGCCGCGTTATTGAACTGTGCGAGCGGTTCGGCGCCGATATCTACGCCCAGGCCTGCGATGCGCTGCTGGAGCGGACCGAGCGGGCCATGCGCACCCTGATCGTGCAGAACCTGCCGACCGAGCCGCAATCGTTCGAGGATTATGTCGACGACGACGGCTGCGGCAACGGTCCCTTCAAGATGAAGCTGACGGTCTGGCGCGAAGGGGAACACGCCTTTTTCGACTGGACCGGCACCGCCGCGCAGGCACCGGGACCGATTAATTTCTATCTGCACGACGGCATGTTCAAGATGTTTATTGGCGTCTACATGATCATGGTGTTCGATCCGCAGATCCTGTTCAACGACGGCTTTTACGACCTGATCCACGTCACCCTGCCCAAGGGCACATTGGTCCAGCCGGATTTTCCCGCGCCCCTTGGCTGTCGCACTCACACGCTTTCACGGCAGTTCGATGTGCTGGGCGGCGCCTTGAGCCACAATGCCCCCGACATGGCGACGGCCGCCGGCTATGGCTCCAGCCCGCATTTCCTCTATTCCGGCACGGACCGGAACGGGCGCGGCTTCCAGCTGATGGAAATTCTTTATGGCGGCATTCCCGGCCGCCCCATCGGTGACGGCATGGACGGCCATTCCTGGTGGCCGCTGTTTGAGAATATCCCGACCGAGTATCTGGAAACCTACTACCCGCTGGTGATTGAGGGGTACAATTCGGTCATGGACACGGGCGGGGCCGGTCTGCATCGGGGCGGCAACGGCATCGAAAAGGTCTATCATGTGCTGGCGGAGGGCGATGTCTCGATCCACGATGACCGCCATGAAAGTCAGCCCTGGGGCATTCTGGGCGGCAAGCCCGGCGCGGTGTCGGCAAAATGGCTCATTCGCAAGGGCGGCGAAAAATCACCGCTGCCTTCGAAAATTGACAACGTCCGCGTGCAGCCCGGCGACCGCGTGGTTTTCCGCACCGCCGGCGGCGGCGGCTGGGGTGATCCGTTGGAGCGGGAACCGGGCAAGGTCCGCAAGGACGTTGCCCGCCGCCTGCTGACGTCGGGCTCCGCACGGGATGATTACGGCGTGGTTTTGCAGGGTGCGGAGCTGACGGTTGATCTTCGCGCGACCCAGGAATTGCGTGAAGGTACGAAACGAAACCGCCGGCCGCTGCCAATGTTTGACTTCGGCGCGCGGCGCGGTGGCGTTACGAATGGTTCGAGTGGTTAATTGCATACGGCGGCCGGATAGGTTGATCTGAAACCAACCATGCGGCCAGCAGGGAATACGAACACAAAAACAAGGGTGTCTGCACGATGTTAGAAGTTGGAATTGCGCTGCTGATCACGGCCATCGTCGTCATCGCGATCCTCTATATAATTTCCATTTGGATCTACAAGCGGGCGCCGTCGAACATGTGCTTCATCCGCACCGGGTTTCGCGGCACCAAGGTTTGCCTGGGCAAGGGCGCCCTGGTTCTGCCGGTGTTCCATGAAGTCAGTTGGGTATCCCTGGAAACCTTAAAATTGATCATTTCCCGGTCCCGGGATCAAGCCATCCTGACATCGGACAATATCCGGATTGATGTGGCGGTGGAACTATATACCCATGTGGGCCACACGGATAACGCGGTGCTGGTCGCGTCGCGCAGTCTGGGCGAAAAGACGTTCGATTCCGATCAGGTACGCAACCTGCTTGAAGCCAAGGTGGTCGGCGCCCTGCGCAGCTATGCCGCGACCAAGACCTTGAAGGAATTGCATCAGCACCGGGACGATTTCGCGACCGACATTCGCAGTGGCGTGACCGAAAGCTTCACCGCCAACGGGTTGGTATTGGAAGAGGTCTCCATCGTCACCCTGGAACAGTCGGGCAAGGAGTTTTTCCGCACTGACAACGTCTTTGACGCCGAAGGTTTGAAGGTGATCACCGAGATAACTTCGGATGCCCGGCGCAAGGTGCATGACACGGAAAAACGCACTACGGTGTCGATCCGGCAAAAGGATTTGGATACCCAGCTGGAACTGTTGGAAATCGAACGCCACGAGGCCGTGGCGCGGGCCAATCAGGACAAGGAAGTCGCCAACGAGCAGGCCAAGCAGCTGGGCGAGAAGCAGATCTATGTCCTGGATCAGCGCATGGGCGTGGAAGAAAAGGAAATCGACAACGAAAAGACCCTCGAGCGCATGCGTACCGAACGTGATCTGGCCATCACGGAGGAGGCAAAGCGCCGCGAAACCGCCGAAATTCAGAAAGAGCTGGCGCTAGAGAAGGAACGCCGGGACCGGGAGATTGATCTGATCGCCAAGGCGCGGGAAGAAGAACTTGCCAATATCGCCCGTAACCTGACCTTGGAAAAGGCCGAGCGGGACCGCCAGATCGAGCTGGTCGCCAAGGCCAAGGAATCCGAGCTGGCGGAAATTGACCGTTCCCTGGTCCGGGAACAGGCGGAAAAGCAGCGGGAGATCGAACTGTCGCAAAAAGAGCGGGAACGTCAGCAGACCGAAATTGCCCGCGTCACCGCCGTCATGGCGGAAGAAGAAGCCGCCCGCGATGCCCGTCATGCTGCAGCGGAGGAGGCCAGCCTGGCCGTCCGTAAGCGGGCGCTGGAAACCCGCCTGGAGATGCTGGATCTGGACAAGGCAGAAAGCTTCGCGGCCGTCAAGCAGGAACAGGAAGTGGCCAATGAGAAGGCCAGGGTATTGAGCGAACAGCAACGCTTTATTCTGGATCGCCGCTGGGAAGTGGAGCAAGAAGAAATTCAAAAGGCCGAGTCCCTGGAGAAAGCGCAGATCGAAAAAGAAGCCGCCGTCATCCGCCAGGGCGGCGCAACGCACGCGGCCGAGATCTCGCGCAGCCTGGCCCGGCAAAAGGCGGAACGGGATAGCGAAATTGAACTGATCGGCAAGGCGGAGGAGCTGGAACGCGCCGAAATCCGCCGTACCCTGGCCCGGGAACAGGAAGAGCGCGACCGGCAGATCGCCCTGGTGGCCAAGGCCAAGGAGCTGGAAGAGGTCGAGGTACAGAAGGATCTGGCGATCGAGCTGGAACAGCGCCAGCGCGATATCACCCTGATCGAAAAGGACAAGGAGCGGGAGGCTGCCGATATCCGTCGCCTGGAAGCCCGGGAGGTGGAGGAACGCAACCGGGAAATCGCCATTGTGCAGAAGACCCGGGAACTGGAAGCGGCCGAGGTCGAGCGTCTTTCGACAACGGCCGAGAAGGAAGGCGCGCAGCATCGTGTCGAATCCGTACGCTTGGTGGCCGATGCGGAACGGGCCAAGGACATCGAGCAGATCGATGCCGAGATGCTGGCCGAAATCCGCCGCATCGACGAGGAGAGCAAGGCGGCCATCACCCGCATGCATATGATCACCCAATCGGAGGCCCGCAAGCTTTCGGCGGAACAGGAATCGGACGCCACCATGATCCGGGCCCGCGCCTCGGCCGAGGCGCAGAAGATCGCTGCCGAGGGGATCGAGAAAGAGGCCGCCGCGGCCGGCCGGGCGGAGGCGGAGGTCGAAAGCCTGCGCGTCGCCAATACCCAGCGCATGTTGCAGGCCGAGGCCAGCGGGATGGAGGCCAAGGCGGATGCACTGAAGAAATACAACGAGGCCGCAACCTTCCTGGAGCTGGCCAAACTGTCCATCGAGGCGGACCGGGATGTTCACATCGATCAGGCCAAGGCCATGGGTAACGCCCTGGAGGGCGCCCAGATCCGTATGTATGGCGGCGGCGACGGCACCGTGGATACCATTCGCGGCCTGTTTACCCAGGGCTTCGGTGTTGGCGAGGTATTGGAAGGTTTCGCCCAGTCCATGCCCGACGGCCTGCGCCAGCGCTTCAACGCCAACGGCCTGCGCGGCCTGTTCGGGCGCCCCTATGGCCAAGGCAGCCTGCGCGAGGCGGCGGATCATCTGGCCGCGCTCGTGGATAAGACTTTGAGCTCTAAGAAATCCCGGGAGGCCAATTTTCCGGAAGCCCTGGACAAACTGGTTGAGGCCGCGGGCGATGACGAGACCATGGCCCAGACCTTGGGAATGCTGCGGGAGTTGAACAGCCGCGGCGGGTTTGATGATGTGCCGTTCGAAAGCGTCTGGAATATCATGCAGGCCGTGGCCAAGAGCGCCGACTAGGTCTGGCACCGTGGTGAATTCACCAGAACCGTCATGCCCGGACTTGTTCCGGGTATCCAGGGGTACTTCTGGTTAGCGCAATGGCCGAATTCGACGTCATCATAGAGCATGTGGACAAGACCTTTCCGGGCGATACCCGGGCGGTGATCGACTTCAATGCTGAAATCGAACATGGTGAATTCGTCTCCATGCTGGGGCCGTCGGGCTGTGGCAAGACCACGTTGTTGCGTATGGTTGGTGGGCTGGAGGAAGTTACCAAGGGGCGAATATTCATCTCCGGCCAGGATGTCACGGACCTGCCCCCCTCGCAGCGGGACACCTCAATGATGTTCCAGAGTTTCGCGCTATTTCCCCACCGCACGGTGTTTCAGAATGTGGAATTCAGTCTGAAGATGCGCGGCATGGACAAGGACATGCGCGGCCGACGGGTATGGGAAATGCTGGAAACCGTCGGTCTTGACGAACTTGCCACGCGCCGGCCGTCGGACCTTTCAGGCGGCCAGCAACAGCGCGTCGCCCTGGCCCGCGCCCTGATCAGCGAGCCCACGGTGCTGTTGCTGGATGAACCCCTGGGCGCCCTGGACTACAACCTGCGGCAAACCATGATGGTCGAATTGAAAAAGATCCAGCAGGAAACCGGCATCACCTTCATCATGGTTACCCATTCCCAGCAGGAAGCCATGTCCATGGCGGACAAGGTGATCGTCATGTCCGATGCCGTGGTGCAGCAGATCGGTTCATCCAGGGAAATTCACGAAAATCCCCGCAATCGCTTCGTCGCCGACTTCATCGGCAACAACAACATGTTCAAGGGGGTGATCCGCTCCCGCAGCGGCTCCATGGTTTTTGTCGAGGCTGGCGACCAACTTTTCTACATTCGGGTGCCCGAACATATCCGCCATGTACCCATTGGTCAGGAAGCCCATTTTTCGGTCCGGGCCGATTTGATGCACACGGGCGACAACCCGGAAATGGCCAACAAGGTCGAGGGCACTTACGTGGCGACGGAGTTTCTGGGAACCTTGGAGACGGATGTGTTTGAAGTGGGACCGGGGCATTTTGTGCACGTGGAACAGCATCGCCACCTCTCGGACAGTTCCTACCGTGTGGGCGAGCGGGAAATCCTCTGTTTTGCCGCCGACAGCGGCATGCTGTTGGAGGAGACCCGGCGCGCCGAAGACATTGGAGCTTAGGGCCCATGGATCGCACGGCGGATGTTGTTGTTATCGGCGCGGGCATTGCCGGCACCGCCACCGCCTATTATCTCGCCAAGGGCGGCGCATCGGTGATTGTTTGCGAAAAGGGCGAAATCGCCGGCGAGCAATCCAGCCGCAATTGGGGCTTTGTCCGCCAACAGGGCCGGGACCCGGCGGAAATTCCCCTGATGATGGAAGCCAATAAAATCTGGCGCGGCCTGGAACGGGACCTGAACGCCGATATTGAATGGCTCTCCGCCGGCAACATGGTCACCTTCGCCGATGCCGAGGAGGGTGCGGGCTGGGAAACCTGGCGCCAGACAGCGGCGGAATTCGGACTGGATGCCAAAATTCTGACCCGTGCGGAGGCCGAGGCGGTGGTGCCCGGCAACGCCTTTGATTGCCACGGTGCCATCTTCACGGAAAGTGACGGCCAGGCGGAGCCGCGAAAAGCTACCGCCGCACTGGCCCGGGCCGCCGAGGGGCGCGGCGCGGAATTCCTGACCAATTGCGCGGTGTTCGAAGTTGAGAAAACCGCCGGCGTCGTCTCGGGCGTGGTTACGGAACAGGGCGTGATCCGGGCGCCCGTGGTGGTTTGCGCCGCCGGTGCCTGGTCGGGCCGCATGCTGCGCACCCTGGGCCTGAAATTGCCGCAGATGTGGATCAAGGGATCGGTCGCACGCACCACGCCGGGTCCCATCGTCAGCCACACCGCGACCTGGACCGGGGTCGCCTTTCGCCAGCGCCGGGACGGGACGTTCAATATTGCCAAACGTTCCGCTGACCACGATCTGACTTTGGAAAGCCTTTTGAATCTGCCGTCCTTTCTGGGCAGCTTCGCCTCCAACCGGCGGGATGTGAAACTGCACCTGAACCGCCTGGCTTTTGATCTGATGGGCGGCAGTTTCTCGAAAGCGGCATTGGCGAAAGAATTAGTCACGCACCGCATCCTTGATCCCGAACCCAATCACAAGGTTCTGAATGAGGCACTGGGCACATTGCACCAACTGCTGCCGCAAACGGCTGAAGTCAAAATCGATTTCAGCTGGGCCGGTTATATCGATATGGCCCCCGACATGCTGCCCACACTGGATGCGGTCGATAACCCATCCGGCCTAATCCTGGCCACGGGCTTCTCGGGCCATGGGTTCGGCATGGGCCCCATCGTGGGACGCCTGATATCGGAGTTGATCCTGAAGGGTGAGCCGTCCCTGAAGCTGGACGCCTTCCGCTTCAGCCGCTTCTCCGACGGCACCAAATTGACACCTCACAGCGTGGTTTGAAACATGGAAACCGTTTTGATTACCGGCGCGGCGGGCGGCATTGGCGGCCGCATGCGGCAATTGTTAAAGGGCGTCTATCCGCGCCTGATCCTTAGTGACCGGGAGACACCTAAAAATCTAACCAACGAAGAAGAATTCATCGCCGCCGATCTGGCCGACATGGCGGCGATGACGAATCTTTTGCAAGGCGTCGATGGTGTCCTGCATCTGGGTGGCCAGGCAATGGAGGCCAGCTGGGACATTATCCATCAGGCCAACATCGTCGGCTGCCACAATCTGTTCGAAGCGGCGCGGATCAACGGCACACGGCGCGTGGTCTTTGCCTCGTCGAACCACGCCATCGGCTTCTACCCCCGCCATGCCCGCATCGGCGTTGATCACAAGGTTCGCCCCGACAGCCTTTATGGCGTTTCCAAGGCCTTTGGCGAAGCGGTCGGCAGCTACTACGCGGATAATTTCGGCCTTGGCGTCATGGCGATCCGCATCGGCAATATCGATGACCATCCCGTGGACGAGCGGCGACTTTCCATCTGGATCAGCCCCCGCGATCTGACGCAATTGGTCCGCATCGGCCTGGAGCATCCGGATTTGGTCTATGAAGTTGTCTGGGGTATTTCCGACAATGCCCGCTCCTGGTGGGACAACGAGGCGGCGCGGCGCCTGGGCTATCGGCCCCAGGACAAGGCTGAGGACCACCGGGATCACGCCCTGGCGGCGGAAACAGGGCGCGCGCCAAATTCGGTTGGAGATTATTACCAGGGCGGCGACATCTGCGCCGAGGGATACTCGGGCCGGCCGATCCCTGAAGAGAGCTGATCATGGCAACCGTCGAGGTGGTGGATTTCTTCTATCTGCGCATGCCGGAGGTCGAGGCGATTGCCGACAACAGCCAGGATTCCCTGTTGGTGCGGGTATCCTCTGGCGGTGATGTCGGCTGGGGCGAGTGCGATGCCGCGCCCTTGGTTTCCATCGCCGCTTTCGTCGCGCCCATGTCCCACGGCATCTGCCAACCGGTGGGAAATTCCGTGTTGGGCCAACGTCTGGACGACAGCGCCGATATCGCCCGTATCAACCGCGAAGTACGGGCCAACAGCCTGGACCTGCTGCAAACCTCCCATACCCTGGCCGGTATCGACATGGCGTTATGGGATCTGCTGGGCCGGCGCCGGGGGGAGCCGGTCTGGCGCCTGTTGGGCCACGACAGCAGTACGGCCAAGACGCCCTATGCCTCGCAGCTATTCGGTGACGATCCGCAGGAGACTTTGGACAAGGGTAGAGCCCAGCGCGCCGCCGGCTTCCGCGCCGTCAAATTCGGCTGGGGGCCCTACGGGCAAGGCGATGCCGCCACGGATGCCGCCCATATTGCCGCCGCCCGCGAAGGCCTGGGCCAGGACGGCATCCTGTTGGTCGATGCGGGCACGGTCTGGGTCGATGATGTGGAGGCCGCCGCGACCCGGCTGGAGGCCTTGCTGACCCACAAGGCCACATGGCTGGAGGAGCCGTTTATATCAGCCGCCCTGGGGGCCTATAGCCAATTGGCGGCGCGGGCCGCGCCGTTGCGCCTTGCGGGCGGGGAAGGGGCGCATAATTTTCACATGGCGCAGCAGATGATCGACCATGCCGGCATCGGTTACGTGCAGATCGACGCCGGGCGCATGGGGATTTCCGATGCCAAACAGGTCGCCGATTACGCCGCCCAACGGGATGTGCGCTTCGTCAATCATACATTTAACTCGCACATCGCCCTCAGCGCGTCATTGCAGGCCTTTGCCGGTCACGCACAGGATGACATTTGCGAATACCCGGTGGAAGCCAAGCCCCTGGCCCGCGAAATCACGCAAAGCCTGATCGAGCGGGACGGCGACGGCCTGGTCCGCGCTCCCGATGCGCCCGGTCTGGGCCTGGAGGTCGATATGGCGGCCCTCGCCCGATACCTGGTTCAGGTGGAGATCACGATTGATGGCAAGACAGTCTATGCCACCCCAACGCTAACGTGAGCGTCGATACAGAATCGTATAGATGCCCAGGAACACCGAGATCATCAGCAATGAAAACAGCGTCGAGGCCGTGCCCAGGGCGAACAGCGTTGGTCTGATCCGCTGGGTCATGGAGGCGTTGATATCCAGGGGCAGGGTGTTCTCGGCACCCGAGAGCAATGTCATGCGGGCAAACTCGTCATAGGACAGCGTGAAGCCGAACAGGCCGGCGGCGACCACGCCCGGCGTGATCAAGGGCAGGGTGATCTCCTTGAACACGGTCCATTCATCGGCGCCCATGTCACGGGCAGCTTCTTCCAATCGGGAATCGAAGCGATTAAAGACGGCCATCATAACCAGATAACTGAACGGCAGGGACCAGATCACATGCACCGCCAGGCCGGAGGTATACCAGGCGGGCGATATACCCAATTGCCGCATCAGGATCGCCATGCCCAGGCTTAACAAGACGCCCGGCACCATCAGGCCGGTCAGGATGGTGTAGAACAACACGTTGGAGAAAAAGAATTTCTTGCGGAATGCCATGGCCAGCATGGTCGCGAACAGGCCCGTGATGACCATGACCATCAGGGCCAAAATTATGGACCGCCCCATGGCGCCCTGCATGTCGCCCACCGTGGAAGGTTCCAGTAATTTATTCCACCAATAAAGCGAAACCCCCCGCATGGGAAATGAGGTGCCGCCCCGCCGGCCCTGAAACGACAGCACGAACATGGCGAACATGGGACCGTAAATGAACAGCAGGAAGATCACATAATAGATCGAGAAGCCGGTCTTCACCCGCAACTTGCGCCAGCGCTCCGGCGTCCAACGGGCCATGGTCTAAAGCTCCTTGCGGATATCGACGATCCGCAAAATCACCACAATGCCGATCACCATGGCCAGCATCAGCATCAGCGCATTGACGGCGGCAAAGGGATAGTTGGCGATGCCGTAATAGTTCAATATCACTGTGCCGGCGGTGGAGGTCTTGCCGCCATAGACCACCACGGCGGTGGCGAATTCCCCCATGATGACGACGAAAATAAAGATCATGCCAATGGCCACGCCGGGCAGGGACATCGGGCCAATAATCTCGCGGAAAATCTGAAACGGCGTGGCGCCCATGTCCAGGGCGGCTTCCAGGATGGCCTTGTCGATCTTGGCCAGGGAAAAGAAGATCGGTCCGATCCCCAGCACCACATATATTTGCACCAAAGCAAGGGTGTAGCCGAACTCTGAATAGAACAGAAAGCTGACCGGCTTATCCACGATGCCCATGCCGATCAGGGCCTGATTGATCAAGCCCCGGCGCCCCAACATGGGCAGCCAAGCCACGGCGCGGATCAAATACGAGGTCCAGAACGGCACCATGCACAGCAAAAACAACGCCAACTGCCATTTGAAGGCTTGCACCTGCATGGCCAGGAAATAAGCGATGGGGTAACCAACGATCAAGCACAACACCATGGTGACCAGGGTGAAATAGATCGTCGAGCCGAGGGTGCGCAAAAACACGCTTGGCAAAAGGAATCGATCGGCCTCGGGGTCGAAGAAACCCTTGGTATAAAAATACTCCCCATAGAAATCCAAGGAGAAGGCCGGCTCTAAACCCTTGGGCGTATTTTCCCAAAAGCTGAAGACGATGATCGATACCAGGGGGATAACCAAAAACAGGATCAGCCATATGGTCGCCGGCGTGATCAGCCAGGCGGTGGGGAAGCCTTCCTCCGTATGAGCGATCTTGGCCTGCGCGGCAGCATGGGCCGGCGGCGGTTGGCTGCCGATCAGGCCTGAATGATGTATGTCGTCGACTTTGGACATTCGATAATGGGTCGGTTCGCTATTATGCAAAAATTGGGGCCGACATGACTATCGCCACGCCGGCCCCTATTATTTCACGGCTGTTCCAAATACGGAACGGCCATGATTACGCCGTCAGGAATTCCGTCCCTGGTTGAAAGCCCACGCGTTCGACATTGTGCAGCCAGACGTTACGAAAGTCGGCGGCATCAGTGAGGAACGCCGCATTGCCTGGATGGCACAAGAACAGGGAATCCGCTTTATCCCCCA
>JABIRL010000341.1 GCA_018667855.1 Rhodospirillaceae bacterium
ACATGTTCCAATTCACCGTTTCCGCCAATCCGCGCCGCCGCGCCTTCCCATGCCCGTTGCGCAACGGGCCGCCAACGCCCCGGCTCCAGCCAACCGCCGGCAATGCCCCGCGCGATGGTGTAGCCGATCATCGTCGTCGCGCTATGCTCCAGGTAAGTCCCGCCATCGTCGATGATCTGGCGCCACATACCACTGACGTCCTGGAATTTCGCCAGTGCTTCCAAATGGCTGCAATGCCGCGCCACCAATTCGTCACGCCTGGGATGCGCCGGCACATATTCGAGAGCTTCAGCCATGCCAAGCGCGGCGAACGCATTGCCCCTGCCCCAGAAATAGGGCGAGGCATGACAATGCCAGAAAAGCCCGTTTGGCTGCTGGGTATCCACCGCACCCAGATAATCCATCAGCGCATCGGCATAGGCGGCTTGTCCGGTCAATCGATGGGCCCGGCCCAGTAATGTGCCGCCAAAGAAAAAGTCTTCAACCCGCACATCATCATCGAACAGCGCCCTGGCCAAGAAACGATCAGCCATGGTGATGAGAAAATCCCGATGCCGTTCTTCCTCCGTTACCCCGAACAGCTCGTCGGCGAAGCAGGCAACGGAAAGGCACGGCCCGGCGTCGGGGATCGCGCCCGGGTCCTGCACGACCGGTTCGATCAGCCGCGCAATATCCTGCCCAACCGCCGTCCCCTCGCCCTCAATCGCCGCCAGGCGCAGCCGCCCGGAAAGCGCCACGCCATGGGGATATGTGAGCGGCTGGGCTGAAAATTCGTGGCCGTACACAGTCGCGAGCGTCCGTGCCGTCTCGAGGGGAGGAAAAGCGCTCTTCATCGCCAAAGCCCGATGTTATTGGAACCACGGGCTCGAAAGAACCCGGCATGATTGATCAAGACTAGCGCGAACCGCCTTCCCTCGGCAAGGTGGCGTGGTTGGGGAAATGGGCAGTGCCGCAGTCCTCAGTCTCCAACCCACAGACACCAGACAGCAAGCAGCGGTGTCGTCATCGCCTGCATCGAATGCCACATGTTGGGTTGATTGTGGACCAGGTCGCCCGACATTTTGGGTGCCAACGGATTGTCGTTCTGCATCCATTTTCCCGGCGCGAGAACGATATAAAGCTCCTCGGGCGGATGGTGATGCCGGGGATACTGAATTTCCGGTGCAACCAGACTGACGCCAATCGTTACATCCCGCCGCACTTCCAGGCCGCCCCCGCCCACAATCATGGCGTTGGCATGATTGTCGTAAAAGTCCCCGCCGACCCCTGCCGCTTCCGCCCTGCGGTTCCAGGCGAAGGTCGGCTCTATGGCCGCGAACGCATCGGTCAGCTGGGGAATGGGATCAGGGCCGTTGCGGGCTTGGGCAAATGCGCTTTCGAGATGATCGCATATGGGCAGGCGCGTCGATGTGCTGTCGGCATTGTTGTCACCGACCTCTTTCAAGGCCGTGAAAATCCGGTCCGTCATCGCCATGGCATCCGGATATTGCCCTGCCCGGGCGCGAATTCCAGCCTCTGTCGCATCAATGAAACGCTGCAAATGTTTGTCGCGGTCTGGCATTACGGCTTCCCTGTTTATCGCGGATCCAGCCATCAATGCTGAAAAAGAGCAACTATTCGGGCCGACATACTAACGACGAGGATCTATCAGGCGGCGTCCTCACGCCGGGGCAGCTTCCATTCCGGGCGGACAAAATGGCAGGTGTATCCGTGGGGGATACGTTCCAGATAGTCCTGATGCTCCGGCTCCGCCACCCAGAAATCACCGACCGGTTCGACCTCGGTCACCACCTTGCCCGGCCACAAGCCGGACGCGTCCACATCCGCGATGGTTCGTTCCGCTTCCGCCTTCTGGGCCTCATCCACATAGTAGATGCCCGAACGATACGAAGGACCCATATCGTAGCCCTGGCGGTTCATGGTGGAGGGGTCATGGATTTGAAAGAAAACCTCCAGCAGCGCCCGAAAGCTGGTTTTATTCGGATCAAACAGAATTTCGATGCCTTCGGCATGGTCGCCATGGTTCGGATAGGTGGCATTTGGAATATCGCCGCCCGTATAGCCAACACGGGTGGCAAGCACGCCCGGCAGCCTGCGGATGAGATCCTGCATGCCCCAGAAACATCCGC
>JABIRL010000018.1 GCA_018667855.1 Rhodospirillaceae bacterium
GCAAGGCGCTATATATCAGCGAGCATTTCACCCGCCGTATCGTGGAAATGAGTGCGCCCGAAAGCGACAATTTCCTGCGGTTTCTGACCAATTGGGTGCAAAGCCCCCGCTTCACGGTTCGCTATCATTGGACCGCCGGTACCATCGGGATGTGGGACAACAGTTGCACCCAGCATTATGTCCTGAATGATTTCGATGGAGAGCGCGTTATTCAACGGGTCACGGTCATGGGCGATCAGCCCGACGGTCCCAGCCCCCGCTGGCAACCCTGGCCGGAAGTGGCTTCCCGCTCCGCCATGAGCCGCCACGACCGCCAGCTTAGCCACTTCCTGCGCCACGGCAGCGCCGAGGCGGCGGAATAACCCGTCACCCGTAACCGTCAGCGATAATCAACGCTTGGATTGAAATTCTCGTCCTTGGCCAGCACGCCCTGGCCGGGGACGAAATTTACTTCCAGGCGGATGCCGTCCGGGTCCTCGAACAGAACATAGTAATAACCGGGCGCCCAGGCGCCGTCCTGTGCCGGCGTGACGATATGGGCATCCATTTCCACCAACAGCGCCGCGACCGCATCCACATCTTCGCGGGAGCGGGCCCGCAAACAAACGTGGTGTAGCCCGACCCGGCCTTGCACGAACCGCTCGCCCGCGTGTTCGGGCGCGCAGGGATGAATACCCAGCGCCGTCCGCGCGCCTACGAAATAGCACATGTTGTCGCCGTCAAAGACGCATTCCAGCCCCAATGCCGGCATCAACCGGGAATAAAACGCCTTGGCTTCCTTGAACCGACTGACCGTCAGCATCACATGCGCCATGCCGTTGACGTTGATCATCAATATCTCCTATCTGCCCTAGGCCGCCGTGCCCATCCGGGCCGGGGCTGCCCGCGTGCCGGAACCCCGCTGGGGGACCTTGGACAGGGCGAAGCCCTGTTGGTGGCTGGCGATGGTGATGACGGTGATTTTCCACCACGCACCGCCGATTATGGCGCCCAGGCCCGCGATGGCAGCTACAAAGGGATACTCGAAAAATAGACTGAGAAACAGCGCGAAGCCCAGCACGGGCAGGGCATGGCCGACAATGCGCAGGCCGTGGCTCAAATCCTGCAGCGCCGCGCGGGCCAATGGACCGACGCCGCTGGTTTTGGCTTCGGCCATGTAGTTGCGCCACAATAGAGCGTTGATAACGGCCAGGACGCCGCCCGCGCCAGCGGCCAACACGGCCGCCTCACGGGCACCAGGCAACATGTCAGCGGCAATGGCCAGCAGGCCGGCGCCTTCCAATAGGCCCGTGGCCAGCAGCATCCACGGCATCAATGGCGCGCGCCAGGCGGGGATGCCCTTGGCGGCGGGCAGGATGCGGGCCTGGCAATACAGGAATGCCGCCGCCGCCAGCGCCACGATCAGGTGCAGGGCCTCCGACGGCCAGATCAGATCCGCCAGCAGGGCCGGATAAAACACTGCCACCGCATAGGTTTCCCGGGTCATCCAGGACGTTTGGGGACGCAGCAGGACATTCAGGAAGCGGGCCTTGCGGGCAATCTCCAGAAACACGCAGAACAACCCTACCGCCATGGCCCCGCCCGCGATGACGTTGAGGATCAACAGGCCGGTCTGCGGCAGGGCGCCCGTGACATGAGCCAGCCAGGCCATGATCACCAGACCCGCGCCCATGCCGCCCAGGGTAAAGTTCATGGCAGCGCGCATATCCCAAAAGCTCTGCCGCTGGCCCACCAGGGGATTGCCGGGGTCCTGCAAGGCGGCTTCGTCCACATCATCCGCCGTGCGGTCCCGGCCCGGCGTGCTGCCCGGCAAACCATAGAGGTATTTGATCTGCGGGTCGGTGCCGAGCTCTTCGTGCATCTGAAAGGCGCGGCCGTCCGCGGCCAGTTGCGAGACATCGCTGCCGGGATCGGCAAAGTCGCCAAAATGAATCGCCGTGGCGATGCAGGAAATGGCGCAGGCGGGCGTGGCGTCCGGGTCCAGGCCCGGCGTCAGGCCATTGGCGAGGCCGCTATCGATACGCTCCACACAAAATGTGCATTTATTGGCGACGCCGATGCGGTCGTCGTGGGCAACCTGGGTCTCCTGCGCGGTAGGTATGCCGTAGTACCAGTTCTGTTCGTGCACGATTGTGCGGGCCTGATAGGGGCAGGCCACGGCGCAATAGCCGCAGCCGATGCAGGTGTCGTAGTTCATGGTGACCAGGCCGTCCGGGCGCTGCTTCGTGGCGCCGGTGGGGCAGACCGGCACGCAGGGTGGCGCGGCGCAATGCTGGCAGCCGGTGACCAGGAACAGCCGCTCCACGTTGGGGTACTGGCCCAGTTCCACATCGATCACCTTGCGCCATTGTACGCCCGGAGGTGTGTCGTTGGCATGCTTGCAGGCGATGGTGCAGGTCTGGCAGCCGACGCAGCTGTTCAGGTCGATGACCATGCCGTATCTAGCGGTAATTGGCGCCGTCATGAGGCGGCGCTCCGGGCCTCGGTATCTATTTCGATCTTCACCCGCACGATGTCGGAGCCACTGCCCGTGCCGTCGGTCAGGGAGAGGGAGATATCCGTCACCGAATTCAAACTGGGCAGGTTCAGGTCCTTGGCGAACGGCGTCGCCCAATGATCGAATTGCCCGATCATCAAGACCGTGTCCGGACGGATGCCTTGGCGCAGTACGGCATTGCCCCGGGTTACACCGGTGGCCGAGGTGATAACCACCGGGTCGCCTTGTCCGATGCCCAGGTCCTTGGCCGATTGCATGTTCATGACGATGCCCGAATGGCCGGCGACGTTCTCGGCCACTTCGTATATCAGGGGGATGCCCACGTTGGCGCCCCAGGCATATTGCATGCTGCGCGCGGTCAAGGCCCAGAACGGAAAATCCTCCGGATCCTGGCCCTTTTCGCGGACGAAATCTGTCCAGATGTCAGGGAAGGATTCGTATTTCGGCAGAGGGTCATAATCCTTTAACTGCTTGTCCCACCATTCTACGCCGACCTCGTGCAGGCGGTTGGCAAGCTGGATGCCGTGGCGCTTGATGCGTTCCTGATAGGGTAATTCGAAGCGGATGCCGCGTTCCTTGAGATAGGGGTAAAGGTACCATTCCCGCTGGGCGAATTCGCGCAGCATATAGCCGTGTTCCTTGAACCAGTCGATACCGTGAATTTCCTCGCCGTCGGACAGGTCATGGCTGGCGGCCTTGGCGACCCGGTCCCAGATCTCGTCCCGGTCATAGGCGACGTCGCCCTCCAGGCCGTAATCGAACTTGTTGCTGACCAGCTTCATGCCGGCCGCGCCCTTGTTGATGGCCATGTTGTAGGGCCCCAGAATACCGGCCCGCTTGCAGATCTCGGTCGCGATATCTGTCATGTCCATGGCATCGACGGTGGGCTCCACCGCCGGCTGCCGGATCATCCAGCCCTGATGTTTCCAGAACTGCTCGCCCGAGCCGGTACCGCCGATGCGGCTCAACTGCAGGCTTTCCAGGTCCGTAGCCTCCGGCAGCACGATGTCCGCCATATAGTTGGTCTCGTCCTGGGTATAGGCAAAGGCCACCGTGAAGGGAAATTCGGCGATGCGTTCGGCCACTTCGGGGCCGTTCCATGACGATATTGCTGGATTTGTACGATAGCAGAACCAGATATCCGGCAAAGTGGGCCGGGGCCAGTTATCAGGCGCTTCCTTTTGAAACAACCAGGGCAGATGCGCCGGGCCCAAGGCCGGCGCCCAGGGCGAGCTGGAGGAGAGCGGCACCAAAGTGTTGTAGCCGTTGCGGATGCGCGGCTGGCTGGCCCAGCCTTCCTTGGAGGTATCGTTGAAAGGGAAATCCATGATGCCGTCCCGCGAAGAGACGGCGCTGAGATGTTTGTTGTTGGCCGGCCGGTTCAGGCGGACTTTTGTGCCCAGGTTGGAGCCGGGAACTTCGATCGCTCCCACCAGCACGCTCAACAAGGTCCGGGCCCAGACCGCGTGGTAGCCGCCGGGTCCGTTGTTGACGCTTTTGCCCAGCATCACGCCAACGGGACGCAGGGGCAGGATTTCGCCCTCGATCTCTATGGTGTCGCCAACCCGGGCATGGGCGACGAATTCATCGCCGACCCGGCGGATGGTCTCCGCCGGCACGTCGCATTCAGCTTCCGCCCATTCAGGATTGTACTGGTCGATATGATCCAACAGCATCTGGAAGGCGGGTTTGACCTCCACGCCATCGTGGCGCCAGACCTCGTCATCGGCCCCCAATTCCAGGCCGGCCGCGCTATAACTTCCATCCAGGGCCGGATCCTCAATAGCTGTATCGAACGGCTTGGCCCGACCGTCGGCCAGATCCCAGATCAAGGGCTTCTCGGTGTCCGGCTCCCTCAGGTAATAGCCGTTCGGCCCCACCAGATAGGGCGAGGTGGTGTCTTCTTTGAGGAAGCGGACATCGCAGGTCTCCCGCCAGCCCCTCTCCTTGATGATGCGGTGGATCACCGCGAACAGAAACGCCGCGTCGGTCTTGGGTTTGATGGGCACCCATTCCGCCGACATGGCGCCCGTCACCGACAAATGCGGTTCCACCATCACCCGCTTCAGGCCGCGCCGCCGGGCCTCCGCCCCGCGGCGGACGCCAGTGGCGCCGCCCGAGGCATCCACGTTGTTGCCGCAGTTAATGACGTATTCGCAATACGGGCTGTCCACGGCCAGGGTGAAGGCGCGCTGCCACAGCTCTCCGTACAAATGTTCCGAATGATAGCACTTCACACCCTGGCCTGCGCCAAAGCCCAGATCCGCCGGACCCCAGGCCGCCAAAAGGGCTGGGAAGCTGCCCATGAACCGGGTCGGCGTACCTCCCCCCCCAAAAGATGCAGCCAAACGCGGATAGCCGGAATTATCCTTCAGGCCCATTTCGCGGATTTTGACCAGCTTGTCGGCCACCGCATCCAGCGCCTCGTCCCAGCTGATCGGAACGAACCCGGGATCTTCGTCGCGGCCCTTCTTGGGGTTGGTCCGCTTCATGGGCTGGCTGATCCGGTTGGGATTGTAGGTTTTCTGCACCAGGCCGTAGGCCTTGACGCAGGGCGTACCCTTGCCCGGGTGCTGGCCGCAGATATTCAGGTTCGGCTCGATCCGCGTCGCGATGCCGTCCTCAACCTCGACCTTGATCAGATCGGGTCCGGAGACGCATTGAAAGCAGTATGTGGGGACCTTTTTGGTCTCTCCTTTTGCGGTACTCATGGGCTGTTCCTCGCTTTTGGCCATCACAAAGCTATCACGGCGCATTCAAGGAAGGCAAAGCAGGGAAATTCCGTGTAGCATTGCCGTCAACAAGAAACGGGAGGAACGGGCCATGGCAAAGGACAGTATCGTCATCGCCGGCTATTCGGAAACGGCCGTGGAATTCAAAAGCGGACGCAGCGCCTATGACTTCGCGGGCGAGGCCTTCGCGGATTTGCTGGCGGCCACGGGGATCGAAAAATCCGTCGTGGACGGCTTGTCGATCAACGTACCCCTGTCGGAATGCTCGAATGCCTTTTATGCGGTCTATATGACCGAGGCCCTGGGACTGTCGCCAAGTTGGCTAAATTACGGCGGCATCGGCGGTTGTTCGGCGACGGGCGGCGTGGCGCGCGCCGCGGCGGCCATTCGGGACGGGCAGTGCGAGGTGGCGGTGGTGCTCTCGGCCGATGCGCCCAGCACAAATTGGTCGGCCAATTATGGCGCCTGGCGGGGCGAGTTCCAGGACCCGGTCGGCGTTTTGGGGCCGCCGGCGGCATTCGGGCTTTTGATGAGCCGCTACGAGCATCAATACGGCCTGAACTACGAGGCGCTGGCCAAGATTGCCATTGCCCAGCGTGAAGGCGCCTTGCTGAACGACAATGCCTTCGCCAAGCTGAAGAAGCCGTTGACCGTCGAAGACTATATGAACTCCCGCATGATCGCCGATCCGTTGCGCCTGCTGGATTGCGTCATGTTCTGCGACGGCGGCAATGCGTTTCTGGTCACCACGCAGGAAAAGGCCAAGGAATTCGGGATCGAGAAAACGGTCCGCCCGACCGCCTACGCGGAAGTCACCAATTTCAAGGGCGCGGACCCGGTGGCGGATATTACCGAGACCGGTTTCAGTGTGCTGGCCCCGAAAGTATTTGGCCAATCCGGCCTTGGCGCCAGCGATATTGCCAGCTTTCATCCCTATGACGATTTCACCATCGCGGTGATGATGCAGCTGGAGGATTTCGGCTTTTGCCCCAAGGGCCAGGGCAGCGACTATGTCATGGCGACGGATCTGACCTATCGGGGCCAGTTGCCGGTCAACACGGGCGGCGGGCAACTTTCCGCCGGGCAGCCGGGTCTGGCCAGCGGCGGCTTGAACCTGGCCGAGGCCGTGCGGCAGATGTTCGGCGAGGCCGGGGCCCGCCAGGTCGCCAAGACGCAAAACGCCCTTGTCACAGGCATCGGCGTCATTCCCTATGCGCGCAACTGGGGCACCAGTGCTGCCATGATATTGGAGGCTTGAGATGTCCGACCCAAAAAACCAACGTCCGGTACCCAAAGCGAACCGATTTGTGGAGACCGAGGCCTTTTGGCAGGGCACCAAGGCCGGCGAACTGATGCTGCAATATTGTCCCGATACCAATCAGTTTCAGCACTATCCCCGTCCCATCAGCATCTATACCGGCAAGCGCAATCTGCAATGGCGCAAGGTGGCGGGTACGGGCGTCGTCTACGCCTGCACCATCGTGCGTGTGCCGGGGCCGGGGATGGAAGGGCGCTTGCCGTTGTCTGTCGTCACCGTGGAAATGGATGAGGGCGTGCGCATTCTGGGAAATATTCTGAATAGAGAGCCCGACACCGTGGCCATCGGACAACGGGTTGAACTGGCCTGGGACGCCATCGACGATGAAACCGTCTATCCCGCCTTCAATGTGGTCGAGGGTTAGGCATGCGGGTTGAAATGGTGCTAGCCGCCCATGCGGAGCGGCACCCGGACAAGACGGCGATCATTTGCGACGGGAACGCCATTACGTTTGGCGAGCTGCAGCAGTCCATCCGCCGGACCGCAAGTGGGTTGTCGGAACGCGGCCTGGGCGTGGGCGACAAGATCGTGCTGTATCTACCCAATGGGCTTGAAGTCGTCCAGCTGCTTTATGCCGCCTTCACCCTGGGCGCGGTGGCCGTGCCGGTGACCACGCGCCTGACCGTTCGCGAATTGACGGATTTTTGCCGGGATTGCCAGGCCAAGGTTTTGGTTTTTCACAAGGATCAGGTGGACGGACTGTCCGATCTGCTGGTAGAGCGGGGAGACCTGCCGTCGTTGGTCGTGGGCGGCGCGGTGGCGGGCGCAGTGCCCCTGGATGATTTGCTGGCAGGCGATATTGCCGATCTGCCAATAGTGCCGTTCGACCAAGATGAATGCATGATCAACTATACCTCCGGCACCACGGGGCGGCCGAAAGGCGCGATTGTCACCCATGCGAATATTCTGGTGCAGAACGGCTATATACATCCCATCGAATGGGGTTTGACGAACGGGGATGTTTTCCTGGTGGCGACCCCCCTGGCGCATCGCACGGGTTTCGGCCGCCTTGCCAATGCCCTGACATTGGGTGCCACCATCGTGGTCATGAAAAACTTCGATGCGCCCTTGGCGGTGGAATTGATTGAAACGCATAACGTTACGGTCATGGGTATGGTGCCCACGGTCTGCCGCATGATGCTGCCGGAAATCGCCAAGGATCCCAGCCGCTGCGCCAGCCTGCGCCGGGTTCTGGTCACGGGTGAGGCCTTTCCGGTGGCCCTGAAGCAGCGGTTTATTGAACTGCTGCCCGATACCAGGTTGGTCTCGTTCTTTGCCATGACCGAGGCTGGCGGCGTCACATCTTTGTCTCACGAAGAACAGTTCACCCATCCGAAATCCGTCGGCCGCCCGACGCCGGGGATCGAGGTGCGGGTGGTAAACGACAAAAGCGAGGATATTGACGTGGGCGAGATCGGTGAGCTGCTGGTCCGCGCTGGCCCGCCCGGTGTCTTCACCGTCATGAAGGGCTATTTGAACCGCCCGGAGGAGACGGCGGCCACGCTGCGGGATGGTTGGCTCTATACCGGCGATCTGGGTTATCGCGACGAAGACGGCTATCTCTATATCGCGGATCGGAAGAAAGACATGATCCTCTCGGGCGGCTTCAATATCTATTCCAAGGAAGTGGAGGGCGCCTTGATCAGCCATGACGATGTGATCGACGCCGCCGTCGTGGGCGTGGCGGATGAAATGTATGGCGAGGCGGTCGCGGCCTTTATCGAAGCGGAGCCCGAAGACCGGCCCACGGAAGATGCCCTGATCGAACATTGCCGCGCCATGATCGCGTCATACAAGAAACCGAAATACGTTGTCTTTCTCGACAGCCTGCCGCGCAATGCCATCGGCAAGGTTCTGAAACGGGAACTGGCGGCCTTCGCACCCGAGACCCTGAAACCACTGATGAAAGGGATGAAAACGATGAAGGGGGGCACATGACCGTGACCAAGGCGCCCGCGCCATCCGCCAACCATTGCAGCCGCGATCTGCGCGAATGGCTGACCCACCTGTCCGCTACCGACCGTCTTGCCGTGGCCAAACCCGGTCTGGGCCTGAAACACGAATTGGCGGCGGTTTCCCAAAGGCTTGAGCGGGACAAGGCGGTACTGTTTCCCTCACCCGACGGCCATGCGGTTCCCGTGGCCGCTAACCTGTTGGCGTCGCGTGGCTGGATTGGCGACTGCCTTGGCGTCAGCGAGGATGATGTCATTGGCCGCTATCAGGACGCCGTGCGCAATCCCATGCCCTGGGTCGAAATTGACCGCGGCCCGGTGCAGGACGTGATCCACCGGGATGTGGATATCAACGCGCAGCTGCCCGTGCCCACACATAACGAGTTGGACAGCGGGCCTTATATCGCCGCCGGTCTGATGATTTCCCGCAATCCCACCAACGGCATCCAGAACGTCTCCATCCATCGTTGCCAGATCAGCGGCAAGGATCGTATCGGCGTATTGCTGCTGCCGCGCCATACCTGGACCTACGCCCAGCTAGCCGAGGAAGCCGGCGAAGCGTTGGAGGTCGCCATCGTCATCGGTGTTGATCCGGCGTCTCTATTGGCGTCTCAAGCCATCGTGCCCCTGGATTTCGACGAGATGGAAATCGCCGGCGCCTTCCATGGCGCGCCGGTGGAGATGGTCAAATGCCAAACCAACAATGTCCGCGTCCCGGCGCGGGCTGAAATTGTCCTCGAAGGCCGGGTCCTGCCAGGCGTGGCGGAGCCCGAGGGGCCGTTTGGCGAATTTCCGCAATATTATGGCCGCCGCGCCAACCGCCATGTGATCCAGGTCGACGCCATCACCCACCGGAAGAACCCGATCTTTCACACCATCGTGGGCGGCGGTATGGAGCATCTGCTGCTGGGCGGTCTGCCGCGCGAGGCGACCTTGCTGGAAACCCTGCAGCGCAATGATCCATCGGTGCTGGACGTGCATCTGTCCAGGGGTGGGGTCTGCCGCTATCATTTGGTGGTCAAGATCCGCAAGAAACAGGAAGGCCAGGCCAAGAACATCATGATGGGCGCCTTCGCCGGCCATTACGACATCAAGCAGGTGACCGTGGTGGACGAGGATGTGAATATCCATGATGGGGAGGCGGTGGAATGGGCCGTGGCGACCCGCTTTCAGGCCGACCGGGATTTGCTGGTGGTCGGCAATACCCAAAGCTCCAAACTTGATCCGACCACGACAGACGACGGCGTCGGTGCCAAGATGGGTCTGGATGCGACCATTCCCTTGGCGGCGGATGAATTCACCTTCACGGTGATCCAGGTACCCGGCGCCGGTGATATAGATTTGGATAAAGTGCTGGATGATGACGACGCGGCTGCCGCGATCATCGCCGGCGACAACAGGGGAGAATGAACCATGAGCGATAACACAACAGTAGGCCATGCCGTGCTGGCGCGCCTGCGCGCGGCGGGGATTGACTATTTTCTGGCTAATGCGGGCACGGACTTTCCGCCGATCATCGAGGCCATCGCCCAAGCCGGCGATGATGATGGCCCCACGGCCATGGTCATTCCCCACGAAAATGTCGCCGTTTCCATGGCCCATGGCTATGCCATGGTCGCCGGCAAGCCCCTGGCGGTGATGCTGCATGTCAACGTGGGCACATCGAACGCCATCTGCGCCTTGACCAATGCCTATCGTACAAATGTGCCGCTGGTGCTGATGGCCGGACGGACGCCATGGACAGAACATACCGGGCTTTCGTCGGGTACCCGCAGCCGACATATCCATTGGGCCCAGGAAATGTTCGATCAGGCCGGCATGCTGCGCGAATTGGTGAAGTGGGACTACGAGCTGCGCTCGCCGGACGAAGTGAATGTTGTGATCGACCGGGCTATTACCATCAGCCAGTCCGACATCCAGGGCCCGGTTTATCTATCCATCCCCCGGGAAGTGCTGGCCGCGCCCGCGGTGCCGTCAACGGCGCCCCGCCGGGCCGCGCCCACGGGCGTGGCGCATCCCGACCCGGACCAGATCGCCGAAGCCGCAGAAATCCTGATGGCGGCGGAAAATCCGTTGATCATCACGGCCGATGTGGGCAAGTCCGTGGCGGCGGCGGGGCATTTGGCCGAGTTGGTGGAGCGCTACGCCATTCCCGTGATCACCCACGTGCCGCGCTACCTGTGTCTGGGTAACGATCACCCAATGCATCTGGATTACGAACCCTCGCCCCATTTGGCTCAGGCGGATGCGGTGCTAGCGCTGGATTGCGATGTGCCATGGATCCCGGCCACCGACCCGGTGCACCCGGAGGCCAAGGTCATCCACCTGGCCCAGGACCCGCTGTTCAGCCGCTATCCCATTCGCGGCTTCCCCTCGGCTCTATCCATTGCCGCCGATGCGGTCGCCGCGCTGCCGCTGTTGGCCGAGGCCATGGCCGGTGCCGATGAGCAGAAGATCGAAGCACGGCGGGCCAGGGTCGCCGATGCCCGTCAGGAGGTACGCAACAAATGGCAGGGGGTCAGGGACAACGCCCGCCAGGCGCAGCCGATCCATCCGGCCTGGCTGGCCCAGTGTGTTGGCGAGCTGTTGAACGACGATACCATCCTGGTCAATGAAATGGGCGTGGCGGCACCGCATGCGAACCTCAATCACCCCGGCCGCTATTTCGGGCCCAGCCCGGCGGGTGGTCTGGGCTGGGGCATGGGCGCGGCTCTCGGTGCCAAGCTGGCGGCACCGGACGATCTGATCATCGCGGCCATCGGCGACGGTTCCTATTTCTTCGGCAACCCAATGGCGGCGCATTATTGTTCCCGGGCCTATGACCTGCCGATCCTGTTCATCGTCGTCAACAACCATGGCTGGGGCGCGGTGCGCCGGGCCACGAAAGCCATGTATCCGGACGGCAAGGCGTTGACGGGCAATGATATCCCTCTTTCGCGGATTGATCCCGCGCCGGACTATGAACAGATCATTGAAGCCTGCGGTGGCTACGGCGAACGGGTCACCGACCCCGACGCCTTGCCCGATGCCCTGGCCCGTGCCGTGAAGATGGTCACCGAAGAACGGCGCCAGGTATTGTTGAACGTTATCGTTTCGGAAGTCGTGTAAGGAAACCGGCTATGACCGAAACATCAACGATCCTCCCCTCCATGCGGGTCGATGGCCAGGTGGCCCTGGTCACCGGCGCCGGTCGTGGCATCGGCCGTGGCTGCGCCCTGGCCCTGGCCGAGGCTGGTGCGGAAGTCATCGTCATGAGCCGGACGGAAGCCGAGATTGCCGAGGTCACGGCGGAGATCGAGGCTAAGGGCGGCCGCGCCACCGCCGTTGTTTGCGATGTGACGGACCATGCCGCCATCACGGCAGCTTTCGAAAAATTCGGGCGTCTGGATATCTTGGTCAACAACGCCGGCACCAATGTGCCCATGGGGTTCTTAGAGGCTGATACGGAAACCCTGGACCTGCTGCTGGACCTGAATATCCGATCCGCCTTTCTGGTCGCCCAGGCCGCCGCCCGGATCATGGTGGCTCAGGGCAGCGGTGTGATCATCCATCTCTCATCAACCTTCGGCAAGGTGGGGCGTCCTGGTTTTTCGATTTACTCCGGCACCAAGCATTTCATCGAAGGATTGACGAAGTCCACCGCCATCGAACTGGCGCCGAAAAATGTCCGCGTGGTCGCGGTCGGGCCGACGGCCATCGCCACGCCAATGCTGGAGGCTAGGCTGTCGGATCCGGAGGTCGTCGCCGAGATGACCGCCCGCATACCCATGGGGCGGATTGGCAAGATTGAAGATGTTTTGGGTGCGGTGGTGTTTCTGGCCTCGCCGGCTGCCGCTTTGATCACCGGCACCACCATCATGGTCGATGGTGGCTGGACGGCGCCATAGAAGAAGATCGAGAGCGTGCTGTCATGAACGAAACGGCAATTCTTCCTTCCATGCGGGTTGACGGCCAGGTGGCCCTGGTCACCGGCGCCGGTCGCGGTATCGGCCGTGGCTGCGCCCTGGCTCTGGCCGAGGCCGGCGCGGAAGTCATCGTCATGAGCCGGACGGAGGCGGAAATCATCTCGTTGGCGGCGGAGATCGAGGCCAAGGGCGGGCGCGCCAGGGCCATTGCCTGCGACATCACCGATGGGGATGCCCTGGCGGCGGCGTTCGACAGAATCGAGAAACTGGATATTTTGATCAACAACGCCGGCACCAACGTCCCCATGCCGTTTCTGGAGGCGGATGTGGCTTCCTTGGATCTGATCGTCAGCCTCAACATTCGCGCCGCCTTTCTGGTGGCCCAGGCCGCCGCGCGGATCATGGACCGTCAAGGCGGCGGCGTGATTATTCATATGTCTTCTACCTTCGGAAAGGTGGGACGGCCGGGTTCCTCGGTCTATTCAGGCACCAAGCATTTCATCGAGGGTTTGACGAAATCGACGGCGGTGGAACTGGCGCCCAGGAATATCCGCGTGGTCGCCGTGGGGCCGACCGCCATCGTGACGCCGTTGCTGGCGGACCGGCTGTCTGATCCCGACTATGCCGTGCAATTGACTTCCCGCATTCCCATGGGCCGGCTCGGCCAGGTCGAGGATGTGGTGGGTACGGTTGTGTTTCTGGCCTCTCCCGCCGCAGCCCTGATCACCGGCACCACCATCATGGTAGATGGCGGCTGGACCGCGCAGTAGATACAAGCAATGGAAATGAGTCGTGAAATATGGGCAGTGAGTTATGAGTAGTGAACGCGTTCTGATCGCGGGCGCGGGCCCGGTGGGGTTAAGCGCGGCGGCCTATCTGACGCGGTGCGGCATTCCGGTGACCGTATTCGAGGCAGAGGCGCAATTGCCGGAAAACCTGCGCGCCTCCACTTTTCATCCGCCGACTTTGGACATGCTGGCGCCCTATGGCGCCTCCCAACGGCTAATCGAGATGGGCCTGGTGGCGCCGAAATTTCAATTTCGCGACCGCAATGAGGGCTGTATCGCGGAATTCGATTTTGCCCTGTTGGCGGACGATACAGAGCATCCTTTTCGGGTCCAGTGCGAGCAGTTCAAGTTGAACCATCTGCTTTATGAATGGCTGGATGAAAAGGGCGGCGCGGACGTGCGGTTCAGCCATGCCATTACCGGCGTCAGTCAGGATGACGATGGCGTCACGGCCGTGGTCGATACGCCCGACGGCGAACAAGCCTTTACTGGCCGCTGGCTGATCGGGGCGGAAGGTGCCAACAGCGTGGTCCGTCAGACCCTGGATATTTCGTTCGAAGGCTTTACTTGGGACGAACGCTTCCTGGTCGTCTCCACGCCGTTTGATTTCGGCGCCGCCATGCCGGATTTGTCCCTGGTCAATTATTTTGCCGACCCTGAGCAATGGTTCTTCCTGCTCAAGGTGCCGGGTCTGTGGCGGGCCATGTTCCCAACCCGCGCGGAGGAGACCGAGGCCGAGATCTTTGATCCCGCGCGGATCGAGGCCCGTATGCAATGGGCCCATGCCAGGGGAGAGGCTTACGAACATCGCCACACCACCTTGTACCGGGTGCATCAGCGGGTCGCCGAACAGTATCGTCGGGGCCGCGCCTTCGTCGCCGGCGATGCGGCCCATATCAACAATCCCCTGGGTGGCATGGGCATGAACGGCGGCATTCACGATGCCTTTAATCTGGCGGAAAAAATGGCTGCCGTCTGGCATGGGGAGGCGCCGGAAAGTGTGCTGGATCTATACGAAGCCCAGCGCCGGCCCATCGCCCTGGACTACGTCAACAGCCAGACGATCCGCAACAAACAGAACCTGGAGGCCAACACGCCCGAGACACAACAGGCCTTTCGCGATTTTCTGGCTGAGGTTCAGTCCGATCCGCAAAAGACCCGCGACTATCTCCTCCGCACCTCCATGGTCGCCAGCCTGCGCGCGGCCGCCGAGATTACCATGTGAGATTGCGCGTGGATTTGCCGATTGCATGCCATTAGTCTCAACCCATGACAGAACCTGTTCGCAAACTCGCCGCCATCCTGGCTGCCGATGTGGTTGGTTATTCCCGTTTGATGGGCGAGGATCAGGCACGCACCCTCGATGCATTGCGCCAGTTGCGCAGGGAACTGTTCGAGCCCGTGGTTGAGGAATTTCGCGGCAACGTGGTCAAGCGCATGGGCGATGGTTGGATCGTCGAATTCGCCAGTGTCTCGGACGCGGTCGATTGCGCCATGCGGTTTCAGGTTGGCCTGGTGGGGCACGACATCATCCGCCTGCGCGCGGGCATTCATATCGGCGAAGTTGTGTTCGAGGACGAGGACGTCTTCGGCGAAGGCGTCAATGTGGCCGCGCGGTTGGAAGAACTTGCCGAGCCGGGCGAATTACTGATCTCGGACACCGTCCACAACAGCCTGGACGAAAAGGCGGCGGGACAATTCGGCGGCGGCGATAGCCACGAATTGAAAAACATTGTCCGTCCGGTACAGGTTTGGCGCTGGTCATCCACCGGAACGCAACAAGCTATCCCAGCGGAGACCGAAATGCTGGCCCTGCCCGATAAACCCTCGATTGCCGTGCTGCCGTTCGACAATATGTCGGGCGACCCGGAACAGGAATACTTCTCCGACGGCATGACCGAGGACATCATTACCGCATTGTCCCGTCTGCGGTGGCTGTTCGTGATCGCACGGAATTCCACTTTCGCCTACAAGGGCAAAGCTGTTGATATCAAGCAGGTCGGCCGCGAATTGGGCGTGCGTTATGTTCTGGAAGGCAGCATTCGAAAAGCCGGCAGCCGCATCCGCGTCACCGCGCAGCTGATCGAGGCTGAATCCGGCAATCATATCTGGGCTGAACGTTATGACCGTGAATTGGCGGATATCTTCGACCTGCAAGACGAACTGACCGAGGCGATCAGCGCCCAGGTCGATGCCGAGCTCGCCGGTAGCGAGCGGGCCCTGGCGTACAAGAAACCCACGACCGATTTGGATACCTGGGAACTTTATCAACGTGGCATGTGGCATTTCTGTAAATATACCAAGGACGACTTTGTCGAGGCGCGCCGCCTGCTACTCCTCGCGTCCGAGCGGGCGCCCAACTTTGCAAATGCGTACGCAGGGCTTACCGTTATTGGCAGCAGCGAGATTACCTGGGGCTTCAGGCAAGACAGAGCGAGAGTACTGGAACAAGGATTGCGGCACGCGGAAAAGGCCGTGGCGCTGGATGAGCGGGATGGCAATAATCAATTTGCGCTTGGCATCGCCTGCTTAGTGTTGGGTGATGGTGAGCGCGCCATCCCATCGCTGGAGAAATCAGTCGACCTGAACCCCAGTTCCGCAGCGTCTCACTATGGACTTGGCATGGCGTTATATTGGTTCGGCCGGGCGGAAGAGGCTCTGCCCCGGCTTACCCTCGCAATCCGTCTCAGTCCTCACGACCCACGGCTGTGGTTATTCCACGCTATACGAAGTTATGCTCATATCATGCTGGACGAATTTGATCTGGCAATTGTCGACGCGAAAGCCGCAATACAGTCAAAAAGAGATATTTTTGGGCCTCACATGGCGTTGGCGGCCGCTTACAGTCTGTCGGGACGACACGATGAGGCCCGCACAGCCTATGATCGTGCACATAAGCTAAACCCGGAGTTATCGGCCGCTGACTTTGCCTCATTGATGGGCACCCTGCATCCTCCATATTTGGAAATAATCTTGGATGCCCTGCACCAAGCCGGAATGCCCGAAAAATGAGCGCACCAACCCGCAAACTCGCCGCAATTCTGGCCGCCGATGTGGTGGGCTACTCCACGCTCATGGGCGAGGATGAAACCGGGACACTCGTGGCATTGCGGGAGTTGCGCCAGGGTCTGTCGGATGCCGTAGCGGGCCATCGTGGCGATGTGGTCAAGAGCATGGGGGATGGCTGGTTGGTGGAATTTGCCTCCGTGGTCGATGCCGTCAATTGCGCCCTCCAGGTTCAGGAAGGCCTTGTTGGCCACGATATCATCAAGCTCCGCATCGGCATCCATATCGGCGACATTGTTCACGAAGACGAGGACATTTATGGTGATGGCGTGAACATTGCCGCGCGGTTGCAGGAGCTCTCGGAGCCGGGCGGCGTTGCCTTGTCGGGCCGGGCACTGGATTTCCTGGATGGCAAGCTTGCCAATGGATTTCGGGACGCCGGTGAAAAACAGTTGAAGAACATTGCCGGGGCCGTTCGGGTTTTCGTCTCGGGAGGCGGCGCCGGGGAGGGCGAAACACTGCCGCTGCCCGACAAACCTTCCATCGCCGTTTTGCCGTTCGACAATATGTCGGGAGACGCGGAGCAGGAATTTTTCTCCGATGGCGTGACAGAGGATATCATTACCGCGCTTTCGAAAATTCGATGGCTTTTCGTCATCGCCCGCAATTCCACATTTTCCTACAAGGGAACGTCGCCGGACGTGCGCCGGGTGGCAGGCGAATTGGGTGTGCGCTATGTGCTGGAGGGCAGCGTAAGAAAAGGTGGGGAGCGTGTCCGCATAACGGCGCAGTTGGTTGACGCCACGACGGGAAATCATGTTTGGGCGGAACGGTTTGATCGCGATCTGAGCGATATCTTTGCGCTGCAGGATGAAATAACCGAGACACTGATTGCCGCGATAGAACCGGAGCTCGCCAAGGCCGAACAGCAAAGAGCCATCGAAAAAACACCAGAAAACCTGGACGCCTGGTCCTGGTTCCACCGTGGCCTTTGGCATCATTACAAAGGCACCAAGGACGATAACGCCTTGGCCCGCGTCCAAATTCGTAAAGCCATCGAACTCGACCCTGAATTCAGCCGTGCCTTGGCGGCATTGGCGCATGTCTATTATTGGGACGTTCTGTTCGGCTATACGGCCAATCCAAATGAAGTTCTGAATGAAGGCTTGAGTCTTTCCCGGCGCGCGATCACGGCCGATGACAAAGAACCCTTCGCGCATTTTGCCTTGGGCCGGATTTCAACCTTGTTGGGCGATGTAAACACTGCCGTAGCCGAACTGGAATTGTCGATTGAACTTAGCCCAAGCTTTGCCCATGCCCATTATGGTTTGGGAAATGCCTTGAACTTCAATGGCCAACAAGAACAGGCAATCCAACATATAGATCAGGCCATTCGCCTTAATCCCCATGATCCGGCGATCTGGACTTTTATTAGTGGTCGCTCCCTCGCACAATTGCTGTCTGAGCAATACGAGGGCGCATTGGCTTGGGCCTTGAAGGGCGTCAGGCAGGCAAACGTCGGCTGGTTGTCGTATGCGATACTGGCATGCATTTATGGCCGCTTGGGTCGGATTGTGGACGCGCGCCGCGCTGTGGCGGATACGCTCCAATTAAAACCGGATCTCGTCATATCTTTTGTCGAGGCGACATTCCCTTTTCAAAATAAAGGTCAGCGGGAGCTTTTTCTTGACGGTCTTCGCAAAGCGGGATTGCCAGAAGAATGACCGCGCCCGTTCGCAAACTCGCCGCCATCCTGGCCGCCGATGTCGCTGGCTACTCCAAGCTTATGGGCAAGGATGAAACCGGCACTCTCGCGGCGTTGCGGGAACTGCGTCAGGGTCTGTCGGACGCCGTAGCGGGCCATCGCGGCGAGGTGGTCAAAAGCATGGGCGACGGCTGGCTGGTGGAATTCACCTCGGTGGTCGATGCCGTAAATTGCGCTCTTCAGGTTCAGAAGAACCTCGCCGGTCACGAAATCATTAAACTTCGTATCGGCATCCACATCGGCGACATTGTTCACGAAGACGAAGACATCTACGGAGATGGCGTGAACATTGCGGCCCGATTGCAGGAAATATCCGAGCCTGGCGGGATCGCGCTGTCGGACAGCGCGCGGCGCAGTTTGGATGGCAAGCTTGCCGCAAGGTTTGAAGACGTTGGGGAGAAACAGCTCAAGAACATTGCCGAGGCCGTCCGGGTATATATTAGCGGCGGCAGCGGAGCTGATGCGGCCAATGAAAAAACGCCCCTGGCCCTGCCCGATAAACCCTCGATCGCCGTGCTGCCGTTCGACAATATGTCCGGTGACCCGGAACAGGAGTATTTTGCCGATGGTATTGCCGAGGATGTCATCACCGCGCTTTCACGTTTCCGATCCCTGTTCGTCATCGCGCGAAATTCGTCCTTCACTTACAAGGGCGGTGCCGTCGATATCACCCAAGTGGCCCGCGACCTGGGCGTGAGGTATGTCGTCGAAGGCAGTGTCCGAAGGGCTGGCAACCGGGTCAGGATTACCGCACAATTGATCGACGCAGGCACCGCCAACCATTTATGGGCCGACCGCTTTGACGGCGCATTGGATGATGTTTTCGAACTGCAGGATCAGATCACTGAACAGATTGTAGTCGCCGTTGAGCCGGAGATTGGGGCGCGTGAGCGTGAACGGGTCCGACGCAAGCCGCCGGAAAACCTCAATGCCTGGGAACTCGTGCAACGCGGCTTGTCACATCACTATCGCCTCAATAAAGCTGACCGCGCCGAGGCCATTCGCCTTTTCCGTGAAGCGGTTGTATTGGACCCAAATTTTGCGGTGGCCCATGCTTACTTGGCATTTTCACTTTCTGCCGCGATCCGGTTCGATTCTACCGATGATACAGCAAAGTCCGTCGTGGCCGCTCTTTTCGGCGGCCGAACGGGCGGTATCTCTCGATCCAAACGAAGCGATGGCGCGTTTCGTACTGGGCCGGCTACATATCTATGCCGGCGAGATGGAACTGGCTTTTGGGGAAATGCAGACCGCGATTGCGATCAATCCCAATCTTGCCTGGGCTCAATTCGGCTTTGGGTTCGCACACTATTTTGGCGCCGGCCAAGCGGAACAAGCCCTTCCTTATTACGATGCCGCGCTTCGGCTCAACCCACGTGATCCTTCGCGCTGGGCTGCATTGATGAATATAGGTTCGGCGCTACGTTCGCTCGACCGATCTGACGAAGCCATCGCGCATTGTCGGCAAGCCTGCCAATTTCACGACTCCGGCTATCTGCCACACCTGCATCTCGCTGCCGCGTTGGCGGAAGCCGGGAAAACGGATGAAGCGCTGGCGGCACTGGACAAAGCCACGCAATTGGAACCGGCACTGTCGATTGGCTTCGTCCGCAACCATTTCCCCTGGGCGCACGAAACGACAATGGGGAACCTGTCCGAAAGCCTCCGCAAAGCCGGGTTGCCGGAAGAATGAGCGCCCCAACCCGCAAACTCGCCGCCATTCTGGCCGCCGATGTGGCGGGGGATTCGCGCCTGATGGGCGAGGATGAAACCGGCACACTCGCCGCATTGCGGGAATTGCGCCAAGGCCTGTCGGACGTCGTAGTGGGCCATCGCGGCGATTTGGTCAAAAGCATGGGCGACGGCTGGCTGGTGGAATTCCCGTCCGTGGTCGATGCGGTCAATTGCGCCCTGCAAGTGCAGGAAAATCTCGCCGGTCACGATATTATCAAGCTCCGCATCGGCATCCACATCGGCGACATCGTCCACGAAGACGAGGACATCTACGGCGATGGCGTGAACATTGCGGCGCGCCTGCAGGAGATTGCAGAGCCTGGTAGTGTTGCGCTTTCAGAAACGGCGCGAAAGTTCCTGGACGGCAAGCTGGCCAATGAATTCAAGGATGCGGGCGAGAGAGAGCTGAAGAACATCGTGGAAGCCGTCCGGGTGTTCATATCTGGGGGTGTCGAAGGAAATAGCGGGACGCCGGCGCAAACCGACAAACCATCCATCGCGGTGCTGCCGTTCGACAACATGTCGGGCGATGCGGAACAGGAATTCTTCGCCGATGGCATGGCGGAAGATATTATTACCGGTCTGTCGCGGTTCGGATCATTGCTTGTCATCGCGCGGAATTCAACATTCAGTTTCAAGGGGCAGGCGATTGACGTGAAGCAGGTGGCTGTAACCCTGGGCGTTCGCTACGTACTGGAAGGCAGCATTCGAAAGGGCGGCGACCGCATCCGGGTGACCGCGCAGTTGATTGACGCCGATAGCGGCAATCATATCTGGGCGGAGCGATATGACCGGGAGGTTTCCGATATTTTCGCTGTTCAGGATGAAGTTACCGGCGCCATTATCGCCGCGATCGCACCGGAAATTGACCAGTTCGAAATCGAGAGATCACGGCGCAAATCACCGGCGGAATTCGATGCCTGGGATTTATATCAAAAAGGCTTGGCGGCCTTTCATCGAGCGGGGCCGGCGGACTTTGTCGCGGCCATTGATACCTTCGATCAGGCCACGCAATTGGACCCGGGCTTCGCACTCGCCTGGGCGATGGCGGCATTGGCGCGGACGCAATATGCGTTGAACGGACGGCCGGAGGACCGAGACCAATTGATCCGCGTGGCGCGGGAAAATGTACAAATCGCGTTGCGGCTAAGCCCGCGTGATCCGCTTTGCGTCCTGGCGGATGGTACGGTGCACAGTTATTACCGTGAACATCAAATTGGTATTGCCAAACTTCAGGACGCAATTGAACTGAATCCCAACCTTGCCCTGGCTTATCTCTTGTTGGGCCAGGCCAGGGATGCCGCGGGGCAGTATGAAGACGTCATCGCGGCCAGTGACGAGTTTATCCGGCTTAGTCCCCGCGACGTGGATCTTTGCATGGCGTTGACCATGCGGGCCTTTTCGCTTTTTCACCTGAACCATCGTGAAGAGGCTGTCGAGACCGCCTACCGGGCCATGCACACCCCCAATCCCACCGACTGGGCATTCGTTTGTTATTGCGTCTGCCTGTTCTATCTCGACCGCAAGGAGGAAGCAAAATTCGCGCTCGACGAGGTCTATTCCAGAATCCCCGGTTTTTCGCAAGCCCATGTCCGCGAAGCCTTGCGTCACCACGATGAAGAAAACGTCGGTCTGGAAGTCGAAGCTCTCCGCGCCCTCGGCGTCCCGGAATGAGGGTATGTGGAGAATTAGCGGACCCGATGCTACTGTAATTGCATGTCAGCACCTGTTCGCAAACTCGCCGCCATCCTGGCCGTCGACGTGGTTGGTTACTCCCGTTTGATGGGCGAGGATCAGGCGCGCACGCTGGATGCATTGCGCCAGTTGCGCAGGGAACTGTTCGAGCCCGTGGTTGAGGAATTTCGCGGCAATGTGGTCAAGCGCATGGGCGATGGCTGGATCGTCGAATTCGCCTCCGTCTCGGATGCGGTCGATTGCGCCATACGGTTTCAAGAGGGCCTGGCCGGTCACGACATCATCCGCCTGCGCGCCGGCATTCATATCGGCGAAGTGGTGTTCGAAGATGAGGACGTCTTCGGTGAAGGCGTCAACGTCGCGGCGCGGCTGGAGGAGTTGGCTGAGCCTGGTGAAGTTTTAATCTCCGATACTGTTCAAAACAGTCTGGATAAAAGATCGGCACAGGATTTCAGTGGCGGCGACAGTCACCAATTGAATAACATCGAACGGTCGGTCGATGTCTGGCGCTGGTCTTCCGCCGGAGCGCAACAAGCAACACTTACGGAGAGCGAAGCTCCGGTGCTGACCGACAAACCCTCCATCGCCGTTCTGCCGTTCGACAACATGTCGGGCGACCCGGAACAGGAATATTTCGCCGACGGCATCACCGAGGACATCATTACTGAGTTGTCCCGCTTCCGTGAATTCCTGGTCATCGCGCGCAACTCAACCTTTGTCTACAAGGGCGAGGCAAAGGACCTTTCGACGGTCGCGCGGGAATTGAACGCGCGCTATATCGTCGAGGGCAGCGTTAGGAAGGCCGGCAACCGGGTCCGCGTCACCGCGCAGTTGATCGAGGGCGCCACCAACACGCATCTGTGGGCGGACAGGTTCGACGGCGTTTTAGCCGATATTTTTGCCCTGCAGGACGAGATCACGGTGGCCATTGTCAGTGCC
>JABIRL010000351.1 GCA_018667855.1 Rhodospirillaceae bacterium
GATCCTGCATGCCCCAGAAACATCCGCCCGCCAAGACGGCCCGTTCGTGATCTTTGCTCATTTCCAAGTTCCCCATATTACGTCATTCAGATTACTATTCAGCAGCGCTCGTCAAATCCGGTGCCGCCGCAAAAACGTATGTCTCCATCGATTCCTGCGCCGCTGCGCGGAGCTCGTGCCACTTTTGCGGCCCCCCGTAATAGGCCAGGCTGCCCGGTTCCGCGCCGCCTTCCCCATTGTAGTATGAAACACAGTCCCGAAAAGGCTGGGTATTGATATCAACGACGCGGCAATGTTCCGCATACTCAACTTCCGCTTCCCTCTTGATATCCACGATGCCGGCGCCACGGTCGCGCAATGTGCTTAACATCCAAACCACATAGTCCGTATGGGACTCGATGCCACGGGTAAAGTTGAATTGTCCCCCGCCACCCTGCGGGCCGGACATGATCAACAGGTTGGGAAATCCGTGCGAGTGCAGGCCAAGGAAGGTTTTCGTGCCCTCTTCCTGCCATTTATCCCGCAAGGTCCGCCCGTTCCGGCCCGTGACCAGGTTGAAGGTAGAAGTCGCCATCCATTGAAATCCGGTCGCATATATCAAAACATCCAGGGGATATTCCGTTCCGTCATGAACAACGCCCTTGGTGTTTATTTCGCTTACGCCCATGGGCGCGGTATCGACCAGCGTTACATGCGGCTTATTGAACGTTGTCAGAAATTCATCATGAAAGGCCGGCCGTTTGCAGCCGTAGGGATAGTAGGGTTTCAGCGCGGCGGCTGTTTTCGGATCCTCAACCGTCGCGTCCACGCGGTCGCGAATTTGTTCCATGATGCGGAAGTTGGTGTTGAGCTGCTTTTCCATCAACTCTTCCGGTGATAAGACCGTGGCGTGCTGTTTGCGCTCCTTGAAGTCAGTAACCTTGCCCGACAGATAATCGTCGTTGCCTTTCAGGGCGGTCCTGCCGGAAGAGATTTTGGCCAGCCGTTCCCGTCGGGCCACCGACCAGCCGGGTTCAGTTTTCCAGACGTCGATTTCTTCCTGGGTGGTTGCGCGCTGGTCCCGCACGTCGATGGACGACGGCGTGCGTTGGAACACATGCAGCTCCTTGACGATTTTGGCAATTTCGGGAACTACCTGCACGGCAGTGGCGCCGGAGCCGATGATACCCACGCGCTTGTCCTTCAGATCGACGTTGTAATCCCATCGCGATGTATGGAAGGCATCGCCTTGGAAGGTTTCCATGCCCTTGATCCTGGCCAGTTTCGGCGTCGTAAGGATGCCGTTGGCGAGGACCACATATCGGGCACGCATTTTATCGCCGCGATCCGTCATGACGGTCCAGCGGCCCGCGCTTTCGTCCCACACCGTTTCGCCCACGGTGGTGTGAAAGAGACAACGGTCGTAGAAGCCGTATTTCTCCGCCATCTTCTGGCAATATTCCAGAATCTCGAAACCGGACGCGAATTTCATCGTGGGGAAGTATTCCATCTCCTCCAGCAATGGCAGGTAGCTGTATGACTCAACGTCACAGGCGATACCGGGATATCTGTTCCAATACCAGGTGCCGCCCACGTCGCCGCCTTTTTCGCAAAACCGAACATCGGTGAAACCCGCGGCGCGCAGCTTGTACCACAGCAAAAGACCGGCGAAGCCGGCACCGACCACAAGAATTTCACATTCGTCGGTCAACGCCTCCCGTTCGATGGGGGCGGCGGAATAGACATCCTCGAGGTATTTGCTGAACTCGCCTTCCATGGCCATGTAGTCGGCCGCACCCTGTCGGGATTCCTTGAATTCGCGATACTTCGCTTGTTCCTCTGCATTGAAAACGGCGCCCGGCTGCTGCGGCGGCAATGTCTTTTGCGCCTCGTCGTCGATAACCGAGTAACCTTTGCCAGCGATGTTGGCACTGGCCTTGGCGGCACGCGTGTTGAAACTCTTTAGGCCGGTGGTCGGATCTATTCGGATCGGCAAGGTAAATTCTCCATACATTCGAAGTCAGGCTTTCCGCGCCATGCGGGGAATATCAATTATAAGATGGATTCAGGCTGTCGTGCCACCGTCAACGGCGAGTGCGGCGCCGGTAACAAAAGATGCTTCATCCGAGAGCAGAAACAGGGCGGCGTTCGCCATTTCATCCGGCTGGGCCGGCCGGCCGAGCGCATTTTGCCCGCCCCGGGCCCGAACCAGTTCCTCCGCATCCCTGCCTTGGGTCGATTGCTGATCCGGTCGTGCGACGAAAACCCGCAACATCGGCGTGTCCGTCGCACCGGGGCAGATCGCGTTGAGGCGAATATTTTCGCTGCCGTGGCGTTTTGCCATGGCTCTGACGAAACCGACGACGCCATGCTTGGCGGCGGAATAGACCGGGCTGAATTGAGAGCCGACCAGGCCGGATGTAGAAGCTGTATAAAGCAGGGAGCCGCCACCACGGGCCCGCAGCTCAGGCAATTGCGCTTCGGTGGAGATCAGAATGGTGCGCAGGTTCAATGTCATGGCCAGATCGAAATCCGCCATATCTATACCTTCGATCGCGGCCGGCCCCGGATGACCCACATGGTTCCAGGCGAAATCCAATCCACCGAGGGCATTCGCCGCCTCTTTGACGACCCTAACTGAATCATCGTCCTTGGTCAGGTCGGCCGGAATGCCGATGGCCTTGCCGCCGGCCGCTTCAATCTCGTTGACGACAGCACTGATGCCCGCCTCGTCGATATCAACCACGGCGACCGCCGCGCCCTCCTTGGCGAAGCGTATGGCGCCGGCCCGTCCCATTCCCGACGCCGCCGCCGTCACCATGCCCAATTTACCTTGCATCCGCATTTTGATTTCCTCCTATCCCATTTTTTCATTTATTCGGCGATTATGAACCGAGCCTAAAACCTTCGTTGGCCGCAAACAACAGACTTAGCCAATGGAAAATTGCTGTTTCCTGCCATTAGTTGCCGGCAAGCGCATCCGGTGCGACATAGGCCGCCGATGTTCCGCCATCGACCGGGATCCAGGTACCGGTCACATAGTTGGATGCCGGTTGCAGAAGAAACCGGATGACGGCGACCACGTCCTCCGGCGCCGCGACCCGGCCCAACGGCGATTTGCCGGAGGGTTTGTAAGTCTTGCCCGGCGCAGCCATGGCGGAGGCGATCATCGGCGTATCGACGGTGCCGGGGGCGACCGTGTTGACCAGGATATTGTCCCCCGCCAGCTCCACCGCCATCACCCTGACGAGGCGGGACAGCGCGGATTTAGACGCGGCGTAGGCGCCGCCGCCAATTTTCGGCCGTATGGCCGCGATCGAACCCAGCATGACGACACGACTGGGCATTTCGCTCGAGGCCGCCTGGCGCAACAGAGGCAAGGCGGATTTGACGCATAGCCAGACACCCCGGGTATTGACGGAAAAAATCTGATCGAAATCCTCCACCGCCATATCCATAAGGGGACCCGTACGGAGGATTCCCGCCGAGCAAACCAAGGCATCCACCGCGGAAACCTGTTCCGCGATTTCAGCGAACACAGATGCTATATCGTCGGCGTCCCGGACGTCACAGGGCAGCACACGAAGCCTGTCTTCTGTCTGCAGCTCAACACCGAGGTCCCGAAGCGCGGCGGCCGAGACATCCAGGGCAAAAACCTGCCAGTTGTCGTCCAGCAGCTGGCGGCAACATTGGCGCCCGATACCGGAGGCAGCTCCGGTCACAATGGCTACCGGCATGCGGGTTGCGTTAGTCATGATTTCTCCTTGTCAGCGGGTGATTTCGGCTGGGTCATAGGCCAGACCGGCGGCGCCGTAACCGCCATCCACATTCAGCACATGCCCGGTAATCCATTCGCATTCATCCGAGGCCAGGAATAACGCCGCATTCGCGACGGCCTCGACCGTACCGTAACGTCCGGCTGGAATTCGGTCCAGATAACCCTGTTTACGCGTCGGTCCGTGGCTGCTGATCCCGGTCTCGATGGGGCCGGGCGCAATGGCATTGACCATCACGCCCGAGTTGGAAAGCTCCACGGCCATAACTTTGCACATATGCATCACCGCCGCCTTGGACGCGCCATAGGCGACGCCGCCCATGTTGCCCCGTTGGCCGGATATGGAACCGATCTGAATGATGCGGCCGCTTTCCTGTGCGACCATGCGTCGTGCCGCCGCCTGCGCCGTTAGAAACGAACCGGTGAGGTTGATGCGCAACACGCGCTCCCAATCCTCTTCGCTTGTATCCAACGCCAGCCGGTGCAGCGCCACGCCGGCATTGTGTCAACGGCGGAGTAAATTCAGACCATTAGGGCGGAGTAAAAGTGGCCCACTTTTGCTGATGCCGGGCGAGA
>JABIRL010000342.1 GCA_018667855.1 Rhodospirillaceae bacterium
CTCCCTGACTGCCGTCGGCGGCACCGGCCACATGCTAGACGGCGGTACCGGCGACGATGTCGTGCGGGCCACCGGCGGCAGCGGCCACACGCTAAGCGGCGGTTCCGGAAATGACACCCTGCTATCAGTCGCCTCCGGCAGTACGCTGGATGGCGGCGAAGGCAACGATTATATTTCGTTCGCAGGCAGCAATAGCACAGCCGACGGCGGCACGGGCAACGACCATATTGCGGTGGCCGGTGATATGAACACAGCGAACGCCGGGGAAGGTGAAGATCTCATTGATGTCTACGGCATAAACGCCACGGCTAACGGTGATGCCGACAATGATACGCTTATCACGAAGGCCGGCTCGGCCAACAACACCCTCAATGGCGGCGAGGGCAGCGATGTGCTGACCGCCGAGGGTGGCCAGGGCAATGTATTGAACGGCGGTGCCGGCGCGGATGTGCTGACGGCCATAGTCGGCGGCAACACGCTTGACGGCGGTGACGGCAACGACAGTCTGACCGGCAGCAGCGGCGACGATACGCTGATCGGCGGCTGGGGCAGCGACGTCATCAATGGCGGTGCCGGCGACGACGCCATCACGGCCTTCGGCAGCAGCAACGTCCTCGACGGCGAGGCGGGCAACGACGCGATCGCCGCCAGTGGCCAGTTCAACACACTCAATGGCGGCGAGGGCAATGATGTTCTGAGCGCTTACGACGGCGTCAATACCCTTGATGGCGGGGCCGGCGACGACAGCATCACGGTCGGCGGTCATTACAACTCCGTTCAGGGTGGCGACGGCAACGACGACATCACCGCCCACTACGGCACGGGCTCCCATATCGACGGCGGCGCGGGCGACGACACCGTATCGGCATCCGGTTACTGGCAGCACGTTACGGATTTGGAAGGCAACAATACTGTCAACGTCTACGGCACCGCGAACACGGTCTTGACCGGTGACGGGAACGACGTCCTGAGTTCCAGCGGTGAAGGCAATGTCCTCAATGCCGGCGACGGCGACGATGTGCTGAACGGTGGCTCCGGCAGTGATATCCTGATCGGCGGCGAAGGCAGTGACACCATCAACGGCGGCGCCGGCAATGATTTCATCACGGCCGATGATTTCGGCAACATCGTAGATGGCGGCGCGGGCAGCGATAGCATCGTTTTCGACAACTATAGTGGCTACAATACAGTCAACGGCGGTGACGGTAACGATGCCATCCACTTCAACGGTTCCGGCAATTTCAACACCGTCGATGGCGGCGCGGGAAACGACACCATTGTCGCCGACGATAATTCCAGTCCCTTCAGCCTTATGCTCAACCAGTTCGACGGCGGATCTGGCGACGACAAGATCCAGAGCGGTGGGCTGGCCAATACTCTCGATGGCGGTGCCGGTAACGACACGCTGGTTTCCACGGGTATTGACAACCAGCTCGACGGCGGCGCGGGAAATGACGTGCTGGCGGGCGGCGCCGGAAACGAGACCTATACCTTCAATCTGGGCGATGGTTCCGATGCGATTGTCGATCTTGGCGGCTCGGACGTCCTGCAGGTTAACGGTGATGTGGCCGACTGGAGCAACATCGACATCCAAGCAACCAAGGGCGATGACGGCTCCTTCCTCAACCTGATGTTTTCCGAAGGGGGAAATCAGCTGGGCGACGTCACCATCGATCTCGCCAACGGCAGCATGGTTGAAACCCTTCGGATGGGAGATGGCTCCGAGTTAAGTGTCCAGGACATCTACGACAGCGCCCTGGAAATCTCGACCGTCAATCTGGATGCCATGTCGGCGAGCCTCGACGCCGTGCTCGATGGCCCGGACGGCACCTCCGAAACCGGCGATCTCATGGAAATGGTCTTCGCCGCGGACAATGCATCCGATTTTCAGGACGACCCCGCCGAAGGCGAGTTCTTCGCTTAGAGCAACCTGCGTTCATTCGAACGTAGGCAAGTTGCTCTAAACTCGTAGAATAGATCAAATTATCTGCACAAAATTGATTCCAATTTTTGCAGTTTGATTTAGGCAAACCTTAAACAGGCAACGGGAAGGCGGCTCTCTAGATCGAGGGCCGCCTTCTTTGCCTGTCCCTTCCGGACCAGACGCGGACCGTTCGTATGCCCCAATAGGAAGGTCGCTACTGGGGTCAAAGCGTAAGAATACAACACCCAGACCGGCCCTCCTTTTGTTGTTGGCCTTGCAATATGGGGTTCGAACGGGGAGTAACACGATGATGACCCACTGGTTCGCACATTCATCGCCTGCAGCGCGATATCATCGCGAGTTGATCAGATTGAAGGATTTTAATTCCTTGTGGGAGAGCCAGTAGACTTTTGCTTGGTCGGTGTCGAGGCCGGGCGCCAGCAGGCGCAGGGACACGCCCATGCGGACCAGATGCTCCGCCTTGTCGGCCACCACCTTGGCGGCGGCCTGTTCGATCGTGGTGATAACCTGGCGCATGCGGGTATCGATCGGTATTTTTGAGCGGCGCGCCAAAATGTCCTTCACCTTGCCGATGGTCCCCTTGTCGTTGATTTGGGTCGCCATATGAACGCCAAGTTTGGCGTCCTCGTCCGCGAACCGCAAGACCCCTCCCATGAAGGCCCAGACGCAGGCGCTGGCGCACATCGCCTTGCCCGGTACCCGGGTGACCCGGTCCAGATCACGCAGGGTACGGCCTATTTTAATGCCTTCCTTGAAGATGCCGCCGGGGGAATTGAAAAGAATTTCCTGAATGTCCGGATCTTTGCGCAGCCACTCGCGCAAAGTGCGGGCATCACCCTGGGCGATCTTGCCCTGGGCGACCAACACACGCTGACCGTCGTGGCGGTCCACCTTGAAAGTCAGTGCCCGTGCCTCGCCGATGGCGCCAAGGGAAAGAAAGCCCGCCGCCGCAACAACCAGTACTGTCAGCCTTGGACCCATCGCCCGGAACTGCCGACCCGGCAATATTCCGTCGTCTCTTCTATTTCCCGGCCTTCGATATAGGCGACCTGGGTAACCGTCCTGCATGTCTTGCCCGCCCTCTCGATCTGGTTATTGACCGGCGTGGCATAGCCGTGGACGGAGGTATTTTCCTCGCTCCGCCATTCGACACGATCCCCCGTGGTCGCGGCCAGGGCGGTCGTCCTGGCTTCATCCGCCGCGATCCTGTCAGCCTCGTCCAGCTTAGCACCAATCATCGCGCCCGCGACACTGCCGGCGATACCGCCCAGCGCCGCGCCAAGTTGCGCCCCGCCGCTGCGGCTGCCGATCAAGGCGCCTGCAATGCCGCCGATGATCAGGCCCACCGCGGCGCCGGTGTCTTTTTGTGAATCCGTTGTTTGACAGGCCGATGTCAGCACCAGAAAGGACAACATAGCCGATATCATGATCGAAGTACGTGCAAGCTTACCCATCGTAACCAGCTCCCTATATGCAGTGTATTATTTTTTTATACCGTCATCATAGGTTGTTGCACGTTACTGTCAATTTATGCCGTTGCAATACTACTTATCGTCCTGTAGTCCGATGACCGGATCATAACAACTTGCGCATGACGTGCTGGCGATTGGTGGTGAAGGGGCGCACCTGACCGGCCCAGCGGCCGGCCTCCACCGCCTCGGCCCAGGCCGGGCTGTTCAGCACATCGGGACTGTCCACTTCATAGATCGCGATATAATGGGGCATGCCCTCGCCGGTTATGGCCAGCTCCTCCCCGCCCATGCTCAAGGTCGCGGGCACGGTTTTCAGGCGCGAGACGGCAACCACGCCATCGACCTCCAGCAGAGCCGGAATATGTTCCTGGTCGTAAACTTCATTGAACAGATCCTCTTTGTCGGCCTGGACATCCATGCTGACCATGAAGGCGTATTTGGCGGTAAAGGGCATTGGAGACCTCTCTGATTGAACATCTGGCGACGATTGGCCGCCTGATGCTATTCTAGAGCAATTCCGATTTAATGTGAATCGCCCAAACCAACTTGGGCGATTCTAAGTGGTTGGAAAAATTGCTCTATTCTTAAAGATTCAGAGCATTTCCAATTCGGAAATGCTTTGGCACGAACGTCGGAAGAACATGGAGGAACCATCGTGCTGACAATGACCAAGGAACAACGCCGTGCCTGGGACATCGACGGTTATTTTGTCCTGGAAGGTGCATTCGACCCAGACGAGGTCGCCTTCCATGCGGCCGAGATTGACAATCTGCGGGCCAGTCCCGGTTGGGAGCCAACCAATCTGCAGCGCGGCCACTATGGCTGGGTCGAACATGGCGACCCGGATCCCGAAAGCTTCATGGACCGGCGGGATCTGCTGTCCTACCACCAGTGTTTTATTGATCTGATCGATCGTCCCGGCGTGTTCGACCTGGTGGTCGACATCATGGGGCCTTATCTGGCGTTCTCCATGTCCCAGGCCATCGTGCGCGCCTCAACCACTGAATTCGAGGGCTATACCCACACCGACGGCGGTGAGGGCCTGCGCCGCATCCGGGTTACCGAAACCTCCCGGCCCCTGGCCATGAAGGCGCTGTATCTGTTGACGGACGTGACGGAAGAAGATGCCGCCAACTTCACGGTCTTTCCCGGCAGCCACATGCGGCCCTTCCCGGAACTGGACGAACCGGTGGTGACGCCGAAAACACCTGGCGCCGTGCCGCTGATGGGCAAGGCCGGCGACTGCGTTCTGTTTTCCCACTCCCTGTGGCATGGACCCAGCCAGAATATCTCCGGCCGGGCGCGCAAGACCTTGCTGTACAATTACTGCCAGCAGTTCATGCGCCCCTATGATTACGCCATGGTGGCCGAGGTGGCGGAGCGCTGTTCACCGCGTCAGAAGAGATTGCTGGGCGATCTGGGCTTCGACTTCCGGCCCGGCTCCTACACCTACGTGCCCGAGGATCAGATTGAACTGATCATGAACGGCGCCGCCTGAGCCATACCGCTTCCGATGGTGCCGAACATGCATCTGGCGTTTGTGCTGGGCCACGGGCCCAGCCAGCACTCCATCGGCGCCTGGAGCCTGCCGCGCGCCTATCGGGGCTTCAATTATGCCCAGCCGGCTTTTTGGGAACATCTGGCCCGGACCCTGGACCGGGGCTGTATCGACATGCTGTTCTTTGCCGATATGTATGGCGTCTATGATGTGTTCGAGGGCGGCATGGATGCGACCGTGCGTTACGCCATCCAGTTCCCCTTGCACGACCCCGCCCCCCTGGTCCCCATACTGACCCGCGCCTCGAAAGGGCTGGGCGTGGGTATTTCCATGTCCACCACCTATGTACCGCCCTACATCACGGCGCGGACCATGGCCACGCTGGATCATTTGAGCGAGGGGCGGGTGGCCTGGAACGTGGTCGCCAGTTATGGCCGCAACGCCGCCGCGCAGTTCAATATGACCGAGGAACTGTCGAAGGAAGAGCGCTACCAACGGGCCGAAGAATATATGCAGGTCTGTTACAAGCTGTGGGACAGTTGGGAGCCGGATGCCCTGGTCA
>JABIRL010000344.1 GCA_018667855.1 Rhodospirillaceae bacterium
AGCCCCGCCCGTTTGACTGCATCCTACTCCGCCGCCGCCGCCGCTGGCTTGGGTGGCAGATCAGGCTTTTCAGCCTCGTAGAACTGGTCCATATCGTGTTTCAGATCGTGCTGGTCCAATGCCTCGGTAAACTGCGACCGAACGGCCTGGCTTTCATCCGCGTAGTCGATCTGATCGCCACCAATCCGGGCCGAAATCCAGGCCTTGGGAACGCCCTGTGCGTTTCGCACCGCCACCCCCTCATACTTGAACGCGAGATAACGCGACGGCGTCGTACCGGTGTTGAAGTGCTGATGCCACCACATATTTGGCGGCACGATCATGGTACCCACTTCCCACGGGTAGTGGCGGGGCTCTTCACCATCCGGCCACATCAACGAATACCCCTCGCCCGACAGGATGATGACGTGCGCGCCGGGGCCATGCCGATGGCCCTTCTTGTAGGTCCCGATGGGGAACTGGGAGATATGCGCATTCATGGAACTCTTGGCGAAGTTGAACCGGATATGGCCGCCACCGGCACCGCGCTCCTTCGCCGTAATCAACGGCAGATTGACGGCGTCCGGCACGAAATTGGTTTCCAGCTTGAAGCCATTGGTCTCGGACTTGGCCGCAAAGTAATCGGGCTCGCCGTTGAACCGGCCCTTGAAATCATAGGCGGTATTGAAAACGAACTCGGGGTCCTCATAGACATTGATCATCGGCGGCGCGTTGGTAACGGCAACGAAACGGGCGGGATCCTTACCCGATGCATTGAAATGCTGATGCCAGCAATTGAGCGGGATGGCAAACAGCGCCCCCGGGCCCCATTCGAAAGTAATGCGGTCGCCCTTATCGTTCCACACGCTGGTCGAGCCGCGGCCCGACAGGATCATGATCATTTCCTCAAACACCATGCGCTGCGGCGCCAGCTTCTTGCCGGGATCGATCTCGCACACATAGCAATCGTTGGTGGTGCGGGATGCATCATGGTTGAGATAGACGCCTTTACCCTCGCGCCGGGCCCACGGCTTCAGCTCGACCGTGTACAGATTTTTCACGTAAATCGAACTGATGATGTCCAGACCTTCGTTCTTAACCCAGCGGGTGTAGGGCGTTTCCTTTTCAGTGGCGAATTTCTTCGCCATTTCATCGGATACGATTGCGGTCTTTGAACCGTCGTCGCCTGGCTTACTTCCGTCGTCTGGCATTGATAGCCTCTCCTAGTTTATATGGTTCGAACGCCCGTGCCATTGTGTCTGGCGATGTGTCTGGCGATCAATCTCTGACACGATTTTTATACTCATTTTCCCGCCGGTGCCAAGAGAAACGGCAGTGCCATTATGCCCTTCACCCCTCGCCTGGCCATGGTCAAAGCCGCTTTAGGCCTGGTCCGGATCGGCCTTATGAACCGGAGCATGGTCGTGGCTGTGCGCATGATCACCATGATGGTGATGATGCCCATCCCCATGATCATGGGAATGGCCGTGATCGTGGTCCAACCTTTGGCCTGACCGCGGATCGTCGGAGAACACCAGCGACTTGATGGTCACCGGGACCGTCCGTGACGGCAATCGAATCTTACCCAGATCAATATAGTCGAAGTCCCAAAGCACCACCCCGTCAATCACCAGCACAGCAACGGGCACCTCAAGTTCATCTTTGAGAATATGACCCAAAGATTGGGCAATATCGCCATCAAGCACGATGAAGAGGGGCTTACCGGCCGCGATCATGTCGTCGAGGCCAAGTAGCAGCCCCTTGGCAAAGGCGTGCATACGCCCGTATTCAGGCATACCTTTCCAGTGAAACGACAGCGCGATTTCGCGGTCGTCATTATCCACCTCGAATGCCCGGCGATGGGCTTTGACGGCCTGCGCCACTTCCTCGGGTACGATCTCCTCAGGGCATTCATAGGGTGGCTGGATGACCTGCAGGTTGCGGCGCGGCAGCAGCTCTCCCTGATTGGAGATAAAGCACGTGTTCCCCGACAGCTGGACGGAATATTCCGACGCACCAAGCGCTGTCGCGCGGATACACTCGCCGGCGGGCAGCATCGGCCACGGTAAAGCGCCGGCCGCCAGCCTGCGCGCAATGGCGTGCCCCAGCCGCAGGCCCAAATCGCCGAAATCGCGATCCTCGCGTTTGTACACGTATTCCGCCACGCCGCCGGAGAACATCACACCGTCAATCCGCCCCCAATCGACGATGGGATCGGTCAAATAAAAATTCTCGATTTCCGGCGGGATCGGACGTGCTACCAGCGCGTCGATGAGTGTCGCCGCCATACCGTCGGCAACCTTATCAAGGTCCTCCGACGTCACCTTGTCGCCAATGGCCCAGTCGAAACCGGCGCGGGCGGCATGGGTGCGGCCGGCCGGATCAAGCCGGACAATGACACCGCTTTCGTCAACCACCTGCAAACGGCCGCCCACATGAACTGCGGCGGTTACCTTGACCTGCCCCTCTTCCAGGATCGCCAGCTTCGCCGTCCCGCCGCCGATATCCACATTCAGAATACGCTTTTCACCATCCTGCGACGCCTTGGCCGCACCGGAGCCGAAGGCCGCCAGCATACTTTCCATATGGTGCCCGGCGGTGGCGCAGACAAAGTCCCCACCCTTCTGAGACACCGTCGCCGCAATGGCCTGCGAATTCTCCCGGCGCAAAGCTTCGCCGGTCAGGATTACGGCGCCTGCGTCGATATCGTCGGGACTGAGGCCAGCCGCCTCATAGGCATCATCAAGAATGCGGCCAAGCGCCTCGTCCGATATCCGGGTTTCGCTCTCATAAGGCGTCAGGGCGACCGGCGATTGGAACAGGGTCTCACGATTGACCACGAAGTAGCGGCTGGACATGTCCTCCGCCATCCGGCGCAGATGCAGCCGCGAAAAAATTACCTGGGTCCCCGACGAACCCACATCGATACCGACGCTGGTCAAACGAACATTGTCCGCGATCCAAAGGGGGTTCTCCTCAATCGGGCCGTCAAAATCCGCATCATGATCATGATCGGCATCCGGGCCATGCTCGTGGAAGAAGACGTCTCCCATTTCATGGTCGTCGAGCGTATGACCAGCGGGCGGCCCCGTGGGCGTTGCGCCTTCTTCTTTTAATTTC